>VGUA01000085.1 GCA_016874535.1 Gammaproteobacteria bacterium
GGCCCTCTGATCAGCAACTCACGCCCCCTGTCTTCGAGCTGGGCGCCCATGTGGCGCCGCTCGGCCTCGCTTTCTATTCGGGAAAGGGTCTGCCTGCTGCCTACCGGAACACGCTTTTCATTGCCGAGCACGGCTCCTGGAACCGTAGCCGCAAGAGCGGCTACCGTGTCGTGCGGGTGGTGCTGGACGCTGCCGGTGAAAGGGTCATCCAGCATGAACCTTTCCTCACTGGGTGGCTGCAGGGACAGGAGGCTTGGGGTACCCCGGCGGACGTGCTGGTCCTGCCTGATGGTGCGATCCTGGTCTCCGATGATTCTTCGCACCGGATTTTCCGGATCACCTACCGGGGTGACTGAACCCGTCGCTTCAAGATACCGACGCCGGCTGAGCGGCCTTGCCACGCGCGGCTGCACAGCGGGCGCCCTTCCGCGGACGAATTCCAATGTCCGCTATAGGGCATCCCCCTGCACAGCCGCTGAGCACCGCTCCGGGAAGCCTTTCCGAGTGAAGGCACGAAAGCCGGCCGGGGGTTGAACCCAACGCGCGCCTCACGCAGTGCGAAGCGCGGACGGTCAAGCGCCGGGCGGCTGGACTGTTCGTTGCGTGGACTGTTGCGGCTGCACAGGGGGACGCCCTTCCGCGGACGAACTCCAATGTCCGCTATAGGGCATCCCCCTGCACATCCGTTCACGAGCGCCCTCGAAAAAGCCGTTACGCGCAATCGCCTAAAGCCGGCCGGGGATTTAACCCGACGCGCGCCTCACGCAGTGCGAAGCGCGGAGGGTCAAGCGCCGGGCGGCTGCCCCTGGCCGTACTGTTGCGGCTGCACAGGGGGACACCCTTCCGCGGACGAACTCCAATTTCCGCTATAGGGCATCCCCCTGCACATCCGTTCACGAGCGCCCTCGAAAAAGCCGTTACGCGCAATCGCCTAAAGCCGGCCGGGGATTTAACCCGACGCGCGCCGCACGCAGTGCGAAGCGCGGAGGGTCAAGCGCCGGGCGGCTGCCCCTGGCCGTACTGTTGCGGCTGCACAGGGGGACGCCCTTCCACGGACGAACACCAATGTCCGCTACAGGGCATCCCCCTCCACATCCGCTCAGCATCCGCTGCGCCCGGTCGGACCTAGGCCGCAAGCCCCGAACATGCTAGCGTGCCGACTTGATCGCGCGGACACGCAATCCCGTGCCCGCACCCCTCTCCATTCCTACGGATGACATCTCCATGACCGCGCTCCATTCCGATATCGATCCCGGTGGTTTGCTCGAGTATTCGGTGGTCTACACCGACCGCTCACTCAATCACATGTCCCGCAACTTCCAGGACGTCATGCGGGATATCTCCCGCGTCCTCAAGCGGGTTTACCAGGCCAAGGCGGCAATCGTGCTGCCGGGCAGCGGGACCTTCGGTATGGAAGCGGTTGCGCGCCAATTCGCCACCGGCCAAGACTGCCTCATCATCCGCAATGGCTGGTTCAGCTTTCGCTGGACCCAGATCATGGAGATGGGAAACATTCCCGCTTCCGCGCAGGTGCTGAAAGCAAGACAGGTGGGCGAGGGCGGTACCCGCGCGCCCTTCGCGCCAGCGCCGCTGGAGGAAGTCGTGGCCGCCATTGGCAAGCACCGCCCCAAGGTGGTGTTCGCGCCGCACGTCGAAACTTCCGCCGGCATGATTCTCCCGGACGCCTACCTCAAGGCCGTGGCCGACGCGGTGCATGAGGTCGGCGGCTTGTTCGTGCTCGATTGCGTGGCCTCGGGTGCCATGTGGGTGGACATGGCGACAACTGGCGTGGATGTGCTTATTACCGCGCCCCAGAAGGGCTGGAGCAGCAGCCCCTGCGCGGGCCTCGTCATGCTCGGTGAGCGCGCTCGCGCGCGTATCGAGGAGACCACCAGCAGCAGTTACGCCTGCGACCTCAAAAAGTGGCTGCAGATCATGGAAGCCTATGAGGGCGGCGGGCATGCCTACCATGCGACCCTGCCTACTGACGGTCTGCGTCGCCTGTCCAGCATGATGGCTGAAGCCGAGGCCGTCGGCTTCGCCGCGCTGAAATCGGCGCAGGAGACACTTGGCACGCGCATCCGCGCTGCGCTCGAGGCCAGCGGTTATCGCAGCGTTGCTGCCGAAGGCTTCAAGGCTCCGCCGGTGGTGGTGAGCTATACCGACGATCCGGAGCTCCAGAATGGCCGCAAGTTCATGGCCCAGGGTCTGCAGATCGCTGCCGGTGTGCCCTTGCAGGTGGATGAGCCGGCCGACTACCGCAGCTTCCGCATCGGGCTCTTCGGACTCGACAAGCTCTGCCATGTCGACCGTACCGTAAAGAGCTTCGAGGAGGCGCTGGGTCGCATCGACTGACGCCGGACAGGGAGCACAGGGAAGGCGCCCGGGAAACTGCAATGCGTGAAGGACTGCATCTCTTCCAGTCCAACTCCTATGCTGTGCTGAAGGCGCGCCTGCTCGCGGATCTGGAGCAGGCGCCGCCAGATCCGTTCACGCCCGAACACATCATCGTGCCGGGCACCGCCATTCGCCGCGACCTGGAGCAGGCCTGCGCCCAGCACTTCGGCGTGGCGGCGAATCTCTCCTTCAATTTTCTCGCGCAATGGGTCTGGGAACAGATTGGGCGCTTCGTGCCCGTGGCCAGCGAGTCCCCCTTCACCGGAGAGCGTCTCCCCTGGCGTCTCTACCGCGCCTTCGGCGATCCGGAAATCAATCAGGCGGGGACGCGACTGTCCGGTTATCTGGCCCACGCCGAGCGCGATCCCGTGATGCGTTTCGAACTCGCGCAGCGCGTGGCGGACGTGCTTGAACAATGCGCGACCTGGCGCAGCAACTGGATGCGCTCCTGGTCGCAAGGTCGCACGGCGGGCCCTCGCCCCATGCAGGACGAGGACTGGCTGGCAGCACTCTGGCGCTGGCTGGCGCGGGAAATGGCGTTGCCGGTGGAACATCCCGCGGCCGCTTTCTTTGAACGTCTTGGCCCGCTTACACCCACGGAGGCTGCCGCCGCGGGCTTGCCCGCGAGACTCGCGCTGTTCTGTCCGGGTGACATTGCGCCCCTCTACCTCGATGCGCTGGCAAAGCTTGGTCAGTGGATGGAGATCCGTCTCTATCTCCAAAACCCCTGCCGCGAATTCTGGGATTTGATCGTCGGCCCGAAACGGCTTGCACAGCTGCAGCAGCAAGATGCCGCCGATCTCCATGAAATTGGACACCCGCTGCTGGCGAGCTGGGGACGCCAGACCCAAGGCCTTAGCCGGCTGCTAGGCACGATTCCGGCTTGGGCGAGCGAGGACGCCGTGTTTCTTGAGCACGAGGGCGATTCACTGCTCGCAAGCGTACAGAACCGTATTCTCGCGCTGGAAACTGATGCACCTGGTGGTGTGGAGCCCGCCGCAAACGACCGCAGCATCCAGATCCATGTCTGTCACTCGCTCGTGCGGCAACTCGAAGTCTTGCACGACCAGCTGCTGGATCGCTTTGCCGCGCAACCCGGCCTGCGTGCCGATCAGGTGTTGGTTGTCATGCCTGATCCAGCCCGCCACGCACCGCTCGTGCACGCCGTCTTCGGCAGTCAGGAGGCACGCCGCATCCCCTACCAGCTGGTGGGGTTGCCGCGTGCCGAGGCCAATCCCGTCGCCCGCGGCATGCTGATGCTCTTGCGCCTGCTCGCTTCCCGCTGCGTCGCGAGCGAGGTGTTTCACCTGCTTCGCGAGCCTGCAGTGAGTGCCGGTTTCGGGCTCGATGACGCCTCGCTGGAGAGCCTGCATGAATGGATTGGCGAGGCTGGTATTCGCTGGGGCCTGAGTGAGGCGCATCGCGCACAGGTGGGGCTGCCCGCCAGCAGGGAATTCAGTTTCGCAGACGGCCTCGATCGCTTGTTTCTCGGCTTCGCCATGCCGGACGATACCGGGCCCTGGGCCGGACTGTTGCCGGTACGTGCTGCCGAAGGAACCGAGGCAGCGGCGCTGGGCGCCCTTGATGCTTACGTGCGCAGACTGGAAGGAGCACAACGTGAAGCGGCGAGGCACGCCCAACCCATCGAGTGGGGCGAGCACCTCGAGGCATGGCTGCAGGCGTTCTTCCCGGCCAGCCGTGCAAACGCCGACATGGTCGCTGAAGTGCGCCGCGCCATTCAGGCCTTGGTGACGGATCTTGTCGCTGCGGGTATCGAGGAGCCGCTGCCGTTCAGTGTGATTCACAAGGCATTCGGCGAACGTCTGGAGGATCCGGCGCACGGCGCGGTGCCGACGGGCATGGTCACTTTTGCCGGCATGACGCCCATGCGCCATCTGCCTTGGGAGATCGTCTGCGTGCTGGGGATGGAGGATGGCGTCTACCCAGCACTGCACAAGCCTGATGAATTCGACCTCATCGCGCGGGCACCGCAACCGGGAGATCGCCAGCGACGCCTGGATGATCGCAATGTGTTCCTTGACCTTCTGCTCGCTGCCCGCAGCTGTTTTCTCGTGAGCTATACGGGGCGACACATCCGCGATGACTCCGAATTGACGCCTTCAGTGCTGGTGAGCGAGCTGCTGGAACATCTCGGCCACCTCATCAGTGGTGAAGAAGGACCGCTGGCCTTGGCCGCAGCACGGAAACGCTTCGTGGTGGAGCATCCGCTGCAGGCCTTCTCACCGCGCTACTTCCTGCGCGAAGAGGATAAGGAGGCGGGCTTGTTCAGCTATGCGCAGGAATATCTTGATGCCTTGCGCGCGCGTGAGGCTGGCCGGAGATCCGTGCGCCCGCAGCAGGGTGACGCCCCCCCCGCCGAAGAGGCGCAAGAAACGGCGACGGCCGTTGGAGTTGCGGCAAGTCCGGCCGACGAGAACGGTGAGGAAGATGCCGGGGTCAGCGATGTCTCGACCCCGTTTTTCATCGAACTGCTGCCCGTTACGGAGTCGGCAACCTGCGTCATCGGGCTCGCTGATCTGCAGGACTTCTTCAGGAACCCCGCGCGCCATCTTTTGCGCCGGAGTTTGCAGGTGACCTTGCGTGAGGCCGAGGAGGAGCTGGAAGACGAGGAACCCTTCGCAGTCGAGTGGGCAAGTCGAAGTGCGCTTGCTGCGCGGTTGCTGCCCGCCCTGCAGGCGGGGGCGCCGGATGAAATGATCGTGACCCTCGCCGAGGCCGGACGCGAATATCCGGTCGGGGCATTGGGTCGCAGCTTGTTGCTGCGCGAACTTCCTGCCCTGCGCCAATACGCGGCTCGCGTACCGGTTGTGCGACGGGGGCCACCGATGTGGTCTGCCACGGGGCACTTCGAAGCGAAGGCAGCGGGCATGACGGTCATTCTCGAGGACACCTTGGTGGGCGTCGAGGCTACCGGTCTGGGCTGCTACCGGTATAGCTCGCCCGGGGCCTTCGACAAACTGGAAACCTGGCTCAAGCATGTTTTCTTCAACGCGGCCCACGCCTCGGGTACCTGCGATCCGCCGCGAGTTACCCGCTGGCTGGGGCGCGATTCCGGATTCGCATTTCGTCCCTGCGCTGAGGCTGAAGGCGTGCTGCATTCGCTGCTCGCTCTTTATGCGCAGGGTCAGCGTCTGCCCTTGCGTTTTTCACCTCGTACGGCGCTGACTTACATCGAGCGCCTGTCAGAAGGGAGGGAACGCGCGTTGCGCAAGGCGCGCAAGGAATGGCTTGGGCAGGGCGAGCGCCATGCCACCTGGGGTAAGCGAGGCGAATCCGATTCTCCGGCCTGGCGCATCGCCCTGCGACACGATCCCAACCCGTTGAATGAAGAGTTTGAACGTGCTGCCTGTGCTGTGTTCGAGCCGCTACTCGCGCATCTCGAGGAGGAAACCTGAGTGGGTGGCGCGCTGGATGTTTACGGAGTGCTACTCACCGGGCTCAACCTCATCGAGGCCTCTGCGGGGACCGGCAAGACCTGGAGTCTCTGTGGCCTCTACCTGCGCCTGTTGCTCGAAAAGAAGCTGGAGGTAAACAGGATTCTGGTGGTGACTTTCACCAATGCGGCCACCAGTGAGCTGCGAGCGCGGATCAGAGGCAGGATCCTGGAAGCACTGGAAATCCTCCGTCTGCGGGAAGAGGGAAAGACTCAATCTTCCTTCGACGGCCAGCTTGTCGAATATATGGACCAGCTTGCGGGGAGGGAGGGTGCCACACCGATCAAACAACGCCTGGTGCTGGCGCGCGAATGTTTCGACGAGGCGGCCATCTTCACGATCCATGGCTTCTGCCAGCGTGCCCTCGCCGACACCCCCTTCAGCGGCGGCCTGCCCTTCGCCTTCGAGGCCGTTGAGCACGATACGGAGCATCGTTTGCAGGAGGCCCGGGATTTCTGGCGCAGTCGCATCCTGAGTCTCACCGCGCCCTGCATGGGGCATCTGCTTGCAAGCGGTGACTCACCGGCCGTCTATGCGCAGTATCTCGGCCGGCGTCTCGCCAAGCCCTTGGCGCGCGACAAGTGGCCGCCAGCGGTTGCCGGTGAACCGGATCTGGCCGCTCTAGAAGCCGCTTTCGCGCCGCTGCAGGCAGCCTGGTCGGCCGGCGCGACCGAACCTCCGGAGGTGCTCACGGCGGCGCTCCAGATCTTCAAAAAAAACAGCTACACGCAGGAGGGCATCGCCCAGGGTGCCCAGGAATGGCGCGGCTGGTTGGCGACGGGCGATCCCCTGCACCGCGAACATGACCAGAAGAAGGCGAAGTTCACGCTTTATCGCCGCCGCAAGGTCACGGATGGCACCCTCAAGGCTCGTCAGAGCGAGAGCCCGAGTCACCCCTTCTTCGACGCGGTGGAGCATTTCCTGACGGAGCAGGAGAAATACCTCGATGCCCTGAAGCTGAAACGCCTGGAACTTCTCCGGGAGTTTCTCGAGTCCGCGATACCCGCACTGCGTGAGCGCAAGCGGCAGGAGCGAGTGGTTGCGTTCAACGATATGCTGGCCAACCTGCACGAAGCACTCACCTCGGGAGAAAATCCCGGTTTGGCGGCGGCGTTGCGCGAGCGCTTTCCGGTGGCGTTGATCGATGAATTCCAGGACACCGACCCGCTGCAGTTCGAAATCTTCCACCTCATTCATGGCGTGGACGCTCATCTGCGCGAGTTCCCGGTCGTTCTGGTCGGTGATCCGAAGCAGGCCATCTACAGCTTCCGCAACGCGGATCTGCACACCTATCTCAAGGCCGCGAGTCTTGTCTCCGCGCGCCATATGCTCGGAGTGAACCATCGGTCCACGTCGGCTCTGGTCCGGGCCTGCAACGGGATCTTCGGCGCGAATCCGGCGGCGTTCCTGCAGCAAGGCATCGACTTTGCCGAGGTCAGGCCCGCGCCGGGCGGGCGCGCACCGCTGACCGATTCGAGCAGCGCGCCACGGCAGTGTTTCGAAGTCTGGTGGCTGCCAAAGGATGAACAGGGCGATTGGCTGCCGCGATCGACGGCGAAGGCCTTGTGTGCCGGACGCACGGCTGCCGAGATCGCACGTTTGCTCGCAGAGCGTGACCGCGTGCAGCTCGACGGGCGCAGCCTGCGAGCCGCAGACATTGCCGTGTTGGTGCGCACTCATGCGGAGGGTCGTCTGGTCAGGCAGGCGTTGGAGTCACGCAGCGTGTCCTGTGTGGAAATGTCTCCGGCGAGTGTCTACCACAGCCTAGAGGCGGAGGAGCTGGAACGCGTGCTGCTCGCGCTCGCACAACGCGGAGAGGGCCTGTTGAGAGCGGCCTTGACGGTTGGTTTCTTGGGTGGTTCGTCCGGAAAAATCCTGGTACTGTCAACGAACAGCCATGTCTTCCAGTCGGCGATACAGCGTTTTGGCGAGTACCGCCAGCTTTGGATGACGCGCGGCTTTGCGGTGATGTTCCGCCACTTCCTGAGCAAGGAGAAGGTTCAGAAGCATACGCTGCAAGAGCCAGAGGGTGAGCGGCGGCTGACCAACCTCCTGCATCTCGGTGAACTGTTGAGTGAGGCGGCCACCACCCATCCCGCTCCAGATTCTCTCCTGCGCTGGTTCCGCAGCCAGCGCCAGCACACCGGCAATGCGCCCGAAGTGGCCCAGATGCGGCTGGAATCGGATGCCAATCTGGTACGCATCGTCACCATCCACAAATCCAAAGGGCTCGAGTATCCGGTGGTGTTCTGCCCCTTTCTCTGGGTGGACAATTCGGCCCCGCGCTCGGATCTTTCACTGCTCCGCGAATACCACAAGGATGGACAGGCCTTGCTCGATTTCCGGCCCGAGACCGCTGACAGTGACGAGATCAAGTCGCAGCGCACGACCGAGGCTGATGCAGAGTTCCTGCGTCTGGTCTACGTCGCGCTCACGCGTGCAAGTCGACGCTGCTATCTGTTTGCCGGGCTCTGCAAGGACACAAATTCGCAGAAATGCGGACAAAGCCTGCGCAGCCATCTCAATTGGCTGGTGGCAGGCGCGGGGATGACACCGGCGCAATGGGGAGACTCCAAGCAGAATGCGCGGACGGCGGAAGAAGTCGAATATGCCTGGCATACCGTGGCTGGAGCCGCCAACTTCGAGGTGCTGCCGCTGCCGGACGTGCATGTCCCCGCAGGCCACGACGCGGCGCGGGTGGAAACCACCTTCGCCTTGAGGCCGCGCTGCGCAACGCCACCGCAGCTCGGTGAGACGTGGGCGCGAGGCAGCTTCACCGCCTTGACACGGCATCTCCATGTTCAGGAACGGGTGGTCGATCATGACGTGGATGCCCTCCCGCCACCCGGACTGCCAGAGTATCCGACCGTCCTCGCGCCGGATGACATTCTGCGATTCCCGCGTGGTGCCAGTGCTGGCAGCTGTCTTCATCGCGTCTTTGAACTCATCGATTTTCGCAGCACCGAGGGCTGGGGGGATGCCATCGAACGCGCCCTGCGCCAGTTTCCGCAGGGTGACGCAGACGCCGAGCGCGCGCTGCACAAGGTCATGCTGCAGCGAATGCTTGAAGACGTGCTGGCCTGCCCTCTGCGGGAGGATATGCGCCTCTCGGATGTGCCGATGGCAGATCGCCTCAACGAACTGCCCTTCACCCTGCATACTCCTGCGCTTGCCGTGGATCGACTCAATGGCTTGTTGCTCGCGCGTTCCCGGCTCCGCGAGCGACTCCCTGCTCGCAGTTGGCGGGGATTCCTGTCCGGGGCAATCGATCTCGTATTCCGTCATGCCGGCAAGTTTTACCTGCTCGACTGGAAGTCCAATTTTCTGGGCGAGACCGCAGAGAGCTACTCCATGCAGGCGCTGAATAACGAGATGCTCCGTCATTCCTACCATCTGCAGCACTTGCTCTACACCGTCGCGCTGCGGCGTTTCCTGTACACGCGTGTGCCGGGCTACGATCATGCGAGCCAGTTCGGTGGGGTCTTCTACCTCTTCGTGAGGGCAGTGCGTCCCCATTGGCGGCTTGCGGACGGCAGCCAGTCAGGCGTGTATTTCGAGCGCGCCGAGGATGATTTGATCGAGGCGATTGATGACTGCCTCGGTCATCCGGTAGCAGGCCAAGCATGAAGATCGGGCCGCGCGACGGTTTTTCGGCGGAGGTCGCGCTGGCGCAAGGAATGGCTCGGCGTCTGCAGGAGTGGGCGCTGGCCGCCGGCGCACCGGATGCCGCAGCCCGGCTGGTCTGCCGGCTCGGGGAGGAACTCGTGCACGCGCTCGCGCAGGGCCATGTGTGCACGACACTCGAAGCGGAGACCGCGGACATGCTGCGAGCCTCGCGAGTGGTCACGGCACCCGATGAAGGGGTGGCGCCGTTAATCCTCGATGCGGACAACAGACTCTACTTCGCGCGCTATTTCGACTACGAGCAACGCCTCGCTCGCAGCCTCGCAGGCAGGGCGGCGAGTGCCCCGATCCTTGCCGCGGCCTCCGTGGCGCGGGCGCGCATGCTGCTGGATCAGCTTTTCGCCGCGAGCACCGAGAGCCCCGACTGGCAGAGACTCGCGGTTGCCATGGGACTTGCCGGTCGCCTCACGGTCATCAGTGGCGGCCCGGGCACGGGTAAGACTTCCACCGTGGTGCGCATCCTGGCCTGCCTGCTGAATGAGGATCCGCAATCACGGATAGCGCTGGCAGCACCTACCGGCAAGGCTGCAGCGCGTATGCATGAAGCCGTTCAGGCGGCGGCTGAGCGCGAGGATCTGGCGCCCGCCATCAGGGCGGGTCTGCCCACGCACGCGCTTACGCTGCACCGCCTGTTGGCCTACTCGCCCCAGCGCGGTTTCGCTCACCACGCCGGCCGTCCCTTGCCTGTGGATGTGCTGGTGGTGGATGAAGCCTCCATGCTGGACCTCGCCCTGGCGACCCGCGTCTGCGAGGCCCTGCCAGCAGCGGCGCGTCTCATCCTGCTTGGTGACAAGGATCAGCTGGCGGCGGTGGAGGCTGGCGCGATATTCGCGGAACTGGCGAGGGATGCCACCCTCGCGCCGCCCCGTCGACAGGTCCTGTCCTCGTTGACCGGTATTCCTGAAGCCATGATGGATACCGCGCCGCCGAACCAGCCGGGCCCGCTCGCGGGCCAGGTCATCTGGCTTACGCGAACCTATCGCTTTGCGCTCGACTCGGGCATCCGGCGCCTCGCGCTCGCGGTGCGCGACGGGGATATCGCCGGTGCCCTCGGCTTGCTCGGTGATGCATCGATGGGGGGAGATCTGGAATATCTCGCCATGACAGGCTCCGATGCCCACGCCGCGCTCATCAGGCGGCTGCTCGCGGGTTATGCCGCTTATCTCGACACACTCCCGACGGACGGCAGCGGCACCTTCGATGTGCGTGCGGTATTCGCGGCATTCGATCGGTTCCGGGTACTGTGCGCGACTCGCGGCGGCTCCTACGGGGTTACAGCCCTCAATGCCCTGTTGACCGAAGCCGCGGGGGCACGTCTCAAGGGCGGGGGTGCGGCCAGGGGTGACTGGTTCATCGGGCGCCCGATCATGGTCCAGCGCAACGACCATGGGCAGCAACTTTTCAATGGGGACGTCGGCATCACGCTGCCGGTGAGCGACGGCGAAGGGCAGCTATGTGTGTACTTCCAGGATGGCGAGCAGGGCTGGCGGACGATCCCGCCGGCCCGCCTGCCGGAACATGAAACCGCCTTTGCCATGACCGTGCACAAGTCGCAAGGCTCGGAATTCGATGAGGTGGCGCTGGTCCTGCCACCCGGTGGGGAGAGTCCTGTGGTCACGCGGGAACTGATTTACACCGGCGTGACCCGAGCCCGCCAGCGGGTGCTGGTGTGCGCCGGGATGGAGGCCTTGGGGCTGGGGCTTAAGCGCCGTCTGGAGCGTGATTCAGGCCTTCTTGCGCGTCTCTCGGAGGCCTTGGAGGCAGCGCGCGTGGAATGATCGGTCGCGACCCGGCGGACGCGACCTTGTGGCAGTCGTCTACTGCAGATTCGCGTTCCAGGCGGCCAGCGCCTTGAGATCATCATCCGAGAGTGTCTTGACCACTGCCGACATGTTGCCGGCATCGTTCGTGCGCTTGCCATGCTTGAGGTCCATCAACTGGCCCAAGATGTAGCTGTAGTGCTGCCCATTCACGCGCGGCACTTCGTTCTGGCCGGCCATGGCGCCCAGATGGCACATGGTGCAGAGCGCATCGTCGGCCACTTTCTGGCCGCGTGCGATGAGCGCGGGATCGCCCTGTTCCACTTGGCCGGTGCGCTTCTGTGCCGCGAAGTAGTCACCCAGTTCGATCATCTCTTCGGTGCTGAGTGATTTGGCGATGGGTGTCATCAGCGGATGCGCACGCCGATCCTGCTTGTAGTCCTTGAGCTGCAAATAGATATAGCGCGACATCTGGCCGGCGAGCACCGGGTACTGCGGGTCGGTGGAGTTGCCGCCAGGGCCATGACAGGCGATACAGGTGGCGGCCTTGGCCGGCATCCCGGCGGCAGTGTCCTCGGCGCGGACATTCAGGGAAGAAACCAGCAGCAGCACGAACAGGCAGAACAGTGGACGCATGGGTTGGGGAAATTCCTTGATCGAGAGCAGAGGTAAATGCAAGGGGAGTGGGAGAGGGCCGGCTTGCGCGCGACCCTCTCCATCCCGCTGCATCAGTCAGGCAGACCGAACACCAGCACGCTGTTGCCGCGCTTGAAGTTCAGCTGGGTGTTGCCACCCGCCGCCACGGCGATGTACTGCTTGCCGTCGACCATGTAGGACACGGGTGGCGCATTCACGCCGGCCCCGGCCATGAACGACCACAGCTTCTTGCCATCACGCGCGTCATAGGCATTGAAGTGGCCATTGCCTTCACCGGTGAACACCAGATTGCCGGCAGTGGCGAGCACGCCGCCCATCAAAGGTTCGTCGGTGTCGGCTTTCCAGGTCATCTTGCCGGTGTTCATGTCC
>VGUA01000086.1 GCA_016874535.1 Gammaproteobacteria bacterium
GATGAGATTGAACGCTGCAGCCATTTCACTGCCATCGAGGTAGCCGCGGGTCTGCAGGGTTTCCTCCAGGGCGGTCAACTGTTCTTCATCGATGAAAACGCCCAGATCTCCCACATCCGAAAAATCAAGCAGCGCAGTGAAGAAGGTGGCGCTTGCGATGCGCGTGTCACCCTGCGCGCACAACCACGCCAAGGTCGCGCCCAGCAGCGTGCCGCCGATGCAGTAGCCGATGATATTGACGGAGGTCTCGCCGGTGGCTTTCTCTATGGCATCCAGAGCGGCGAGCGGGCCGGCGAACACGTAGTCGTCGAAATCCTTGTCCTTCATCTCGGGGCCGGGATTGATCCAGGAGATGACGAACACCGTATGTCCCTGGTTCACGGCCCAGCGGATGAAGGAGTTCTTCGGCTGCAGATCCAGCACATAGAACTTGTTGATCCAGGGCGGCATGATGAGCAGCGGGCGCTTGCGCACAGTCGGCGTGTTGGGGTCGAACTGCAGGAGTTCCATCATCTCGTTGCGAAAGATGACCTTGCCCGGTGTCGCTCCGATGTTCTGCCCGAGCTCGAAGCCACTGCCGTCCACCATGCGTGGCTTGACCACACCCTGGGCGGGATCGAAATCCTCCAGCAGATGCTTCAGGCCCTCGATGAGGTTGCGTCCGCCGGTTTCAAGAGTGGTGCGCAGGACTTCGGGATTGGTTGCGATGAAATTGGTGGGCGCCAGCGCATCCGAGAACTGGCGCACGTAGAACGCCGCCTTGCGCGCGGTCTTGTCGTCCATGCCGGGAGTGTCGGCCACCATCTTCACCAGAGTGTTGGCGGCAATCAGATAGCTCTGCTTCACGAAATCGAAGAACGGGTTGGCCTGCCATTCCTGATCCTTGAAACGCTTGTCGCCGGGCGCGGGCGCCACCACAGGAGAGGGCGCAAGCCCCCACAGCCGCTGCGCGAAGCTCTGCCAGAGTTCCAGGTATTGCTGCATGAAGCCGGCCTGCGCCTTGGCCACCATCGCGGGATTCTGCAACCACTGCTGCTGCAAGGCCTGCAGTGCGGGCATCACGCCCAAGGGATCCGGCGCTTGCGCGGTGCGCGAGATCTGACCCTGCCAGTAGGTATCCAGGAAGCGCCGGGTTTCTTCCGCAATCCCGCCCATGGCCTGGGTCAGATCGGCGGGCTCGACAGTGACAGGGGGGGCGGGATTCTTCATGGGTTTCAGCCTTTCCTCCGTGGCACGTAGAGGTCGGTGATGGTGCCGGCGAACATCTCGGCCGCCATGGCCACTGTTTCCGCCAGCGTGGGATGGGGATGGATGGTCAGGCCGATGTCTTCGGCGTCTGCGCCCATTTCGATGGCGAGCGCCGCTTCGGCAATGAGATCGCCAGCACTCGGGCCGACGATTCCCGCGCCCACGAGCCGCTTGTCGGTGGCGTCGAACAGCAACTTCGTCATGCCTTCGCCGCGCCCCATGCTCAGCGCACGACCGTTGGCAGCCCATGGGAACACGGCTTTCTCATAGGCGATGTTGCGCGCCTTGGCCTCGGTCTCGGTGAGGCCCACCCAAGCCACTTCCGGATCCGTATACGCCACGGAAGGAATCCCCCGCGCATCGAAGGCCGCCTTATGGCCGGCGGCGACTTCTGCCGCGACCTTGCCTTCATGCGTGGCCTTGTGCGCGAGCATCGGGCCGTGCGTGATATCCCCAATCGCGAATACATGCGGTACGGAGGTGCGCCGCTCCGCATTGGTCGCTATGAGTCCTCGCGCATCCACCGGCACCCCGAGGGCCTCGAGACCCAGGCCGGCGCTGTTGGCGCGGCGGCCGACTGATACCAGCACGCGCTCGAAACTCGCCTCTGCAGGTGCGCCCTTGCCTTCGAAATGCACGGTCACGGCCTTGGGCCCGGGCACCACCCGCGTCACGCGGGTTCCCACATGCAGCCCGCTCAGGATGCCGCGCAGACGTTTTTCCAGCGGTTTGACGAGGTCGCGATCGGCGCCCGGCATGATGCCTTCAGTCAGCTCCACCACGGTGACTTCACTGCCGAGTTCGGCATATACCGTCGCCATCTCGAGACCGATGATGCCGCCGCCTATCACCAGCAGCCGCGTCGGGATGTCCGCCAAGGCGAGCGCGCCGGTGGAGTCCATCACACGCGGATCCGCGAGTACGTCGGGGCTCGCGCCAGGAAGTGGCACGGGTTCCGAGCCGGCCGCGATGATGGCCTGCTTGAAAGTGATCGTGGTCTCGCCGTTCGCGCCCTGCACCTGCAGGGTATGCGGACCGGTGAAGCATCCCGTACCGGTGACAACCTGCACCTTGCGCTGCTTCGCCAGTGCCTGCAGGCCACCCGTGAGCTGGCCTATGACCTTGTCTTTCCAGCCACGGAGCTTGTCGAGCGCAATGGTCGGCTCGCCAAACGTGATGCCATGCGCCTGCATGTCGCGGGCATCGGCAATCACCTTGGCCGCGTGCAGCAGGGCCTTGGAGGGAATGCAGCCCACATTGAGGCATACCCCGCCGAGCACCGGGTTGCGCTCCACCAGTGCAACTTCCAGACCCAGATCCGCCGCGCGGAAGGCCGCCGTATAGCCGCCAGGGCCCGCCCCCAGCACCAGAAGATCGACGTTCATCTCGGGGCTCGCCTCGCCCACGGTCCGGTGGCCTTGCCTCGAGCCGCCTCGGGGCGTTCGCGTTCGGAGAATTTCTTGCGCATGGGCTTCTTGCTGGCGGCTTTCTTTTTCACCTTTTTTGGCGCGGGCGCGACGGGGGGTGCTGCGCGAAAGAGCGTGAGGATGTGACCGATGAGGTTGATCACTTCGGCGCCCAGCGTGGCGGCAAGTTCTGTGATGGCCTCATCGCGCTGTTCTTTTTCGATGCCACGCAGGCGCACCTTGATGAGTTCATGCGCGCTCAGCGCTTCCTCGATGGCGGCAATCACGGGCGGCGTGACGCCGTGCTGGCCCAGCAGGACCACGGGTTTCAGCGGATGGGCTCGCGCACGGAGCGCGCGTCGTTCGGCAGGACTGAGCATGATTCGATTCCTGCGCGCCCCGGATGCGAGGCACGCTCAAGTGGGGCATGATGACGCTTCAATTGAGCCCGAATTCCTTGAATCCCGCAATCCATCGCCAGTTCATGGCCAACCTTTGGCAGGGCCTGCGCGCGGCCTTGCTGCGCGCGCCCGAGCCACGTGCAAGCCTGTGCCAGCTTTTGCTGCTGCTCGCGACGGGCTGGGGCTGTGCCCTGCTGGTCGATAGGGGCGCACTGTCCGGCGAGGTCGCCGTCGCGCCTTGGGGCGTGGTTGCGGAGGCTGCCCGCAGTTATTTCTGGCTCGCGACCCTGGCCGCCATCACTTTGTTGCCGCGCCTGTGTGGTGCCTTCCTGCCCCTGGCGGTCTGCCTTGCGGCAGCGGACATCGTGGTCTGGCTCGCGTGGTACCTCATGGGGTTAATCCTGCCGCGCTTGCCAATGAGTGCTGCAGCAGCCGTGCAGGCGGAGCTCTGGTGGTTGTTTCTCGTGTGGCAGGTTGCCATCTTTGCCGTGGCCCTGCGGGCGATGATTGCGCGAGCCGCGACGTCAGTCTCCCTGCGCTTCGCAAGACTCCAGCAGATCATCGCGGTGGTGCTCTATGCCATGGCGCTGCAGGTCAACCTGAATCTGTTGCCGGATTACCCCTTGTGGGAGGAGGTCGCGCAGACAGTGCCTGCCCTCGATGTCGAAACTGTCTATTACCGGCAGCCGACGATGACCGCGCAAGCGCTCAGCGCGGTGGCGCCCGGTGTGCCGGGCAAGCGTGAATTGTTCGTCGTTTCCTTTGCGGGTTACGGCGGGCAGGATGTCTTCAAGCACGAGGCACAGCAGGTCGCCGGTATTCTCGGCGAGCAGTATCAGGCCGCAACGCGTACCGTCACGCTCATCAACAATCCGGCCACTGTGGAAACCCATCCGCTCGCCAGCCGCTCCAATCTGGCCTGGGTTCTGAAGGGACTCTCGGCGCGCATGCAGCGCGACGAGGACATCCTGTTCCTCTTTCTCACCTCGCATGGCGCGGAAGACGGGGAATTCGCGGTGGAGCTGGGCGAACTCGGCCTCAACTCCCTCACGCCGGAAGATCTGGGCCAGCTGCTGGATGAAGCCGGAATCCGCTGGCGCGTGGTGGTGGTGTCCGCCTGTTATTCAGGGCAGTTCGCGCCGGCGCTCGCAACGCCAGAGACCCTGCTCATCACGGCGGCAGCACCGGACAAGAGCTCCTTCGGCTGTGCGCATGCCCGGCGCTGGACTTATTTTGGCGCGGCGTATTTTCGCGATGCGCTGGCAACAACGCCTTCATTCACTGAAGCGTTCGAGCAGGCGAAGCGGGAGGTCGAGCGGAGGGAACGTGGGGAGGGCAAGGAGCCCTCACTGCCGCAGATGCATCTGGGGGCGGAAATCCGCGAAGTCCTCGCGGATTTCGAGCAAGGCCTCAGCCGAGGCCGCTGACGAAATCCTCGTAGTCATCGGCGTCCATCAGATCCTCGACCTGGGTTTCATCACCCGGCTCCATGCGAAAAAGCCAGCCGTCTTCCAGGCAGGACTCGTTCACGCGCTGGGGCTCATCGGCCAGGGTCTCGTTGACCTCGATGACGCGTCCGGCAATCGGGCATTTCACTTCGCCGGTGGTCTTCACCGACTCAATCATCACCGATTCTTCGCCCTGTTCGAGATCACGGCCCACGTCCGGTAGCTGCACGTAGACGATGTCGCCCAGCTGCTCCTGGGCATACTCCGAGACCCCGATGGTGGCGACACCATCCTCGTCCATCATCACCCACACGTGGTCTTCGGAGTAACGCAACTCGCTCATGGCTGACTCATCGCTCGATTGTCGTTGGAGTGCCGGCCGGCTTACATGCCGAACATCTTTTTCAGGCTGTCGAAGCCAGCCTGATAGATGCCTTGCACGGCTTTCACAGCGTCGGCCTCGGCCGCGCCCGCGGGCTCAAATTCACTGGACCAGTCCACCACCGCATTGCCGTTGCCATCGTCCCGGACGCGCAGGGTGGCGGTGTAGTTGGCCACCGGCAGTGGGCCGCTGACGATGCTGTAACGGTAGAGGCGGTCTTTTTCGTCGATGACTTCCAGGCGCTCGATGATCTCCCCGCCGCCCATGAGGTTCAGGCGACGCAGGCGGCCATTGTCTTCGAGCCGGCTGCTCTGCACGGCGGGGTGCCAGTCCGGAAGGGCATTGAACTGGCCGATCAGTTTCCAGACTTCGTCCGGTGAAATCTTGAAGGTGGATTGCAGGCTGACTTTGGTCATGGCTTCGTCCTTTCGCCGCCCGGCGGCTGTGGGGTTCGGGTGTCTGCTACTATAGGCCACATCAAATGGCAGGTCATGATCGGCCTCTGACGGAGCGCAAACGCCATGAAACCGACAGAAATCATCAAGGTCAAGGAAACCGAGGACACGGCTGGCTGCGATGGCGGCGGTGGTGCGCTGGGGCATCCGCTGGTCTACCTGCGCTTCGAGGGCAAGCCCAGCGTGGACTGTTACTACTGTAGCCGGCGCTTCGCCAAGCCGGAATATTTCACCGCGCAGTCACAACAACCGGCGGCTCATGCTTGAGTCAGTGGCTTGAGTCAGGGGCTTGGAGTCGAGGCATGATCACTGTGCCTGACTTCGGGACCTGACTTCAGCACCAACGCCATGCTGGCCCGCGTCCTGCGCACCTTGGTGCTGGTTTACCGGCACGCTCTCTCGCCCTTCCTCGGGCCCCGCTGTCGATACCTGCCAACCTGCTCCGAATACTGTCTGGAGGCGCTAGACCGTCACGGCGCCGTGCGTGGAGGCTGGCTTTCCCTGAAGCGCATTGCGCGCTGTCACCCCTGGGGTGGTTCGGGCCTGGACCCTGTACCGCAGGCCTCCCCCGAGCCGCCCGGACCGCCGCCCGCCTGATTTCGGGTCAAACGTTCACTTCACCGAATTCCCGCATCTCGCGTTCGATACCGCGACTGCGCAGCCAGTCGCGCAGCGCCTGCCCGGTGCCCGCCGTCCACGGCTGAACCTTCTCGATGTGTATCCACTTGTGGTCGGCAATCTCGTCCGGTGGGCACGTCACTTCATTGGAATCCACGGTGACGTGGTAACAGATGAGCAACTGGTTGCGGCGATGGAATTCGTACATGCCGACATAGGACTGCAGGGTGCCGTCCAGTCCCGTTTCTTCCTTCACTTCCCGCACCACCGCCTCTTCCGGCATCTCTCCCGCTTCCAGAAAGCCCGTGCAGAGCCCGTACCATGTTGCGGGCCAGCCCACATTGCGCAGCAGGATCACGTGGTCATTCCATTCCACGATCCCGGCCACCACCGGCACGGGATTGTTCCAGTTCACGAAGCCGCAGCGATTGTCCATGCAGACATCGCGCGTTTTTCCGCTCAGTTCGAGACGACGCAGGGGCTGGGCACATTGCGGGCAGAATCGCATGCAGGAAATCCTCGACTGGGTTGAGTGAAGCTCAGGCCACCTGGCGCAGCGCGGTGTCCACGCGGGACACAAGCTCGGCCAGCTGGCTTTCGGTGGCGATGAGGGCGGGGCCGATCGCGATGATGTCGCTGGTGTAGCGCACCAGTGCGCCATGGTCGAAACAGTGATGGAACACTTCCATCGCGCGCACCGTGGGGGCGCCGGGGCGAGGGGCGAGCTCGATGGCTGCCGCCATGCCGTAGTTGCGGATGTCGATCACATGCGGCGCATCGCGCAGGCTGTGGATGGCGTCCTCCAGTACCGGCGCGAGGGCCCGGGCGCGTTCCAGAAGCCCTTCGTCGCGATACACCGCAAGCGCCGCAAGACCTGCCGCGCAGGCGAGCGGATGGCCGGAGTAGGTGTAGCCGTGAAAGAACTCCACCAGGTGTTCGGGCCCGGTCATGCAGGCTTCATGAATGTGTTTCTGCACCAGCGCGCCACCCAGGGGGATGACACCGCTGGTGATGCCCTTCGCGAAAGTGATGATGTCCGGCACCACGCTGAGCACGTCATGTGCGAACAGGCCGCCCATGCGTCCAAAGCCGGTGATCACCTCGTCAAAGATGAGCAGGATGCCGTGGCGGGTGCAAATTTCGCGCAGGCGTTCCAGATATCCCACCGGCGGCACGATCACGCCTGCCGAGCCTTGCATGGGCTCCACGATGACCGCCGCGATGGTGGAGGCATCATGCAGCTGGACGATCTTTTCGAGCTCATCCGCGAGGTGCGCGCCCCAGGTCGGCTGGCCGCGCGAGAAAGCCATGTGCGCCAAGTCGTGAGTGTGCGGCAGGTGATCCACGCCCGGCAGCAGCGCACTCGCAAAGGCTTTGCGATTGGCCACCATGCCGCCCACCGAGATGCCACCGAAACCCACGCCATGGTAGCCCTTCGCGCGACCGATGAAGCGGAAGCGGCCGCCCTCGCCACGCGCCTTGTGATAGGCGAGCGCGATCTTGAGCGCGGTATCCACCGCCTCCGAACCGGAATTGGCAAAGAACACCTGCTCGAAGCCGCGCCCTACGGTACGGGTCAACTCACCGGCCAGTTCGAAGGCCTTGTCGTGGTTGGTCTGGAAGGGCGGCGCATAGTCCAGCACATCGAGCTGCTGTTTCACCGCCTCCACGATGCGGGGATGACGATGGCCTGCGTTGCTGCACCAGAGACCGGAGAGTCCATCAAGGATCCGGCGGCCATCCGCGGACGTGTAGTACATGCCCTCGCCTTGCACCACCGTGCGGGGATGCTTGCGGAAATAGCGATTGTGGGTGAAGGGCATCCACAGGGCATCGAGATCCTCTGCGGTGGGGCCGGCCTGGAAGTTCTCGCGGGGGCTGGGGCGGTTCATGGGCGTGTCCTCCCGAAAATACGGTCGTCTGCCGTTGGGCGCATAGCCTAACCGACCCGCTACAATCCCCGCCATGCGACTGCTGTTGGCAGAGGACGATGCGATGGTCGGGGCGGCGCTCCGCAAGGGCCTGCAACAGGAGGGCCACAGCGTGGACTGGGTGCGTGACGGCGAGGCGGCCGATCTCGCCTTGCGTGGCACCGCCTACGATCTCCTGGTGCTGGACCTCGGCCTGCCCCGCCGCGATGGCCTGCAGGTGCTGGCAGAGCTGCGCCGGCGCGACGTTCCCTTGCCCGTGATCATCACCACCGCGCGTGACCAGCTGGATGATCGGGTCCGGGGTCTCGACCTCGGCGCGGACGACTATCTGGTCAAGCCTTTCGATCTGGACGAGCTCGCGGCGCGCATCCGGGCGGTGGCCCGGCGCGCAGCAGGCCTCGCGCGTCCGCTGTTGCAACACCAGGGAGTGAGTCTCGATCCCGCCACCCATGAGGTACGGCGTGACGGCAAGAACCTCACTCTTTCGGCCCGCGAATTCGCGTTGCTGCAGGCACTGCTGGAGCGGCCACAGGCGGTGCTGTCACGTGCCCAGCTGGAGGAACGTCTCTATGGCTGGGACGAAGAAGTCGCCAGCAACGCGGTCGAGGTACACATCCATCATCTGCGCAAGAAGCTTGGAGAGGGCTACATCCGCACGGTGCGCGGCCTCGGCTATACCCTCGGGCAATCCACGTGAATACCCTGTGGCGCGGCGTGTCTCTGCGATCCCGCCTGCTGGGCGTGCTGCTGACGGCCGTCGTACTGTCCACTGCGGTTGCGACCGGGGCAACGTACTACTGGGCCCGGCACGAGATCGACGAATTGCTCGATTACCATCTTCGGCAACAGGCTCTGGCCCTGCGCGACAAGGCTTTCATGCTGGGCACCGTGGTGGTGCCGGAGCCTGACCCGGATCAGGATTTCGTCATCCAGGCCTGGGACTGGCGTGGCCAACGGGTCTATCTCTCCCATCGTGGGGCGGTATTGCCGCGCAGTACCGCGCCCGGCTACAGCGATATCCAGGCGGGCAAGACCGCCTGGCGGGTGTACTCGCTGGTGCTCGGCACCCATCTCGTGCAGATAGCCCAACCCATGCGCCTGCGCCGGGAACTCGCGACCGAGGCCACGCTCAAGATTCTCTACCCGTTACTCGCGGTCCTGCCCATTCTCGCGCTGCTCGTATGGTGGAGTGTGGGGCGGGTGCTCTCGCCCTTGGGCCGCTTGGCACAAACCATCGCCAGTCGTGAGGCAGCCACGCTCGCCCCCATCAATGCGACCGACCTTCCCTATGAGGCGCGACTCATGGTGGAAGCCCTGAACGACCTCATCGCTCGCCTGCAACAGTCGCTCACGCGCGAACGCGCATTCATGGCCGATGCCGCGCATGAACTGCGCACGCCGCTCACCGCGCTGCAGCTGCAGGCACAGCTGCTGGCCCGCGCCGAAAGTGTCGAGGAACAGGCCGAGGCTGCCACGGCGCTGCGCGCCGGTGTGCAGCGCGCGGCGCATCTCATCGAACGCCTGCTCGCCTATGCGCGGGCGGATCTGGCGGACGAATCCGCGCCTCGCGAAGCGCTGGATTTCAGTGCCCTGGTGAATGAGTGCGTGCAGGACTTTGCCGAGCGTGCCCGGGCGCAGGGCCTGGAACTGCATGCCGCGATTGCACCCTCGCTTCGTGTGTCCGGCCAGGTCACGGCACTGCGCAGTGTGGTGAGCAATCTGCTCGACAACGCACTCCGCTACACGCCGCCCCCGGGACGCATTGCACTGGATCTCGTGACGGAGGATGGCGCTTGCGTCCTGCAAGTGACGGACACCGGACCCGGCATTCCGCCAGAGGAGCGTGAGCGGGTCTTTGATCGCTTCTACCGGATTCCCGGCACGAGCGCGGAAGGTAGTGGCCTCGGTCTTGCCATCGTCAGGCGGGTCATGGAGCGGCATCAGGGGGAAGTCACGGTTGCCAGCGGCCCGGGTGGGCAGGGCGCGTCCTTCCGGCTGCGCCTGCCGCTCGCCGCCGAGCCTGCCGCGCTGGGGTCTGCCCGTCTCTGGGACGCTTAAGTCTGGTTTAAGCCTCGGGCTCCAGAATTCGTCACCAGAGGGCATGTGCCCGCACACTCTGGAGGCCATCATGTTCAAGCGCAGAATCCTTGCCGCAGCCGTGGCTGGCGTGGCCATCGCCACCCTGTCCGCCACCCTCATTCCAGACCAGAACACCGCTCGGGCGGCAGGCACCACGCCCGGCGAGGCCAGGAGCGTGGCCTATGGATTGCCGGACTTCTCGGATCTGGTGGAGCGCACTGCCCCGGCGGTCGTCAGCATCCAAGTCGCGCGCGCCGTGCCCGCAGGGCGTGGTCCCGGCGGGCGCGGTATGCCCCCGGAATTCGAATTCTTCCGGCGCTTCGGCCCGCCCATGGGGCCGGGCGGAGAGCCCGATGAAGGGCCGACGCAGCAGGGTCAAGGCTCGGGCTTCATCATCAGCGCCGATGGTCTGGTCCTCACCAATGCCCATGTGGTCGAGGGGGCGGACGAGGTCACCGTGGTCCTGGCCGACCGGCGTGAGCTGAAGGCCAAGGTCGTGGGCCTAGATGAGACCACGGATGTGGCGGTGCTGCGGGTGCAGGCCAAGGGCTTGCCAACGCTGGCCGTGGGCGACGCCGAAGCCCTGAAAGTGGGGGAGTGGGTGCTCGCCATCGGCTCACCCTTCGGTTTCGACCATACGGTGAGTGCGGGCGTGGTGAGCGCCAAGACACGCTCCCTGCCACGCGGCGGCTATGTGCCCTTCATCCAGACGGATGTGGCGCTCAATCCCGGCAATTCAGGCGGTCCACTGCTCAACCTCAAGGGTGAGGTCGTCGGCATCAACTCCCAGATCTACAGCCGCAGTGGTGGCTACATGGGCCTGTCCTTCGCCATCCCCATCGATCTCGCCATGAACATCCAGCAACAGCTGGTGGCTGATGGCAAGGTCACGCGCGGGAGGCTGGGTGTGAGCGTGCAGTCGGTCGATCAGGCGCTGGCCGATTCCTTCGGCCTGGACAGGCCCCGGGGCGCGCTGGTCGGTGCCGTGGAACCGGGCTTGGCTGCGGACCGCGCCGGGATTCGCGCGGGCGACATCATCCTTTCGGTCAACGGCAATACGGTCACGGATTCAGCCATGCTCTCGCGGGTGATTGCGGAGCAGAAACCGGGCAAGGACGTGACGCTCGAGCTGCTGCGTGAAGGCAAGCGCAAGCAGTTTTCCGTGGCCCTTGGTGCCGCGGAAGACGCCGGGTCTGTTGTGGCGGATACGGGGGCAGCCGGCAAGGCGCAAGGCCGACTTGGCGTGGTGGCCCGTGCGCTCGAGCCCGCACAGCAAGAAGCTGCCGGCGTGCGTGCCGGCGTGCTGGTGGAAGCCGCCCGCGGACCGGCGGCAAAGGCGGGACTCCGGCCCGGTGACATCATCCTTGCCGTGAATTCGAGCCCGGTGCGTGGCCCAAGCGAGCTCGCGAATCTCATTGCCAAGGCGCCCGCCAAAGTGGCCCTGCTGGTGAAGCGTGAGGGCGGCGAAATCTTCGTGCCGGTGGACCTGGGGTGAGACACCCGCGCTGACAGGGGAAGCGGGCCGGGGAGCTGTGGGCACAGCCTTCCTGGCCCGATCATTGGTCTTTGCAGGGCGATGGGGTAAGTTGCCGGCTCTTTTGCCCTCATAACCTGTTCCGGGGAGCTCCATGTATTCCTTGCGATTCCGCCTTGCGCGCTGGGTACTCGCCCACCGCAAGACTGCCTGGTTCCTGTTCGCCCTGATCACCGCCTTCTTCGCCGCCGGCTTGCCGCGGGTGCGACTGGAGACCGTGTTCTCGGACCTTCTCCCCACCGACGACCCTTTCGTGCAGGCCTTCCAGGACCACCCGGACTTCGGCAATCCCCTGTCGGTCGCGGTGATGGTCAAGCGCAAGCAGGGCGACATCTACAACGCGGAAACACTACAGAAGGTCTACCAGCTCACGCGCGACATCGACCTCGCGCCCGGCGTGGACCACGACATGATCCTCTCCATCGCCAGCACCAAGGCGCGCTACAGCGAAGCGACCGCCGAGGGCATCGACATGCGCCCGCTGATGGAGGATCACGCGCCAAGCACCGATGAGGAAGTCGCGCGCTTCCG
>VGUA01000087.1 GCA_016874535.1 Gammaproteobacteria bacterium
ACAATGGTGCCGTCACGGGTGCATCCTCGCGCCCGCGGGCGCGCCCCTCGAATTCGCCATAGCCTTGGTGAGCGCCACGGGTGGTGGAGGTTGCGGTGTCTTCAATGAGACGTGTGCGGTAGAACACCCGTGCTGCCATGTAAGCCATGGCTGCGGCAACGACCGCGAACAGGATGATGAAGATCGCTGCGGCCTCGGGATCCGCCGCGCGCAGTTCCGCCTCCAACCCCGCAAGCCACACCGGGTAAGTCCCGCTCAGCGGACAAACAAAGTCTTCAGATCGATATCGGCCTTTTCCTCTTCACTGAAGGACAGCAGTTCGCGCGGTCCGAATCCGAATCTCGCGGCGAGGAGGTTGTCCGGGAATTGCTCGATACGGATATTGTTCAGGTTCACCGCGTCGTCGTAGTACTCGCGACGATCGGCAATCTGGGATTCCAGCTGGGAAATCCGTGTCTGCAAATGCTGGAACGTCCGGTCCGCCTTCAGTTCGGGATAGTTTTCCGCCACCGCGAACAAGCTGGCCAGACCCGCCCGCATGGCCGTTTCCGCAGTGCCCAGCGCCGCGACGCTGCCCGTTTCCCGCGCGGTGCTGACAGCTGAGCGCGCCTGAGTTACGCGCTCCAGTACCTCACGCTCGTGCTGCATGTATTGCCGGCAGGTTTCGACCAGCTTCGGCAGTTCTTAGTGGCGCTGGCGCAGGATGACATCGATGTTGGACCAGGCCTGGGACACGTTGTGCTTGAGCCGGACCAAATTGTTGTAGATCACGATGACGTAGAAGACGAGCACCGCAATCACTGCACCCGTGATGAAGGTGGAAAGCATCATGACCTCCGGAGCCTTGAAGGAAAGCGAGCCGCGAAGAATTGGGCCAGAAAGTCCCGGGAGAGGCAAATCCCCGGGCCAAGGCCACTAACCCATCGGCCTCAGATGAGGTGTTCGAGGTCCGCGATTTCCGCGTAATTCCCAATCACCTCGGAAAGAGGCCGTGCGATGACCTGCTCGAGGCGCGGCTGGCGGTCGAATCGGTCCTCGAGTTTAATCTTGACTGTCGAAGTAACAAAATTATCTGCTTTTCCGATTCAAGAGACGCGGGGTAAAGCCGCTACCCCAAGCAGCTGAAATCCACATCTTCGAATAAAGGGGCTCCAGCATCCATGCCGTTAAAAACAGTGAAGGCTCTCCTGCGTAGTCTCAAAATATTCCCGAAATCGGCCGGCGCATCATCCGCGATTCCGACGCGCGAGCTTGATATTTTTCAAGGCCTTGGAGGTGCGAGCAAGCGATATCAACGCTATCTAATTTTATCCCACGCGAGGTCGGGAACTAACATGCTTCGGAGTGCCCTCAGCAGGCACTCATCGATTCTGTGCTTCGGAGAGCTCTTGCACTCAGAGCAAATCTGTCGGACTGCGGACCACGACACACACAAGCGATGGCTATCTTGGCGTAATGAGAATCCCATACCTTTCGTGAGAGACATGGTTTTCCGGGGGTATCCGGAGAGTACTCGTGCCGTCGGCTTCAAGATATTTCCGGAACATCTGGACAACAAAGTCGGAATGGGTGTTCTATGGGACTGGCTTGAGGGGCAAAGGGTCATTGCGGTCATAAGTCTTCACCGTGTCAATCTCTTGGCTTACTTCCTTTCTTTACAAATCGCCCAGCGTACGAAAACCTGGCTGCCGCGCCCCGACGAGAGATTGGAGGGAGCGGGGGCGCGGGAAACCGTCTCGATTGACCCGGGGCAGGCCGAGGCGGCGTTTGAGCGGCGGCTACGATATCGAAGGCTGGTGCAAGAGCGTTTTTCCCAGCACCCTTTCTTCGAGCTGAGTTACGAGGAACTGGCGGAAAATACGCAACCGACTCTGGGTCGAGTCCAGTTGTTCCTCGGCGTGAAACGACAGGCTTTGGCGCCCGCGACCCTTAAACAGGAAGTCCGCCCGCTGCGGGAGGCCATTTCCAACTACGACGAACTGGTGCGACGATGGCGGGGCACTCGTTGGGAGTGCTTCCTATCCGGTTGAAGACTTCAGTGGCACTACTGCTGCCCATGCGGAAGGCGACGTGAAGGCCCCGCGCCTGCTGGTCTTCTCCACCCTGTTCCCTCACCCGGGCCAGCCGCAGGCGGGGTTGTTCATTCGCGAACGCATGTTCCGTGTGGGCAAGGAATTGCCACTCGTCGTGGTGGCACCCGTGCCCTGGTTTCCGCTGCAGGGCCTGATTCGCCTCTTCCTCCCCCATTTCCGACCGGCGGCGCCTCGACATGAATCGCAGCAGGGCTTTGAAGTCCTGCTCCCACGTTTTCTTTGTGTGCCGGGGATTGCCAAGCGCCTCGATGGTCTCCTCCTCGCGCTCTCCTGCTGGTGGTGCCTGCGCAAGCTGCATCGCCGCTTCGCGTTTGAGGTGATCGACGCCCACTTTGCCTACCCCGACGGCTACGCTGCTACCCTCCTGGGGCGGTGGTTCAAGGTACCGGTCACCATCACATTGCGGGGCACGGAAGCCCGTCATGCGCGCGACCGCATACTCGCCCCCAAACTTCGTCAGGCGCTGCATGCTGCGGCCCGCGTCTTCTCGGTATCGAAATCCCTACAAGCGCTGGCGCTGGAGCAGGGCGTTCCCGAGACCCGCACCCAGGTGGTGGGCAATGGTGTCGATACTGAGCGCTTCGCCGCGATTGATCGTCAGGAGGCCCGCGTGCAACTTGGTCTGCCCGGGGATGCGCGGATTCTCATCACGGTCGGCGCACTGGTCGAGCGGAAGGGATTTCATCGTGTACTCGAAATCCTGCCTGCCCTGCGCCGGCGTTTTCCGTCGCTGCATTATCTGATTGTTGGCGGTCCGAGCGCCGAAGGGGATTGGCGTTCCCGCCTCGAAGCGCAGGCGGCGGAAGCAGGCCTTGCCGATTGCGTGCATTTCCTCGGACCACTCGCGCCGGAGGAACTGTCCCTGCCACTCTCCGCAGCGGAGCTGTTCGTGCTGCCGACACGCAACGAAGGGTGGGCGAATGTCATCCTCGAAGCCATGGCTTGCGGCCTGCCCGTGATCACGACGGATGTGGGCGGCAATGCGGAAGTGGTGGCAGGCCCCGAACTCGGTTGCATAGTCCCTTTCGGCAAACCTGCGGCCTTGGAAGCGTCGATCGTCGAGTCGCTGGAGCGGGAGTGGGACCGCAAAGCGATCCGGCGGTACGCCGAAGCACATCACTGGGACCGCAAGGTCTCAGCTCTGGTGGAGGCTTTTCGGTACCTTTCCTGAGCCTCTCCCAGGGTGGTGCACAGGCAAGAAATTTTTCACTGCCGCCTAAGGCGGTGGCTGCCATTGCACCGCGCCGGGGCAGGTCCGCCGGGGATCTCCCCATTTCGCCCCTGGTACGCAAATACTGTGACGACCTGACGCGTCGTTTTGAGGCGCTTTAGCCGCATGCCCTGAGCTTTGCTATGCTCCGTTTCGTTCCCGGTCTGTCACCACGGACTTGGGCAGCCCTCCCGGGGGCGCACTCCAACCAAATCCAAGGATTTCCCATGAAGCGACTCTCCGCCCTGCTGGGTGCACTGTTCATCGTGTTCGTCGCCGGCTGCGGCCAGGAGCAATCCTCTTCTTCCGAAATTCGCGTCGCAGGCACGCCTGCTTCTCCGCCGAACCTGTTTGAGGAGAACGGCAAGATGGCCGGCATCGATTTCGATATCTTCGACGGCTTTTGCAAGAAGGTCGGCTGTACACCGGTGTTCACCGCTTATGACTGGCAAGGCATGCTGGGCGCCGTGGTGGGTGGGCAGGCTGACGTGGCTTTCTCGGGCATCTCCATCACCGACAAGCGCAAGGAAGTCATGGACTTCTCCAAGCCTTACATGGAGAACACCTGGAATCTGGTCAGCATGAAGGAGCGCGGGATTACGCTCGCCAGCCTCGACGATCTCATGCAGTACTCCATCGGCTATCCCCGAGGCATGGCCTACAGCGATTTCATCAAGAACGAGCTGGAGCCCAAAGGCATCTACTCGCTGGACAAGGTCAAGCTCTATCCCTCGTACAACGAAGTGCTGGCCGATCTGCAGAATGGCAACCTCGATCTTGCCTTCCTGGACGGTACGGTCGCTGCTCTCCATCGCAAGAAGCTGCCGGTCACCGACAGCTGGGTGTTCTCCGGTTTCGACCGCTTCGGCTTCGCCTTCCCCAAGGGTTCCAAGCTGCGTGCGGACTTCGATGCCTACCTGGACTCGTTACCACCGGAAGAACTGCAGGCAATCATCGATCGCTGGCTGAAGTAAATTCCCGGTAGCGAGGCACGGCATGGATTTCGGCCGGATTCTGCTGCTGCTCGCACAGGGGGCGGGGCAAACCATTCTGGTGACCCTCGCCTGCATCCTGACCGGCCTGGGGGTTGGGCTGGGCGTGGCGGTGTTGCGGCGTCTGCGTGTCCGCGGGACTGCCTGGCTGGTTGAAACCTACACCTACGTCTTTCGCGCAGTCCCTGTACTGGTGCTGCTCTTCATCATGTTCTTCGGCTTGCCGGCCCTCGGTCTCAAGGTGCCGCCGATGCTGTCCATGATGCTGAGCCTTGGACTCATCGCCGGCGCCTATCTTGCCGAGGTCTTCCGGGGGGCGATGGATGCGCTTGACCCTCAGGAACTGCTGGCAGCTGAAGCCATGGGGCTGCCGCGCTGGCAGATTCTGGTGTCTATCGAACTGCCGCAGATGCTTCGCCTTGCGGTCCCCGGAATGCTCAACGAATTCACCACGGTGCTGAAGTATTCACCCTTCGCCTATACGGTCGGCATCCCCGAAATCACCCGCCAGGCGACAGCCCTGGCTTCCACCACCTTGCGGGGTGTCGAAATCTATCTCGCGGCCGGCCTGCTTTATTTCGGCATTTTCCAGTTGCTGCGTATCGGCGTGCGGGCCGTGGAAAAACGGTTCGAGATCCCCGGCTTCGGGATGCATTGAGAGGACCCCATGGCGTTGCTGGAAGTCATAGGCCTGACCAAGCGATTCGGTGACCGTACCGTCCTGAAAGGGATCGACTTCTCCCTGGAAGAGGGCGACACCAAAGTCATCATGGGGCCCTCCGGTTGCGGAAAATCCACCCTGCTGCGTTGTCTCAACCGTTTGATCGAACCGGATGGCGGGCAGATCCTGTTCCGCAGTGAGGATGTGACGCGCGCAGACACGGATGTGCGCCTGCTGCGCCAGCGCATCGGGTTCGTGTTCCAGCAGTTCGCACTCTATCGGCACCTCACGGCGCTCGAGAATGTGACCCTCGCCCTGCGCAAGCTGAAAGGCATGTCCAGCCGCGATGCAGATGCGAAAGCGCTGCTCGAGTTGCGGCGCATGGACATGGAGGAGCACCGCGCCAAGTATCCGGCCCAGCTCTCCGGTGGCCAGAAGCAGCGGGTTGCCATCGCGCGTGCGCTGGCGATGGATCCGGCGGTGCTGTTCTTCGACGAACCCACCTCGGCACTTGATCCGGAGATGTCACGCGAGGTGGTGGCGCTCATCAACCGCCTGCGCTATGAGGGCGTGACCATGCTGTGCGTGACGCACGATGTGTCCCTCGCGCGCTATGTCACGGCACAGGTCATCTTCATGGACGCCGGGGAAATCCGGGCTGAGGATGAGCCTGAACGGCTGTTGAGTGGTCATCATGATCCCCGAATCCGTGAATTCTTCGGCAATTTGGGTCATGCCGATGCTTGAACTGCTGGGCTTCTGGAGGGATCTGGTGGCCTATGGGCCTCAGCTCGTGGAAGGACTCCGCAAGACGCTCGTGCTGGCCGGCAGCGTCTCCGTGAGCGGATTGCTTGGTGGGATCCTCGTGTTCGGTCTTACCCTCAGCCAACAGCCTGCGGTTCGCAGGATCACCGAGGCCTGGGTTTCGTTCTTCATCGGCATGCCCTTGTTGGTATTGCTGTTCCTGGTCTATTACGGGCTTCCGCAGTGGGGCATTCGACTCTCACCCTTTGCAGTGGCCTTCTGGGGCTTCACGCTCAACGTGTCGGCCTACAACGCCCGTTACCTCGCCACGGCCTACCGCAGCCTCGATGCCGCCGAACTCGAGGCTGCCCATGCCCAAGGCTTCGGAGCATCGCAGATTTTTCTCTGGATCATCCTGCCGCAGGTACTGCGTCTGTCGGTACCGGCGCTCACCAACCAGGTCATCCTCAATCTCAAGGACAGCTCCATCGCCTTCCTCATCCAGTACACCGAGTTCTTTGCCCAGGTGCAGGAGTTGGCGGCCCAGAATTTTCGCTTCTTCCAGGCCTATGTGCTGGCGGGGCTGGTGTATCTGGCCTTGGTCTCGGTGATCGTGCTGGCTGCTCGCCGCCTCGAGGCGCGCATCATCCTGCCGGGGCTGGAGCGCTAGGGGTTCAGGTTTTGCGAATCTGGTTGCGCGCCGCGCTGTAGGCGGCCACACAGAAGGGCACGACGAAGTTCAGCAGCACATGTGGCCATGAAATTCCGCTGGCCTGCAGGATAGCCGCGCCTTGATTGATGGCATTCAGCACGCAGCCCACGACCAGCGCGACCTTGAGCGAAGCACGCAGGAGCTGTGGATTGGCGGCTGCGCGCAGCAGCGCGCGCCAGAAATTGTTGCTGTGGGGAGACATTGTTGCGATAGGGTAACCGGACTCTTATGCTCCGGGGAGACTTCCTGCAAGGAGACCTCCCATGGCCGTGCCCTCGCTCACCCCCGATCAATTGCTCGCCGCCGCCGACAAGGTGGGGCTCTCGCTCACCGATGCCGATGTGGAATCGTATCTGGGACTGCTCCAGCCCTATCTCATGGCCTACAACCTCGTGGACCAGACGCCGGACAATTTACCGGTCGTCGCCTATCCGCGCACGCCGGGCCATTTCCCTGCGCCGGAAGACAATCCCCATGGTGCCTGGTACGTGAAGACCGCCATCAAGGGTGCCGCCGGCGGCAAGCTCGCGGGCAAGCGGGTGGCGGTGAAAGACAACGTGATGGTAGCCGGCGTGCCGATGATGAATGGCAACGCCATCCTCGAAGGCTACGTGCCCGATGTGGATGCCACGCTGGTCACGCGGATCCTGGATGCGGGTGGCGAGATTGCCGGCAAGACCCACTGCGAGAATTTCTGCATTTCCGGCGGCAGCCACACCAACGCCAAGGGACCCGTCCACAACCCGTGGAAGCGCGGCCACACCTCGGGAGGCTCGTCCTCCGGCAGCGGTGTGGTGGTTTCCAACGGAGAAGTCGACATGGCGATTGGGGGAGACCAGGGGGGGTCCATCCGCATGCCGGCCGCGTGGTGCGGCATCGTCGGCATGAAAGCCACCCATGGCCTTGTGCCCTATACCGGCATCATGCCCATCGAAGTCTATGTGGACCACGCCGGCCCCATGACGGCCAATGTCGCGGACAACGCCTTGTTGCTGGAGGTCATCGCGGGGGCGGACGATCTTGATCCGCGCCAGTACCACACCTTGCAGCACGGCACCCTGGATTACACCTCGGGTCTCAAGGCCGGGATCAAGGGCATGCGCATCGGCCTCGTCAAGGAGGGCTTCGGTCACGCCAACTCGGAAGCCGATGTGGATGCCAAGGTGCGCGAAGCGGCTCGACAGCTGGAAGCCCTGGGTGCGACGGTGGAGGAAATCTCCATTCCCGAGCATCTGCTGGGCGCCGCTCTGTGGACGCCCATCGGCACCGAGGGCATCGTGCAGACCATGATGTTCGGGGACGGCTATGGCTGCTCGCGGCGTGATCTCTATGTGACCAGCCTGATGGACAAGCTCCATGGCTGGGAACTTCGGGCCGATCAGCTTTCGGAAACCACCAAGCTTCTGACCGTCCTCGGCGTGCATATGAAGGAGCACTACGGAAATCGCTTCTATGGCAAGGCGATCAATCTCTCGCGGCGCCTGCGCGCGCTCTACGACGTGCAGCTGGCGAGATTTGATGCCTTGATGATGCCCACCATGCCCATGAAGGCGACGCCCATCCCGCCGCCCGATGCACCGCGCGAGCTGCAAGTGCAGCGGGCGCTGGAGATGATCGGCAATACCAGCCCCTTCGACATCACGCATCATCCGGCGCTGACGGTACCCTGCGGCCTCTCGGACGGCTTGCCCATCGGCATGATGCTGGTGGGACGGCACTACGATGAGTCCACGCTCTATCGCATCGGGTATGCCTTCGAGCAGTCAGGAGACTGGAAGCAGCGCTGAGGCGCAGCGGCAGAGGACCAAGGCGAGACCGGCAGCTCCATGCGGCCGGTCCAGACCGCTGTGCTCATCAGTTGCCCGGTTGTGCCTGCCAGAACTTGACCTGCGGTTCGGCGGCCCCCAGCTGGATGGCGACGTTGCGGTAATTCCAGAAGGTGAATTCGCGCACCACCTTGCGTTCGCGATAACAGTGAAAGGTGATGCCGCGAGTGTGGGTGGTCTGGCCCTTGGCCGGCAGGCCCAGAAAATCCGCGTTATGGGTCGCCTTCCAGATCCAGTTCATGACGGCCCATTCGTCATAGTCAAACTCCGCACCCTGAAGAATATCGGCCGTCAGCGTACCCCACAGTTCAGCGGTATAGCCCTCCGGGACCCCTGATCGCTTCACGCCCCGGTGTGTGGAGGCTTCGCCCCCGTCGTAACGCACGACATCGAACTGATGGACACCGGCAGGTGAATCCGGGCCCGCATTGCCGAACGGAAGGAAGGCCCGATAGAGATCGTCCTTGTTGTTGATCGTCTGGAAAAGCGTCACATCCTCAAACACGAAATCATCGGCGTAGTAATGGACGATCGCCTCGGCACCTCCCGTGAAAAAGGTGTCAATCCAGTCCTCGCCCGTTGTGATGTTCATGCTGCCCGTTCCCCGAAATCCCCGTACGGCGTCACCTGCCGCCAGAGCCGGTTGGACCAGCCCACCCAGCAGGGCCACAGCACCTGCTCGCTTGAGGAATGTCCGGCGCAGGGTGGAGATATCGGGTCCACGATACTGGTCGAAGTAGGCGGCGTGCATGTTCAGTTTCCTCTCATGACGGTGGCTGGGCGGGTGGTCCGAGATAACCCGAGACCAGTGAATCAATCGTGCGTGCAATGGCAGCTTCGTCACTTCCGGAGAACCGCATCTGCACAATCAGGTGGGCAAGGCCGACGACCACCCGCGCCGCGTCGAGGGGCTCCGTCTGCTTCGAAATCGAGTCCTCCGACTGACCGCGCCTGACGAGAGTTGCGATGCCATCCAGCGCGTCCTGATAGAAACGCAGATAGGAGGGCCAGAGTGGTGTGTCCACAGCCACGCTCCAAGCCAGCCAGATCCGGATGTATTCCGGGCGGGTGACGATGGCGCTGCAGAAGTGCATGAGGATGTCGCGCAGCGCGTCCACGGCTGGCGTGGTCGCCTCCAGTCGCGGGGCGACAATGTCCTGCAGCAGAAAACGCCGGACTTCCTCCAGCGCCATCGCCAGCAGGTCTTCCCTGTGCGGGAAGTAGTGGATGACCGTTGGCAATGCCACACCTGCCGCGTGGGCGACCTCGGTGTGGCGCACACCCGCAAAGCCTTTCTCGGCAAACAAGCGCAGGGCGCAGGAAAGCAGCTGCTCCTTGCGAATATTCGGTGCGAGGCGGGCTGCGCGTGCCATGAAGCGACGGTCAGTTCGGGCGAACTTCCACCGGCAGGCCCTTGGGACCCCGCAGATAAAAGGCATCGCAAAGATCGAAATCGGCGCTGGCCAGCTGGATGCTCGCGTAGCGGTCAAAGAGCGCATTGAGGGCTATTTCGCCCTCGATTGCCGCCAACGCGCGACCGACGCACATGTGTATGCCCCAGCCGAAGGCGACGTGCTTGCGCAGATCGGGGCGGCGGATATCAAGCGTGTCCGGTTTGGAAAATACGGACTCATCGCGGTTTGCGCTGGCGAAGGTCGGCATCACGATCGCATTCTCCGGAATGTCCACCCCCGCAATCCGCGTGGCCGCAGTTGCCCGCCGGAACAGTAACTGGATGGGCGAGGTGTGGCGCAGGCTCTCCTCGATGAAATCCGGGATCAACGCCCGGTTGCCACGAATCTCGCGTTCGACTTCTGGATAGTCGCGGAGCGTGACGAGCGCATTTGCCAGCATGTTGGTCGTCGTTTCATTGCCCCCGATTAGCAACAGCACGCACAGGGCAAGGACTTCGTCTGCGGACAACTTCTGCCCCTGTTCTTCCGCGTCCACCAACGCGCAGATGAGGTTGTCCTGTGGATGCGCACGGGCGTCGGCAATCCGATCAAGAAAGTATTGCCGGAAGTCGGCAGCATCCTGGTGCATTGCCGCCTGCTGTGCTTCACCCAGCACGGCGGCACTGCCGCCGGCCGTGACGTTGTTGGACCAGCGACGAAAGTCGGCATGCTTCGAGGTTTCGACGCCGAGAATGTCGCCCACGACGGATACTGGCAGCGGAGAGGAAAATTCCTCAATGAAATCGAAGTGTGTCTTACCCTCCAGACGCTCGATCAATTGGTTGATGGTTGCCCGAATCGCGTCTTCCATTTCCGTCAGCGCGCGCTTCGAGAACGCCTTGTTGACCAGCGTGCGCAGCCGCGTGTGGTCCGGAGGATCCGAGGCAATCATGTAACGTGCGCCAGGCGCCGGATTGAAATCGCTGAAGGCGAGCTGGATGAGCGGGTCGGAGGAGAACCCGCCATGGTTCAGCATCAATTGGCGGACGTCCTCATGACGGGCGACGGCGTAAGCATTCATCCCGGGCAGGAACTTCACCGGCTCGTGCCGGCGCAAGTGCTGGTACCACGGGTAGGGATTGCGCCGGATAGCCGCATCCAGCGGGTCGTAAGTCGTGAGGGGGGATTCGTTTTCGATCGACATCAGGGTCTCCCTCGAGGCCCACGCGGGCCTCTTGTGATTCTGGCGGGCAACCCAGTGTCCTTTTTATTGAAGTTTACGTCAATAAAAGCTCAAGGGCTCGCAGTCGAGGGAGCAGCCGCTCGGCGCTGCAGTCTGGCCACGCGCGGCGTGGCCGTCGGCAGGGAAGAATAAGCGCTCCATACGTCACCGGTAGCGGCATCAATCGCAAGGTGCCGCATGTACGCCGGTTCGGTGGGCAAGGGATAGTGCACAAAGACCTTGCGCCGGACGTCGAAGCGAATGAGCTCGGAGGCCAGTGAAGCTGCCAGCCAGACATCACCCGAGCGGGGATCGACCGCCACATCGTAGATGCCCGCGGCACCTGACCCCGTGTCGAAGGTCTCGAAGGTTTCCGTTGCAGGATCGAAGGAGGTGAGCCGCCCGGTATTGAACTCAGGAATCCACACCTTGCCGTCGAGCCCGATGGCATTGCGGCGCGGACCCGTGTTGGCATCGGGCATGACGTACAGTCGGGACTCTCCGCTGCGGATGTCGTGGCGGATGAGCGTGTTCGCGGCGAGCTGCGTACTCCACAGCCTGTCCTCGCTGTCGATCTGCAATCCATAGGACAGTGGCACGCCTTCGGAGGCAGGCCGTTCCAGCGAGGGCAGCGGAAAGACCTCGACCTTGCCGTCCGCGGCGCCCACGCGCGCCACACGTTCCTTCTTCGCGAAGTAGTCATTGACCCAGGCATTGCCGGCACTGTCGAGCACGATGTCGTGCGGATACATGCCAACCTTGAAAGTCTCGAATTTCCGCGTTGATGGGTCGAGCTTCACCACAGCCGAAGTACCACCATTCACGACCCAGAGCTTGCCCTGTTGGTCGAACTCCAGCGCCCGCACCTGGGCCACCGTATCGGGCTCGGCGTTCACGTCATAATGCTCGAAGGCGCCGGTGGCGACATTCATGGCCCAGATCTGGCTCGTCCAGAAGCCGGTCACCCACACGCGGCCATCGGGGCCAAAGACGAGGTCGTGCGGCAGTTCCGTCGCTTCGGGGATCGGGTATTCGG
>VGUA01000088.1 GCA_016874535.1 Gammaproteobacteria bacterium
AGGATCTCGAGGCGTGAGCCGGGCAGGGCCTGATGCAGGGCCCAGGCGGATTCCGGGGGGCAGGTGATGTCGCGCTGCCCATGCACCAGAATCACCGGCATGCGCGGCAGCTTGTGGATGTCTTCAAGCAACTGGTTGGGACGCAAGAAGTACTGGTGGCGGGCGTAGTGCAGTTCGATGCGTGCCTTGCCCAGCACTTCTGCCGTCGGCGCGGGGGCTTCGCCCGGCGCCTGATCGAAGGCATACATCACCACTTCTCCGGACCACGCAGCCCAAGCTTGCGCGGTACGCAGCGCCAGCGCCTCATCAGTGCCGAAGAGCGCGGCATGCAGGGCGTCCACCGTATGCCCGGTCTCCCTGGTCGCGTCCACAAAGGTATGCCAGGCACGCGGGAGCAAACGGGCCGCGCCATCCGGCCCCAGAAACCATTCCAGATCCCGTTGGCGCGCGAGAAAGCTGCCACGCAGCACCATGCCCAACACGCGCTCCGGATATTGCTCGGCATAGGCAAGCGCGAGCGCCGCGCCCCAGGAGCCGCCGAAGAGCACCCAACGATCCACGCCATAGTGCGCGCGGATGCGTTCGAGATCGGAGACCAGCGCTTGCGTGGTGTTGTCGGTCACCTCCGCATACGGCGTGGAGCGGCCCGCCCCGCGCTGGTCGAAGATGAAATTGCGATAACGCTCGGGATTGAAGAACTGTCTATGACTTGGCTTGCAACCACCGCCCGGCCCGCCGTGGAGGAACACCACGGGAATGCCCTCGGGTGCGCCGGCTTCCTCCACATGGACGGCGTGGCCGTCACCCACCTCCAGCAGGCCGGCCAAGCGCGCGGGACTCGCAGGATAGAGCGTGCTCATGCGCTCAGAGATCGTTCAGGATTTCGTCGCGGCGCTTGCGGTATTCCTCTTCCGTCACCAGCTTGCGGGCACGCAAGGCATCCAGAGTGGCGAGGCGCTCCTCCACGGTCTTCACGCTGCCGCCGCCTGCGGAAAGATCCTTGATCTGCTGGCGCATGCGCGCCATCTCCTCACGCATCTGGCGGCGCTCCAAGGTCAGCTTCGCGGCTTCCTGCTTGGCCTTCTCGGCGGTCTTGCGCTGCTCTTCCGGCACCTGCTCTTCGCGGTAGCCGGCAGCGGCAAGTTTGAGATCGATCACCACCCAATCCGGCCGCTTGCCTCCGGCCCCACCGTAGTAATCGACGCCGGCGGTCGCGACCACGCGTCCTGGCATCTTGCCCGTCTGCTTGGCGCGGCTGCCGGTATCGAAATAGAGGTCGTTGTAATTGTCGATGACGCCATGCGCGGCTTCCGCATTGCGCTGGCCGCGATCCTTGCGCAGGCGGTAAGTGCCGATGATGAGGTTGAGCTTGCCATCCGCATAGAAGGCGCGGCCTGCCGTCCACTCGCGCTCCTTGGCGGTATCGAGCATCACATCCGCATAGCCGCGGAGGTTGAAGATCACATCTTCATCAGGCTTGGCCTTCAGCAGAGCTTCGGCCAAGGTGCGGCCCAGCATGTCGGCCTGACCGGTGGAGAACAGCGGATGGGCCTCCTCATTGCGGAAAAAGCCACCCTTGTCCCAGAGCTCCAGGGACTTGATGGCGTCACGAATGTCTTCCGGCTCCAGGGTCGCCGGGTGGGCGTTGGGCGCATAGCGTTCATCGGCTTTCAGGCCCTGCGGGGTGAGCGCGACAAACTGTTCCTGCAGATCCCAAATGGTCTTGTTGATGGTGGGCTTGGCGAACATCCCGCCCAGCAAGTCGATGGCGCTTGCGGTGTGGCAAAGCATCAGAAGGGCAAGCAGCGCGAAACCGCGAGACTTCGGAAAATGTGAGAGCGGGGAAACACTACGCATCAGATGGGCCATATCCAGACTGCGAGGGATGGGGGGGTGAGTATAACCAATGGCGGCACGCATGCCCCATGAACGCGCAGCGCGGCTTTACACGGACTGAATGGGAGTGGGCCAGCGAGGCAACAACCCAGCAGGAGGTTTCCTGCGAGTGTGCCTGTTTTGTTCGAGTGGAATCAGGCACCACAAATGAAAACGCCTCCCGAGGGAGGCGTTTTCGTTTCAAGCAAGCGGTGCTTACCAGAAGAAGAAGGTACCCACGCTGAAGATGTCGGCTTCAGTGGCGGTGCCCGTGGAACCGCTGAACTTGTTCTCGCCGAAATCGTTCTTCTGGTGGCTGTATTCCGCAATCAGCTTAAGCCAGGAGGTCATGTCGTGGTACACGCCAATCGTCCACATGCTGAGTTCGACGTCGCGGGCCATACGCTCGTCAGCATTGTTGCTGAGGGCAATGGTGGCAAGCCCGAAGGCTTCTTCAGTTGACACGCCGTAGCTCATGCCGAGTTTGGTCTTGCCGTTGAAGGTATATGTGCCCTGCACGTAGTAGCCGTCGTTGTCAGCTTCTTCGCACACCTGACCGAGTGCGTCGCACGCTGTGCCGCCATGGAACTGCAGAGAACGACCGAGGCCCTGGCCACCATAGTAATAACCGGTCAGGCCAAATCCGGCATATTTGCCCTCCGCGCCCACACCCCAGCCGTGAACGGTGGCTTCCCCGGCCATATTGCGGTTGGAGCTTTCAAGATCTTGGTACAACGCATCTGCCCAGAAGTGCAGGCTACCGCCACTGAAAGCAGTGGTGTAGTTTGCCTCAGCTTCAAAGCGCGGCGTATCCGTCTGGTCAAGCATTGAGAGACCGCGATTGTTGAGTTGCTCAACTGACGGGTCGTAGAGGCCAACTTCCGCTTGGAAACCGCTCAGGTTGGGCGTCTTGTAAGAGAAGCGGGCGTTGAAATCGGGATAGGTGTAACCGCGGCCGATGCGACCAAAGGTAGTGCCTCCGCCCTGCAGATTGCTGCCGCCCACACCGAAGAGGGTCATGTCTTTCAATATGGCGTTGCGGCCGAAGATTGACAGGGTCCGACCGAAACTGGCGGTACCGAAGCCGCCTTCCAGATTGACCAGCACTTCACGCATATCAATCGATGAGCCCTGCGTGCCAGCCCCGGTCCCAAGCGCGGAATCTCCGTTCTGATAGGCATTGAACTTGGTGTTGCCGCTCGAGATCTGTGGCGCAAAACTGATTCGCGCGGTGCCCGTCATGCCATTCACGGTGGGGCTCTTCACATTGAAGCTGAAGAAGGCCGGCAGGAACCCTGTGTTGATGCGCGAGGTGTTCAGTTGGTCAGTGCCTTGCACGGCGGCAACGTTGCCGGGAAGAACAAAAGTTCCCGTCCCATCATTGTTGACCGGTGCCGTCCAGCCAGTACCGCTAAAACCCTCATCATGATCGCCGTTCATGTAGAACGCATTCACGTTGCCATCGAAGCTGACTTCCCAGCCATTGTCTCCACCCACGACGACCACGGCGTTGGCGGCAGTGCTGAGGCCCAGGGTAACGGCGGCAGTTGCAACTGCGGCGGCCAGCCTGGTCTTCTTGAATTGAATTACCATTTTCTTCTTCCTCCTGCTCGGGATTCTTGAATGCGTTCAGCTTCGTGACTTGCTGTTCCAATTTTGGGCTCATTGCGCCCAAAGCAAGTGCGGGTGAGGTTGAGAGTAGTCCATCGTCACCACATCTGCAACAACTTTATCCGCATAAATACGACAAACTTGAGGCTGTGGTTCTGTTGCGTGGTTTTCACACAACAAAAAGGTGTGAATCCGGACCTCTATTCGCCCCCACACGGGGCATGACCACGCCGCACAGCCCTCCCGGTCACCCCCCGCCCTTTTGGAAGCAGCGGGCAAAACGGGCGAGAAAGGCCGCGCGGTCCTCGGCGTTCAGGCCGCGAAATTCAAAAGTGAGTTGCAGCCAGGGAATGCGCAGGCCGGCGAGCAGGCGTTCCCGGGGCGTGCCGGGATCCAGAATGACCGAGCGCCCATCGGGCCAAGAGAGAAGATAGTGCCCGGCGGGCCGGGTGAGGGTGGCTTCCGGGATGAGCCTCGGCATCACCCGCTCGAGGTCGGCGAGACTCAGGCCCCAGGCCGAGGATTCGATATGGGATTCGGGCTGGCGCTCGCGAGGGCCGTGCGGGGCAAGGGAGGACGGAGTCTCGGGACAGGAGGCGGACGAGAGGCCGCCGTTCGGCTCAGCCACCCGCGACCGGGGGCCAAGCGGCCAAGGCGTCCCCCTCGCGGAGCAATGCTTCGTCGCGCCGCTCGGGGGGAATGTAGTTGCCATTCACCAGCAGCAGGTGCGCCCGTTCCCGGGGCACCCGGTGCAGATCCAGCACTTGATGCGGGCTGGTGCCGGCCGGGACCTCAATCTCCACCACGTTCGCTACCGCCTGTGGGGGCAGGTATTCGGCGAGCGTGGCGTAGAGCTTGAGTTGCAGCCTCACTTCATCAGGGCGGCGTTAAAGCCAATGGCCTGAGTGCTGGCCAGATAGGCTTCCATCAGGCGGGTGGGATCTTCCAGCAGCTTGTCCTTCCACTTGCCGAGGCGGGTCCGTGTCTGGATGAGGCCACGCACCACACCAATGTGCTGGGTCATGCCGAGACTGGTGGCGCCGATCAGAACATCGTCCTCGAACTGCAGATTGAGGTACTTGAAGCGTTCCCGGTTGAGCAGCTCCGCAGACTGCCCGCCCTGCTTGCCCATCCACAGCCCGAAGGAGCTGGAGATGAGGCCCAGGGTATCCAGCACGTTCATGTTCACGCTGCCGCGATGGATGGCGCCCTGATGGCCGGCCATGTTGCGGGCGGCGAGCTGGCCGTGCTCGGTGGCCGTCGGCTGGATGGCCTGCACGGTGTAGTCCCCGGTGGAGAAGTCACGGCCCTGGGCCACGTCGCCGGAGGCATACACATCCGCATCATTGGTCTGCATATGGCGGTTGACGAGGATGCCGTGGTCGGTCTCGATGCCACTGCCCTGCAGGAAGTCGATAGCGGGCTTCACCCCGGTGGCGGAGACGATGAGATCAAACTCCGCCGTTTCGCCGGTGCTCATCTCCACCGCAAAGGCCAACTTGCTGCCCTTCTTGATGGCCGTGACGCGGGTGGAGGTATGCACCGTCACGCCCGCCTTCTCGCACCAGTCCTTGATGAGGTTGCCGGCGGTGTCGTTCATCATGCGCGGGACCATGCGGTCCGCCATCTCCACCACCGTGAGATCCGCCCCGCTCTGCGCTAGCGCTTCCAGGATGATGCAGCCGATGAAACCGGCGCCCATCAGGAGCACGCGTGCGCCGGGCTTGGCGCGGGAGGCGATGTTGCGTCCATCAGCCAGAGTCCAGCAATTGAAGATCCCTGGCAGATCCATGCCCGGCACCGGCGGCGCCACCGGGCGCGAACCCGTGGCGATGAGCAACTTGTCATAGGTCAAGGTGCCACCGCTGGCGAGCTTTGCCTGGTGGGCTGCGCGGTCGATGGAGGCCACGCGCTCACGCATGACCTTGATGTTCTGCTGGGCGAAGTGGTTCGGATCCTTGCGCAGGTGGGTGCCCTCCTCCTTGATCTGCTTGATCAGGAAGTACGGCAGGGCCATGCGTGAATACGGCGCCTCGGGCTCTTCACCCACCAGGGTGATTTCCGCCCCCGGCTGGAGCTTGCGCAAGGTTTCCGCAGCCACGACGCCGGAGGGGCCGGCCCCGATGATGACGTGTTTCATGGGCCTTGCTCGTACAGCTCGAGACGGTTGAGGGTTTCCGCAGTCGGCACGCCTTCCGGCGTCCAGCCCCGGATCTCGTAGTAATGCGGCAGCATCTTGTGCAGCTCATTCACCTTGCCCTTGGCAGGACCCGTCTTGGCCGCATCCTTGAGGAGGCGCTTCGGCAGGGTGTCATCCTTGGCGGTGAGGCCGGCGTCCAGATTGAATTTGCGCTCGAGATTCCAGATGCGCTCGCCCGCTTCCAGCATCTTTTCCGGTGACCAGCCGCCCTCGCAAGCCGCGTCCACCTGGGGTGCGATGTCTTCGAGCGTCCAGGCGAAGGTGGTGAAGACGCACAGGCCGGAGGAATCCACCGCTGCGGTCGCGTCCTGGAAGGCCTTCACCAGCTCCGGCTTGCCATCGGTGCTGAGCGGATCGGTCTTGACCGGCACGCCAAGGATTTCCGAAGACACGGTATAGCTGCGCAGATGGCAGGCACCGCGGTTGGAAGTGGCATAGGTGAGGCCCATGCCTTGGATACCGCGCGGGTCGTAAGCCGGGAATTCCTGGCCCTTCACCGTCATGGACAGATCCGGATGCCCGTACTTCTCGCACAGGCGCTTGGAGCCGAGTGCCAGGTCGCGCCCGAAACCTTCGCCCTTGGCGACCATCTCGGCTGCCCGGGTCAGCGCCTCGGCCGAGCCGAAGCGCATCTCGAGCCCACCCGTGTGCTCAGTGGTGATGGCGCCAATCTCGAAGAGCTCCATGGCAGCAGCCACGGTGGCGCCGAAGGAGATGGGATCAAAGCCATCCTCGTTGCAGAGGAAGTTGGCATAGGTCAGCGCGTCCAGATCGTCCACGCCGGTATCCGAACCCAGCGCCCAAGCCGCTTCGTATTCCAGCCCGCCGCTGGCGGCCTTGTACTGGGGCTTGTCGGCGATGGTGTAGTGCTTGGGATCGATGGTGGAGATACGGCCGCAGGCGATGGTGCAGCCGAAGCAGGCGCCATTGGTGGTGAGATTGGGCTTGCCGTCGCTCTCGCGCGGGATGTGCATGGCCTCGGCCGAGATGCGATTGGCACCTTCGAACTGCACTTCGCGCATGTTGCGCGTGGGCATGGCGCCCACTTCGTTGATCACGTTCATGAGCACCTGGGTGCCCATCTTGGGCAGGCCTTCGCCCGTGACCGGGTTGCCGGCCAGTGCGGCCTTGGCCGCCTGGGTGGCCTGCATGAAGGCCTTGATGTCACGCACATTGCCCACGCCGCGGGTGCCGCGCACGGCCACGGCCTTCAGATTCTTGGAGGCCATCACCGTACCGACGCCGGAGCGGCCAGCGGCCCGGTGCAGGTCGTTCACCACGCCGGCATAGAGGCAGCCCTGCTCTGCCGAGCGACCCACGCAGGCGATGCGGAGCAGCGGATCCTGATGACGGTTGTGCAGGATATGGTCGGCTTCCCACACGGATTTGCCCCACAGTTCATCGGCCGGGAGCAGTTCCGCTTTCTCATTCTCAAGGTAGAGGTAGACCGGCTTCGGAGACTTGCCCTCGAAGATGATCATGTCGAAGCCGGCATTCTTGATCTCGTTGCCGATGAAGCCACCCGAGTTGGAGCAAGCGATGGCGCCGGTGAGCGGGCTCTTGGTGATGACCGAATAACGGCCACCGGTGGCGGCCATGGTGCCGGTGAGCGGCCCAGTGGCCATGATGAGCTTGTTGCCCGGGGCGAGCGCATCGACCTTGGCGTCGATCTCCTCCACCAGATATTTGGTGGCGAGGCCGCGCTGGCCCAGATACTTGTGGGCCCACTCCATATTAAGGGGCTCTTCGGTGCAGGTGCCTGCCGTCAGGTTCACACGCAGAATCTTGCGGGTCCATGCCATGGTGGCTACTCCGATCAGGCTTTGGGGATGGTCTGGCTGGCGTGCGCCTTCATGCGGGCGAGGCCCGTATGGTCGGCATCCACGTAGGTGATGGCGCCCGTCGGGCAGGCCGTGGCGCAGGCCGGATCACCGCCGCAGAGGTCGCACTTGATGACCTTGCCGCTGTCGGAGTTGTAATTCACCGTGCCGAAGGGGCAGGCGATGGTGCAGACCTTGCAGCCTACGCAGACGTCTTCGATGACTTCCTTGGCGCCGGTCTTCTGGTTGATGACGATGGCCTCCACCGGGCAGGCATGCATGCACCAGGCTTCCGAGCACTGCGAGCAGGTGTAGGGCGCGAAGCGGCCCTCGTCGTGGAAGTTGAAGACCTTGATGCGTGACTTGCTGGGATTGAAGGCTTGTTCGTTCTCATATGAACAGGCCATCTCGCACTGCAGGCAACCCGTGCATTTTTCAGGCTCCAGTTGCAAGGCTTTGTGCATGGCAAATCTCCCCGGATAGTTGGTTTCTAGAGGCCCGTATACAGCGTCGCAGACTAGCGAGATCGGTTCAAAAAAACCAGACCGGGGAAAACCTGCAACAGCCCGGGATGTGTCTTGCGAACTTCGTTACCATGCGGGGTCGAAGTCCGTGTATTACCACCGCCTGAGAGGGGTCTTGTGTCCCATCACACTCCGCATCGCCGTTTCCCTCCCCGTCCCTCACACCAACCCGGACGCACGACATGGCTTCGCCTGTGCTTCCTGCTGCTGTGCGCCACTGCCGCAGCCAGTGCGCAGGCACTGGAGGTGAAGCTCGCGTTTCTCGGCGAGACGGACAGCGCTGCCCATCGGGGCGCTATGCAGGGTCTCGCTGAAGCCCAGGCGCAGGGAGAATTCCTCGGGCTGACCTACTCTCTGAACGCCATTGCGCCCGGCTCCGCCCTGCCAGCGGACACCAGCGCCGTGGTGGTAGCCGCGCCCGCCGCGACGCTGGAGGCTGCTGTCGCGGCGCACACGGGCGTGCCGGTGCTGAACGCCGTGCTGGTCGAAGATGCCTTGCGTCGCCAGTGCCGACCCAACCTCTTTCATACCCAGGCTAGCACGGAAATGCGCCGTGATGCCGAGGCGCAATGGCAGAAGGCCAACCCCGCTGGCCCTGCGGCCCGAGCCCAGGTCTGGCATCCGGACTTCACCCGCTATGCGGCGGCCCAGTTGAACAAGCGCTACCGGGACACCTTCAATGAAGCGATGACCGATGAAGCCTGGGCCGGCTGGGCCGCGGTGAAGCTCGTCTCCGACACCGTGGCGCGCGAACAGACCGCAGAGGCTGCCACCCTGCTCAGCGCACTGCGCGGGCGCCTCGCCTTTGATGGCCAGAAAGGCGTGGACCTCAGTTTTCGTGCCGATGGCCAGCTGCGCCAGCCGCTGCTTTTGGTGGTGGATCGTGCGCTGGCGGGCGAAGCTCCCGTCCGTGGCGTTGCCGATATCGAAGACCTCGACAGCCTCGGCCGTATCGAGTGCCAACCCTGAACCCGTTTTCCTGACCGGAAGTACTTCCATGAAAAAACTCATTCCTGTGCTCAGCCTTCTGTGCGCCATGCAGGCGGCTCATGCCGCGCCGCGCGTGTTCGTCACCAACGAGGTGGGCGATTCGGTGTCCGTGATCGATGCCGGCACGAACAAGGTCACGGCCACGATTGCCGTGGGCAAGCGCCCCCGTGGTATCGGGGTCGCACCCGATGGCGGTGCCATCTATGTGGCGGTGAGCGGCGAGAATCACATCGCGGTGATCGACCCCACCAGCCTCGCGGTGCTGCGCACCTTCCCCAGTGGCGATGATCCGGAAACCTTTGCCGTGCACCCCAATGGCAATCTTTATATTTCCAATGAAGAAGACGCCAAGGCTTCCGTCTTCAATCCTGCGACCGGTGAACGGGTGGCCGAGATCAAGGTGGGCATAGAACCCGAGGGCGTGGCGGTATCGGCGGATGGCATCAGGGCAGTCGTCACCAGTGAATCCACCAACATGCTGCACATCATCGCCATCCCGGAGCACAAGATTGTGGCGAACATCCTGGTGGGTGCCCGGCCGCGCGCGGCAAGCTTCAGCGCGGATGGCACGCTCGCCTACGCCACTTCGGAGATCAGTGGGGAAGTGAAGAAGGTGGATGTGGCGAGCGGGAAGATTGTGGGCAAGATGCCGCTGGCCGACGACAAAGCCAAGCCCAAGGACATTCTGCCGAGCCGCGACGGCAAGCAGTTATATGTAGCCGGTGGTCGTGCCGACAGGGTCTTCGTGCTGGATGAGCAGACGCTCGAAATCCTGCATGAGGTTCCGGTGGGCAAGCGCGTATGGGGACTCGCGCTCAACAAGGACGGCAGCCGTCTCTACACCACGGATGGTGCCAGCGATCAGGTCTCGGTCATCGACACCGTGGCGCACAAGGTGGTGGCCACAGTGCCGGTCGGCAAGATGCCCTGGGGTATCGTGGTCGTGGAATAGGGACCGTCCCGCACTCCTCGGTGCGCAGCCAGGGGGTGCGAATTGATCCGTCGCGGGAGGGGGCTCAGAACCGGACGCGCACCCCCACCCAACCGCCAATGGGCGCCCCCACGCCCAGGAAGTTGGGACTGTCGTTGGCGAGATTGGGCAGGATCTCGGTCGGGTCTTCACCAATCAGCCCAAAGCTCTCATAGTCCGTGTCGAACAGATTGTTGACGCGACCGAACATCTCGAGGCGCTTGTTCACGCGGTAACTCACGCGCAGGTTGACTATGGCGTAGCCGTCCACCGTGTCCAGCAGATTGGCTTCGTCCCCGCGCAACACCTGATCCGAGTTGTAGAGCATTTCAAGGCCGAGACGCACTCCGAATGGAAGCGTGTAATCGCCGCCCAGCTTCAGCTGGTGGCGGGGAATGCCGGGCACGCGGTCGCCCGCTTGCACGGCGAGCTCGCCTGCGGCATCTGCCGCCGGGTGATTGGGGCTCAGCACGGAGAACGCGCTCTCGAAGGTGGCGGAGATGTAACTGTAGGCGGTGAACCAGTTCACGCCGTGCAGCGCGCCTGCCAATCCCAACTCCATGCCCTGACGGCGCGTCTTGTCCACGTTGTCGAAGAGGCCCGTGTTGCGGCCGGTGGACTGGAAGATGATGTCGTCGTGGTTGGTGGTGCGGAAATAACCCAGGCGGTATTCCGCCAGGCCGGCCAGCGTACCGCGAACCCCCGCTTCCACGCCCTTGGCGACCACTTGATCGAGTGGCGGATCGGCGAGAAAGGCATTCGGCAGGCGACATTCGAACTCGATGTCATCCGGATCTTCCCCGTCCTCGATGGCAATCTGGCGAGCCACTTCGAACACGCCTTCATTGCAAGCCAGCTCAATCGGCGTGGGAGCCCGCGAGGATTCGCTGTAGCTGGTGTAGAGCGTCGCTTCCTCGCGCACGGCCCAGGTGGCCCCGACCGTAGGGTTGAAGCGACTGAAGTTGTGATCTCCATTCAACTCACGGCGCTCACCGGAGCGGTCGCGCAGGCGTATGTCCGTCTCGTTGTAGCGCCCACCGAAGGTGAAGGTGAAGGTGTCGGTGAGCGCCAGGTTATCCATGAAGTAGAGGCTCCAGGTGCGGCTGGAAGTCTTCACGCTGGTGGCGTACTCATCCACGAAACTGCCGACGCCGAGGCCCGCCGTGCTGCGGGTGACAGGGTCAAGCCGGGCCAGCTCCACCGTGGCATCGAATTCCGCCTGTCCCTTGAAGAAGCTGCCGCCCACCACGAAGTAGTTGTCGCGATTGAACAACGGCTGGGTGAAAGTGAGCTGGATGTCGCTGCCGTACGCTTCCTGCGCGCGGGTGCTGCGATTGTTGATGGCTTCGTCCGAGAGTATCCCCGTACCCGAGAGGCCGGCGGAAATATCCTCCACATTGAAGGCATCCGGGCGGCCTGCCAGTCCGTTGAGGATGTCCTCCAGATTGTCAGGATCCGTCGCGCCGAGCACATTGCCCTCGCAGACATCGTCATCATCGAAGCCAAGCGCTTCGACAGCATCCCTGTCCAGCTCCTCGATGAGGAAAGTGCCGTTGGTGAGCCCGCACTCCACGAACTCCGAGCCATCGCCGTTGAAGGAGCTCGTACGGGTGTTGCGGTAAAAGCCGTTCGCGCCGGCGGAGAGCACATCACTCAGGCTGTGGGTCGCATCAAAGGTGATTGCATGCAGGCGGTTCTCGGTGATGTCCGGCGCTGTGAAGATGCTCTCCCGATCTTCCGCGATGAGGCCTACGGGGGATGCGCCATTGCCGGTGAGATCCGTGTCCGCAAACTGGTAGGAGACATTGGCCGCGCTGCGCTCGGCTCTCCAGGAAAGCGCGCCGTACAGGTTCAGGGCATCGGATGACGACAGATC
>VGUA01000089.1 GCA_016874535.1 Gammaproteobacteria bacterium
GCAATCGCAGCAACCATGGGCGGGTGCGAGCCCGCCGCTGCGCAGTCCAGGCGCTCTACCAGTGGCAGCTTGCGGGCCAGGAGCCCAACGAGATCCTCAAGGAGTTCGTGGCCGAGCGTGAACTCGTCAAGGTTGATCTGGAATACTTCTCCACCCTCACACGCGAAATTCCCAAGCACCTGGAAACCCTGCAAGCGGATCTGATGCCGGCACTCGACCGCGAGTGGTCGAGGCTGGGTCCGGTGGAACGCGGAGTATTGCTGCTCGGCGCCTATGAACTGCATTTCTGTCCACACATTCCCTGGCGAGTGGTGGTGAACGAAGCCGTCGAGCTGTGCAAGATGTTCGGCGCCGAAGACGCCCACAAATACGTCAATGGCGTGCTCGACCGGACAGCGCGGCGCTTGCGCTGCGTGGAGATGGGCAGCACGGCCGACTCGCCCGCGGCCTGAGCGGACGGGGCGCACGCGCACGACGGCGCCAGCGTCCCCCTCTGCCGCCCCCTCTGCCGCATGGACGAATTCAGCCTCATCTCGGAGTTGATCGCGCCCACCACCGGCGCGCGTACGGATGTGATCCTCGGAATCGGTGACGATGGAGCGCTCGTGCGCCCGCCGCCCGGTGAGGCCCTGGTGCTGGTCCTCGACACCTTGGTCGAAGCAGTCCATTTTCCGCGCGGCTTCCCGCCGGAAGACATCGGTTTTCGCACCGCCGCCAGCAATCTCAGTGATCTTGCTGCCATGGGGGCAACGCCGCTCTGGGCAACTCTCGGCCTGACTTTGCCGCAAGCGGACGCAGCGTGGGTGCGTGCCTTCATGGTGGGCTTGCACGCCGCGTTGGCGCCTCATCAGGTACAGCTCATCGGTGGGGATACCACGCGAGGCCCGCTCTGCCTCAGCCTGCAGCTCACGGGCTCGGTACCGGAGGCCCAGGCCCTGAAACGCAGCGGCGCACGGCCCGGCGATCGGCTGTTTGTCTCCGGCACTCTGGGAGACGCGGCAGCCGGTCTCACCAGCCTGTCGACGCCGGAGCCGGCGCCCCCGGAGGTTGCGTACCTCCGCGGGCGTTTCGCGCGGCCGACTGCACGTGTCACTCTCGGGCAGGCCTTGCGCGGAACCGCGAGCAGTTGCATCGATATCTCCGATGGCCTGCTCGCGGATCTTGGTCACATACTCGAGCGCAGCGGCTGTGGTGCCGAGCTGCGGGTCGATCATCTCCCACTCAGTCCGGCGCTTTCCCGCATGACAGACCCTGCGCAGGTGCTTGCGTACGCGCTTGCCGGGGGGGATGACTACGAACTCTGCTTCACCTTGCCGGCAGCCACCTCACCTCTCGCAGTGGAGGCCTTGAGACGCCATTGTCCTGTGACTGAAATAGGCCTCATCACCGCGCAGGCGGGAGAGCTAGCGTTGAGGGATGCCGCAGGGCCTGTGTCGCCGCCCGCCGCCCGCGGTTATCGGCACTTCCCTTGAATCGCTCCCGGCCTGCATGACCTGCGGTATACACTCGTCCAAGGTGAAACCCGGGGAGTCCGCCATGCCCACCAGATCCCGCGCCTGCCGTCTGCTCTCACGAACCTTGCTGCTCTGCCTGTGGTGCTTCGCCTGCACGGCGGGTGCAGAAAGTCCGGCCGCCAACCAGTCCACGGTCGATGTGTGGACCACTTTCCTCAAGCCGCGGTATTTCAAGGACACCGCACTCATCGAGGATGACAGTGTGATCACGCTGAAGACGCCCTATCGCGCAGAGGATGCCGCGTTCACGCCGGTTTCCATCACGGCGCGTTTTGCACAGACGCCCGGGCGCTTCATCGAGAAGATTCTCGTCTTCATCGACAACAATCCCGAACCCATTGCCGGCACCTTCACCTTTACGCCCGAAATCGGCCGGGCCGATCTGGCGCTCCGCGTGAGAGTGGACAGTTACACCCACGTGAGGGCGGTCGCCGTGCTCAATACCGGCGAGCATCATCTGGTGAGCAATTTCGTGAAGGCCCAGGGTGGATGCTCGGCACCGCTCGGTTCGGATTACAAGGCGGCCATGGCGCGTCTGGGCGAGATGAACTTTCGCACCTTGAGCAAGCCGTCGTCGGGTGATGCGATCCTCGGCCAGTTGCTACTGCGCCATCCGAATGTCACGGGCATGCAGAAAGATCAGAAGACGCAGCTGATCCGTCCCGCCCATTTCATCAAGACCCTGCAGCTCAGCTACAACGGCAAGCCCATCATGACGGCTGAAACCGGGATCTCGATCAGCGAGGATCCGAGCTTCCGCTTCTTTTTTCGCCCGCAGGCAGGCGGCGAATTGCGCGCCGAGGTCTCCGACTCCGAGGGGCTGCAATGGAGCCGCGTGTTCGCCGTGGACAACGAGGGCCAGGTGGCACCGGTCGACGGTGCTCAGGATCACGCAACAAGACAGGACAACGGGTAACAGATGAACAAGGATTCCTTTCGCGCCAGACTGCGGCGTCGTGAACGCCTCATCGGCTCCATCGTCAGCATGGCGGCGCCGGAGACCACCGAGATCCTGGCCGCCAGTGGCCATGACTGGCTGTTCATCGATGGCGAGCATGGCCCGCTCGGACCGCTCGATCTGCAACGCATGATCATTGGTGCCCGTGGCGTGCCCTGTGTGGTGCGGCCACCCAATCATTCGGAGACCGAAATCAAGCGCGCCCTCGATGTCGGTGCCGCCGGCATTCTCGTCCCTCAGGTGAACAGCGCGGAACAGGCCGCCGCCATCGTGGCCTGTGCAAAGTTTCCGCCGCAGGGTCGGCGCGGTGTGGGCGTCTCGCGCGCCAACGGTTATGGCTATGAAGTAGGCCCGTATCTCGCACAGGCCAATGAAGAAACCGCGGTGATCGTGCAGGCCGAACACATCGATGCCGTGCATCGGATCGAGGAGATGGTCAGGGTGCCGGGACTCGATGCCATCTTCGTCGGCCCCTATGACCTCTCGGCCAGCATGGGCAAGGCGGGCCAGCTGGACGACCCCGAGGTGGTGGCCGCCGTTTCACATGTGGCAAAAACCGCTCTCGCAGCCGGGCTCGCGCTGGGCTATTTCGCGACCAGCCCCGCAGCCGTGGCGCCCCGGATTGCAGAGGGCTTCACCCTTCTTGCCTGCGGCGTGGATACGCTGTTCCTGCGCCAGGGCGCCCAGCACATGGTGGAGACGCTACGCAACGCACCGGGCTGAGCCCGAGACCGGGCACGCGCGCCCGCTCATGGTGCAAGGGAAGTCGGGTCACGGGCCGTTTCAGGCACCTCTGGCCGACCCAGAGTTGTGCATGGTCCTTGCAGGGAAGGCGAGAAGACAAACACAGGACGAATTGAGGCGATGGCGCAGACGGCACTGCACATAGACTGGCGGGCTTATCCCCGGACTGCGGCACTCGATGAACTCGTCGGTCCGGGCGGTCGCGCACGGCCACCGGCGGGGGCGCTACTCAATTTCCTGAAGCGCCTCGACGGCGCGGAGCTACACAATCGGCGCAAGGCCGCTGAACAGGCGGTACGTGCGCTGGGGATTACCTTCACGGTTTACAGCGATGGCGCCAACATCGATCGCCAATGGCCCTTCGACATCATCCCGCGCATCCTGCGCGCGTCGGAGTGGCGCAAGGTCGAGGCTGGTCTCGCGCAGCGCCTGCGTGCACTCAACTGCTTCATCGATGACGTCTACCACCGCCAACACATCTTCCGCGACCGGGTGATCCCGGCCGAGGTCGTGATGGCCGCCGGCAACTACCGCGACGCCTGCGCGGGCGTGCGCCCGGCGCATGGGGTGTGGGCGCACATCTGCGGCAGCGATCTCGTGCGCGACAGTGATGGCCAGCTGTACGTGCTGGAAGACAACCTGCGGGTTCCTTCCGGTGTGTCCTACATGATCGAGAACCGGCGCCTCACCAAGCGTGTGTTCCCTGAACTGCTCGAGGCCTATCAGGTCACGCCGGTGGGTGAGTATCCCGCGCAGCTCTTCGACACCTTGGCCTCCATCAGCCCGCGTCGTTCGGAGACTCCGGAAATCGTGGTACTGACGCCGGGTATCTACAACTCCGCCTACTTCGAGCATGCTTTTCTTGCCCAGCAGATGGGCGCCGAGCTGGTCGAGGGCGGCGATCTGGAAGTGGGCGATGATGACTGCGTCTACATGCGTACCGTGCGTGGACTGGTGCGGGTGGATGTGATCTACCGGCGTGTGGACGATGCGTTTCTGGACCCTGAGTGTTTTCGCAAGGACTCCCTGCTCGGGGTGCCGGGACTGATGCGCGCCTGGCGGCTGGGCAAAGTCGCGATTGCCAATGCGCCGGGTACTGGCGTCGCGGACGACAAGGTCGTTTACGCCTATGTCCCGGACATGATTCGTTACTACCTCTCCGAAGAGCCTTTGCTGCCGAACGTCCCGACCTACTTCTGCCACGATCCTCTGCAGCGCCAGCATGTGCTGCAGAATCTGGACAAGCTGGTCGTGAAACCCACCAACGAGTCAGGCGGCTATGGGATTCTCATTGGGCCGACCGCCAGCCGTGCGGCCCGCGCAGCCTGCGCTGAGGCCATCAGGGCCAACCCGCGTGGCCATGTGGCGCAGCCCGTGGTGTCGCTGTCCACGGCACCGACCCTGCTCGGGCGGGAACTCGTGCCCTGCCATGTGGATCTGCGCCCTTTCTGTCTCCAGGGCGCATCGAGTTATGTCACGGCCGGGGGACTCACCCGCGTCGCCATGCGCAAGGGTTCACTGGTGGTGAACTCATCCCAGGGTGGTGGCAGCAAGGACACCTGGGTGGTGGCGGACTGATGGCCATGCTCTCGCGTGTTGCGGAACGACTTTACTGGCTCGCCCGCTACGTGGAGCGTGCGGAGAACACGGCGCGCCTCGTGGGAGTGAACGCCCAGCTGCTGCTCGACATGCCGGAGGCAGTGAATGCCTTGTGGGAATCCCTGATCGAGATTCTGGGCGCGCATGAAGATTTTTTCGCGCAGCACGGGAAAGCCACCGAGCGCAGCGTGGTGCGTTATGTCCTCGCAGATCAGACCACCCAGGCCTCCATCGCCTCGGCGCTCCGCCTGGCGCGCGAGAATGCCCGCACGGTGCGTGAAGTGTTGCCTTCCGAGGCCTGGGAGCTCATCAACCAGCTGCAAATGGAAGTTCAGGAGACTGCCGAACATGCCCTCGCGCGGCGTGGCCGCCAGGCCTTCCTCGATCGCGTGGTCCAGCAGTGTCAGCAGTTCTCCGGCATGATCATGACCACCATGAGCCGCCGCGAGCCGTTCCATTTCGTCAATCTGGGCTGGGCCGTGGAACGCGCCGATATGACCTCGCGCATCCTCGACGTGGGTTGTACCTATGCCGGAGGTGGGCGCGGCAATCACGCCCTGCTCGATCACGAGAGTGTGCTGTGGATGAATGTCCTGCTGTCACTCAGCGCCTACCAGATGTACCGGCAGCAGATGCGGGGCCGTGTGGAAGGTCGCAGCGTGGTCGGCTTTCTGCTGCAGGATACGGCTTTCCCGCATGCCATCGCCTGTTGTCTCGATACCTTGGAAGCCACCCTGGGTGCCCTGCCGCGCAACGGCGCGCCGCTGCGTCTAAATCGCGCACTGGTGAAACAAGTGGCGGGCGCCGACCCTTCCGCCCTGGTCGCCTCAGGCCTGCATGAATTTCTTGATCAGCTCCAGGGCGAACTGGGGCGCCTGCACGGGCTCATCCAGTCCACCTGGTTCAGGCTTGCGGGCTGAGGGCCGATCACTCGGGCCCGATTACTCGGGCTTGTCAGCCAGTCGTGTCTTGCGCCGGGTGTCGCCGCTCGCGGCATGCGGGGTACGCAGCACGCTGTCCGCCGCTTTCTCTATTTCACGCGCCTCATCGGCAAGGCGCGCTGCGCTGCGCATCATTTCATGGCCCGCAGCCACCATCTGCACATAGCGCGCGGGATCCTGCTCCTTGAAACAGCCATCGGCCGTGACTGCGGAAACAGACTCCGCGATGCTCAGGGCTGCGTGCGCTTTCGCCGCGGCGTAGGGATTGCCGAAGCCACCGGCGGCAACCGCGCGGGCGGCATCCACCGTGACCGTGGGCAGGGTGGGTGATCCACCTTGCTTGAGGATCTCGATCACGCGGTCGAGTTCCAGCTGCACCAGTCGCAACACACCCGTGGCGGCGAGCACCTTGATCACATCGGCGTTGAACAGGCTCATTTCGGTGGGATCGAGGAATTCACGGCGCGCGCCAATCATCGAATCGGACGGGAAGATCATGAAACCCTGCCCGGGCGGCACATTCATCACCTGCTTGCCTTCATCGTTCTTCTTGAAGAACGCCTTTTTCGACGGCCCATCAGACAGGGTGACCAGCGGAATGCCGGCGGCCGCGATGGCCTTGCGGGCATTGCCGGGGCCGGGCAGGGCGGCATTGGGGCTCACCAGCAGCACGAAATCAGGGGCGTAGGAGAGCAAGGCCTCAGTGGGTGGCTGGCAGGATGCGGGATCGAGCTTGGCACCGCAGGTGAAGGCGCGCACTTCGAGATCTTCGCGGTCGGCGCGTTCGTCGAGCAGCAGGTCCAGCAGTGGGGCGGCGCCGATGCAGCCCAGCTTGAGCACGCCGAGGCGGAAAATCCTGTCAGCCATTGAATCCTCCAGGCAGGTCTTGTGTGAGATGGAGGGCAGAGACTAGCACGCCGTCCCGGCAGCGCCGAGAAACGACCTCCTTGCAGGGCTACTGGCGGGTGATGCGCACTGCCACCCTTGGGACATGGGTGCCGGCGCCCAGCAGCACACCGCGCAGCGGTGTGATATCCGAGAAATCGCGACCCCAGCTCAGGGTGATGAATTCCGTGTCGGCAAATTTGCCGTTGGTGGGATCGCAGCCGATCCAGCCCGAGACCGGGCATCGGGCGGCAACCCAGGCGTGCGAAGTGTCCGCACCTTGCAGGGCGGGCGCACCCGGCACGCGCTCGTTGATGATGTAGCCACTCATGTAGCGGGCGGGAAGCCCGAGGCCACGCAGACCGCTCAGCATGAAGTGCGCGAAGTCTTGGCACACCCCGCGCCGCTTGGCTTCCACCTCTGCCACGGGCGTGGAGATGGTGGTTGCAAGCGGGTCGTAGACGAAATCCTCGCGGATGCGCAGGGTGAGCTCTTGCAGGGCCGCGACCAATGGCCTGCCAGCCGGAAAACTCTTGCGCGCATAGTCCGTGGCTGCGGCGAGCAGCGGCACATGGGGGGAGGGGATGCGGAATTCCGCAAGTGCCGGATCATCGCCGAGCCGGGTGCCCGGTGGTGTGGCGTCCCGATCCCACGGAACCTCGGGATCCCACCCCGCCAGTTGGCCGTATACGGAGACCTCCGAATCCGCGCGGACCAGCAGCTCCCGGTGCATGGATTCGTGGGTGAAGCGCAAAGTGCGGTTGCCGAAGTAGTCGCTTGCCCAGGATTGTTCGGTAGCCTCCGGCGAGAGCTCGATGCGATGACTGAGAATTTTCTGCCAGGTGGTCTCGCGCGGCGAGAGATGCGCCAGGTGGCGTCCACTGCTCACCGGATGCTCATAGGCATAGCGGGTCTCGTGGACCACCTTGTAACGCACCGGTGCCGGGCTCATGGCGCGAGGGTGGGCAGACCGACTTCGCCCAGATGGCTGAAATACTGGCCGGAGAGTTCATCGTTGAGTTCAAGCGACGACTGATGAATCTCGCGCAATACCTTGCGGAACGCCCGGTGAGCCGGGCCGGGTGTCTCACGCTGCAGGTTGCCGAGGCGCGTACGAAGCTGGCGCAAAGCCTTCACGCCGCGATAGCCGACCTCGCGTTCGAGATGCACGAGGTAGTCGACCAGTCCGCCGAGCAGGAAATCCACCGCGCGCGGATTGGCTTCGTCGAACACCACGAGTTCGAGCACGGAATCCCAGTCCGTGCGTGTCATGTAACGCGCACGGTAGGTCACGCCGGAGTCGCACAGTTCGAGCAGCCAGCCGAGATTCTCGGGGCTGCATTCATCGAGCGCCACGTCGATCGCGGAGGTCACGAAGGCCAGACGTTCGAGCCGCCGGCCGATGGAGAGAAAACGCCAGCCTAGATCGCGCGTCATGCCGTCGATGGCAAAACCTGCGACGGTCATCATCGCGATGATCACACGGTCAAGCCACTCCAGGCTTCCGGCCACCGAGAGTTGCCGGCCCAGCGCGGTTTCCTGCATCAGGCGATTGATCACACGCCAGTTGTCCAGTGACATCCGCTCGCGCAGACCAAAGCCCACGCGCACGAGATGTCCGAGCTGCGCCGGCAGGCCTGCCGGATCACTGTCCAGGGTGGCGGCCCGGCACCAGGGGCGAGTGCCGCGCGCGGGCAGGCCTTCCAGTCCTTCCCGGGCGGCGAGCGAGGCGAGTGCCTGGGTGATTTCGCCCGCATCCTGTACCAGCGCATTGATGCCGGTGCGCAGCAGCCGGGCCGTGTCATCGCAGCGCTCGGCGTAGCGACCGAACCAGAAGAGATTCTCCACCACGCGGGAAGTGATGATGGCCCCTCCCCGCGGACGCCGTTCGCTGAGCAGGGTGGGAACCGGTGGCGTCTGCGCGGCGGCGAGTATCCAGGTGTCCTTGGTGCCGCCCCCACGCTGGCTGGAGACGATGCGGGGATCCGCCTGGGTCGCCACCCGCGTGAGCCCTCCGGGCATGACCACGTAGCCATCGGCGCTCGCGACGGCAAAGCTGCGCAAGCCGATGCCGCGCCCGCCCAATCGCGTGCCCTGCGTGAAACTCGGTGCCTGTGAGATGCGCACGGTCTCCTGGGCGAGATATTCGTGAGGCGCCGCAGACAGGCGCGCCTTGAAGGCGAGTCGCGCGGCACCCTTGAGATCCTGGCCGAAGACCGGTTCGAAGCCGTGCGCGGGGTCAGCGGGCTTGAACACCAGCCGGTCCATTTTCTCGAATGCATCCTCCCGCGCCGCGGGCTCGCCACACCACCAGGTGGCAACCGAGGGCAGCTTCAGTGGCTCGCCCAGCAGGTGCTCGCACAGACGTGGCAGAAAGCCCAGCAGGCATCCCGACTCGACCACACCGGAGCCCAGCGCATTGGCCATGAGTACGGTGCCGCGGCGCGCGCACTCGAGCAGACCGGGTACGCCAAGTGCGGAATCCGCGCGCAGCTCAAGGGGATCGCAGTAGGCATCATCCTGGCGGCGGACGATGGCATGCACCCGCTTGAGTCCCTGCAGGGTTTTCATCCAGACCCGTTCGCGGCGGACGACCAGATCGCCACCTTCAACCAGAGGAAAGCCGAGATAGCGTGAGAGGAACGCGTGTTCGAAGTAGGTCTCGTTGAAAGGGCCGGGAGTGAGCACCACGATCTGCGCAGGTCCATCGCCCTCCGGCGCGTAGTGCAGCAGTGCATCGCGCAGGGCGTGGAAGTAGCCTGCCAGCCGACGCACACCCAGGGACTCAAACAGTTCCGGGAACGCGCGCCCCACCATGAGTCGATTCTCGAGTGCATAGCCTGCACCGGAAGGCGCCTGGGTGCGATCGCTCAGCACCCACCAGCGACCATCAGGAGATCGCGCGAGATCCGCGGCATAGTGATGCAGATGGAGATCACCGGGTACCTGCATGCCGCGCGCCGGGCGCAGGAAGCCACTTTGGCCGAGGATCATCGCCGGGGGCAGCAAACCTTCGTGCAGCAGGCGCTGCTCGCCGTAGAGATCCTGCAGGATGAGATTGAGCAGTTTCGCCCGTTGGGCCACACCCGCCTCGATCTGGGCCCATTCGGCTGCGGGCAGGATCAGCGGCAGGCAGTCGAGCTGCCAAGGACGATCGAGGCCCTGCGGATCCGCGTAGACGTTGTAGGTGATGCCGCTGTCGCGGATGTCGCGCGTCACGCCCTCCAGACGGGCCTGCAGGGCACTGGCTGAGAGTCCGCCCAACTCCTCGCACAAGCGTGCCCAGTGGGCACGTGGCTGCCCGTCGTGGTCGCGCAATTCGTCATAGCGGTCGCGCTCGTGGGAGTAGTGTGCAAAAAGATTCTGCAGCATGTGTCTTCGGGGGTCCGTTTGATCTTCAGCGCTGGCGGCGCAGGTCCAAGGTACAGGGGCTGTCCGGTTGCCGCGTGCTGAGGCCAGCCGCGCGTGAACCCGGATTGAGCCCTGTCCTGAAGAAGCGCGCAAGCCGGCGTGCCTCGGCCTCGTTGGCGTTCACCGGACGCGTGGCGTAACTGCGGCCACCCGGGTGCATGACATGATACTGACACGCACCCACCGCGCGCTCCGACCAGGTGTCCATCAGTTCGAAGGTGAGTGGCGTATCCACGCCGAGTGTCGGATGCAGGCAGGATGGCGGTTGCCAGGCGCGATAGCGCACACCTGCCACGAACTCCCCCTCAGTACCCGTGGGCTGGAGGGGCAGGGGACGGCCGTTGCATGTCACGACATGGCGGCTGTCCACCATGCCGCGCACGCGCACTTGAAGGCGCTCCACTGACGAATCGACGAAGCGCGTGGTGCCGCCCTGTGCCTGTTCCTCGCCGAGCACCTGCCAGGGTTCGAGTGCGGCGCGCAACTCCACCTCCACACTGCGGGCGGCGAAGTCGCCGAGGCGCGGAAAGCGAAACTCGAAATGAGGCGCGAACCATGCCGGGTCGAAAGCAAACCCGTGGTCCGCGAGATCTTCCAGCACATCGGAGAAGTCTTCCCACAGATAGTGCGGCAGCATGAAGCGATCATGCAGCTGGTTGCCCCAGCGCTGCAGTCGTCGCGGAACAAAGGGCTGATGCCAGAAACGCGCCACCAGCGCTCGCAGCAGCAGCTGCTGCACGAGACTCATTTGGGCATGAGGGGGCATCTCGAAAGCGCGCAGTTCGAGCAGACCCAGCCGACCGGTCACGCCGTCTGGTGAATAGAGCTTGTCGATGCAGAATTCCGCCCGGTGGGTGTTGCCGCTCCCGTCCACCAGTAGATTGCGGAACAGGCGATCGACCAGCCAGGGGGCGACTGGCGCACCGGGCAGCGCCTGTTGCCGGGCGAGCTCCTGCAAGGCGATCTCGAGCTCGTGCACTGCCTCCGGACGTGCCTCATCAGCCCGTGGTGCCTGACTGGTGGGGCCGATGAAGAGCCCCGAGAAGAGATAGGAAAGCGCCGGATGCTGATGCCACCAGGCGACCATGCTGGCCAGCAGATCCGGCCGCCGCAGAAAGGGGGAATCGCCCGGGGTGGCACCGCCCAGCACGAAATGATTACCGCCCCCGGTGCCCTCGTGCCGACCGTCGAGCATGAATTTTTCGGTGGACAAGCCGCACTCCCGCGCAGTCTGGTAAAGGAAGTTCGTCTGCTCGACCAGACCTTCCCAGTCGCCCACCGGATTGATGTTGACCTCGAGGACTCCGGGGTCCGGTGTGACCCGCAGGTGCACGAGCCGCGGGTCGCGAGGGGGTTCATAGCCCT
>VGUA01000090.1 GCA_016874535.1 Gammaproteobacteria bacterium
CACGTACTCGCCCGCCCCGGCAGCGATCGCCGCAATCTGGAAGGACTGGCCGTGCAGGTGGTGGAGGGCGATCTCCGCGACCCGAAGAGCCTGGCAGCCGCCTGCGCGGGCATGGAAGGCCTCTTCCATGTAGCCGCGGACTACCGCCTGTGGGCCAGGGACCCGCAAGACCTGTATCGCAGCAACGTGGATGGCACCCGCCAATTGATGGAAGCCGCGCTGGCGGCGGGCATCAATCGCATTGTCTACACCAGCAGCGTTGCCACGCTCGGACTCACCGGCACCGATATTCCCGCGGATGAGGACACGCCCTCGTCTCTGGAAGACATGATTGGTCACTACAAGCGTTCGAAGTTCATTGCAGAGGCGGTGGTGCACGAACTGGTGCACACACGCGGGCTGCCTGCGGTCATCGTCAATCCATCCACCCCCATCGGTCCCTTCGACATCAAGCCGACCCCCACCGGTCGCATGATCAGAGATGCCGTGGCACAACGCATTCCGGCTTACGTGGACACGGGCCTCAACATTGCCCATGTGGAGGAAGTGGCGCGGGGACACCTGCTCGCCTTCGACGCAGGCGTGGTGGGCCGGCGTTACATCCTGGGCGGGGAGGACATGTCATTGCGGGACATTCTCGGGACCATCGCCGGCATCTGCGGATTTCCGGCACCCCGCATCGAATTGCCCCGCACGCTCATCTACCCCGTGGCGGTGGTTTCCGAAGCCTGGGCGTGGCTCACGAACGGTACGGAACCGCAGGTCACCGTGGATGGCCTGCGCATGTCCCGCAAGCGGATGTACTTCAGCAGCCAGCGGGCCGTGGACGAGCTCGGGTATCGCCTGCGCCCGGGTGCTGAAGCCATTGCCGCTGCCGTGGAGTGGTTCCGGCAACGCGCCTGACCCCGGTATTGCCCTGCAATAGGCAGCGGCTGTAACCTGCCGTCCTATTCCTCCCCTGACGCCAGTCCCGGTGTGCCCCGCCCTCCGGGCAAGTCCCATTGAAGGGCATGTCGGGCGGGTATCTGCATCATCGGCGCGGGGAACCACGGGCCACTCGCCACAGCTATCGAGCCAATCACCCGATGTCTTCCGAACTTGAAAATTCGATGTCCTCGCGGATTCGCGCGCTGGACATGCCGCAACTCCATCAGACCTTTCTTGCCCAGAATGAATTCATCGCCATCGAGAACTTCCTGCCTGCCGCTTGGCTGGAAAAAGTGCTCGAGCCCCTGCCCGGCCTGGAATCCCGCGTGCACCGCAATTTCGTGCCGCGGCACAAGAAGGGCGGAAGCGTCAGCCGTTTTGATCTCGACGCGCACGCTCCGGCATTTCCCGAGCTGTACCGCTCTGCCGCGCTCATCGGCTTCCTCGGCGAACTCACCGGCCAGCGCCTGCTGGAGTGTCCCGGCAATGATCCCCATACCTATGCGCTCTACTATTACACCGAGGCGGGCGACCACATCGGGTATCACTACGACACGTCGTATTACAAGGGTGCGCGCTACACCATCCTGCTGGGTCTGGTGGATCACTCCAGCTGCAAGCTCGAGTACCAGCTCTACAAGGATGACCCGTCAAGGGAGACTCGCGAGGAGGCCATCAGCCTCGCACCCGGCACGCTGGTGGTCTTCAATGGCGACAAGCTCTATCACCGCGTGACGCCTTCCGCCGAGGGTGAGCGCCGTATCGCGCTGACGCTGGAATACGTCACCAGCCCGCAGATGAACCCCGTGAAGCGGTTCATCTCCAACATGAAGGATGCCATCGCCTACTTTGGCTTCAGGCAAGTTTTCCGGCCGGGTGGCCGCTGAGCCATGCGTGCGGTCATGCTGGCTGCCGGGGTAGGTAACCGGCTGGGAGATCTGGGCAACCGGCCCAAGTCTTTGCTCACCTTTGGAGGCCGCTCGCTGCTGCAGCGGCATCTCGACAATCTTGCCGCCATCGAAATTGCCGGCCTCACCCTGTGCACGGGCTACGAGGCCGCGCAAATCGAAGCCCATGTCCAAGGCGCGCCCTTGCCGGTGCAGTGTGTCCTCAACCCGGAATTCCGGCGTGGCAGCGTCCGCAGCCTGTGGACCGTGCGCGAGGCCATGACCTGCGGCGATGATGTGCTGCTCATGGATGCCGATGTGCTGTATGCGCCGGCCCTGCTGACCCGTCTCGTCACCAGTACGCATGCCAACTGTTTCCTGCTCGACGAGGATTTCACACCGGGCGATGAACCCGTGAAGATCTGCGTGCGCGAAGGCGAGATCGTCGAATTCCGCAAGAAGCCGGACCCCTCGATTGCCTTTGATTTCTGCGGTGAATCCGTCGGTTTTTTCAAATTCTCGTCCGCTTGCGCACAAGCCTTGATGCAGCACTGCAAACACTACATCGATGCGGGACGCATGGACGAACCCTATGAAGAGGTCCTGCGTGACCTCATCCTGGCCCGCAGCCATGCCCTGGGTTTCGAACTCACCCGGCGCCTGCCGTGGCTGGAGATAGATTTCCCCGAGGATCTGATCCGTGCCAGGGATCGGATCCTCCCCCTCATGGAAGCCTCCAATGACTGATTCCGCCACCACCCAAATCCGTCGGACCACCCGGCTCAGGCAGATGTTGCAGTCCGCCGAACTCGAATTCATCTGCGAGGCTCACAACGGCATCAGCGCGCGAATCGTTGAAGAAGCCGGGTTCCACGGTATCTGGGCCAGCGGTCTTGCGATCTCCGCGCAATTCGGTGTGCGTGACAACAACGAGGCCAGCTGGACCCAGGTGGTGGAAGTCTGCGAGTTCATGGCTGACGTGACCCGCATTCCCATACTGCTGGATGGCGACACCGGCTACGGCAACTTCAACAACATGCGCCGCCTCGTGAAGAAGCTGGAACAGCGGGGCGTGGCAGGTGTCTGCATCGAGGACAAGATATTTCCCAAGACCAACAGCTTCATCGCCGGTGAGCGCCAGCCCCTGGCCGAGGTCAACGAATTCTGCGGCAAGATTGCCGCCGGCAAGGACAGCCAGGGTGACGATGATTTCTGTATCGTGGCGCGGGTCGAAGCGCTCATCGCCGGCTGGGATATTGCAGAGGCACTGCGGCGCGCCGAGGCCTATCGTCGGGCCGGTGCGGACGCGATCCTCATTCACAGCAAGCTGGCCCGCCCCGACCAGATCCTCGAATTCGCAAGCGAGTGGGCCAATCGCTCGCCCTTGGTGATTGTCCCCACCAAGTACTACAGCACGCCTACCGAGGTGTTCCGCAAGGCGAACATCAGCCTCGTCATCTGGGCCAATCACATGATTCGCAGCGCGGTGTCCGCCATGCAGAAAGCCGCGGCGGAAATCCATCGCGAGCAATCCTTGATCGAGATAGAAGACCGTATTGCCACCGTGGACGAGATTTTCCGCTTACAGGGCGCAGACGAGCTGGAAGCCGCCGAGGAACGATATTTCTCTTCCCTGCGCGATGACACCAAGGCCATCGTGCTTGCCGCTACCCGCGGCGAGGGTTTTGCCAACCTTACGGACGACAGGCCCAAAGTGATGCTGCCCATCGGTGGCAAGCCGCTGCTGCGCCATCTGGTGGACAAGTTCAAAAAACGCGGCATCGACGAAATCACCGTGGTGGCCGGCTACAAGTCCGAAAGTATCGATGTGCAGGGTATCCGCCTGCTGGTCAATCAGGAACACGCGTCAACTGGCGAGCTTTCCTCACTGGCCTGCGCGACGGGTGAATTCTCTGACGACATGGTGTTGAGCTACGGCGATCTCCTTTTCCGCAGCTACATCCTGCGCGATTTGACCGGGCACAAGGCGGCCATCACGGTCGTGGTCGACTCCAAACAGCGTGACAATCGGCAGACCGCAGATCTCGCCTGGTGCAGCCAGGCGGACGACCGGTCGATGTGGGGCCAGGCTGTGCTGTTGCGAAAGATTGCCGCTGCGGATGGGGATACCCCCCCACATGGTCGCTGGATCGGGCTGGTGCGCGTGCGCGGCGAAGGCCGCCAATGGCTGGAACGGACACTTGGCGAGTTGCAAGCTCGCCCTGATTTTGCGCAACTGGGCCTGCCCGATCTGCTGAACGCCTTGGTCGAGCGTGGACACCCGGTGCACGTCTGGTATGTGAATGGTCACTGGCTGGACGTGAACTCACTGAAGGATCTTGAATCCGCCGGCAGCTTCACGGCCGGCACCTGAGGCGCTCCCGATGCTGCAAGCTGCACAATTCGTGGAGGCCGCGCGCAAGCTCGGCTTCGATTTCTACGCAGGGGTGCCCTGCTCGTTCCTCACCCCCTTCATCAATTACGTGATTGATGATCCCGGCCTCACCTATCTTTCTGCTGCCAATGAGGGAGATGCAGTGGCCGCCGTTGCAGGCGGATGGATTGGTGGCCGCAAGGGGGTCGCCATTATGCAGAACTCGGGCCTGGGCAATGCCGTCAGCCCCCTGACCTCGCTGACCCATGTGTTCCGGGTCCCCATGCTCCTCATCTGCACGCATCGCGGTGCACCAGGTGTGGCTGACGAGCCCCAGCATGAGTTGATGGGCCAGATCACCGAGCAGATGTTCGACACGATGGGCATCCCATGGGAGATCTTTCCCCGCACGGTGGAGGAGATAGAACCTGCACTGGCCCGCGCCAACCGCTACATGGACGGTGAGCGACGTCCCTACGCCTTCATCATGCACAAGGGGACAGTGGCCCCGCATGAACTGAAGACCCAGGGCCTGCCGGTGCCCCGCGCCGCGCAAGACATCACGGAAATGGCGCAGAACCCGGGTTCCTTGCCGCTGTCGCGCGAATCCGCACTGCGGCGGCTGGTACAGGAAACACCGGCCCAGGGCTGCGTGCTGTTGGCGAGCACCGGTTTTGCCGGCCGCGAACTCTATGCCATCGCCGATCGCCCGAATCATCTGTACATGGTGGGGTCCATGGGCTGCATCTCGAGTCTGGGTCTGGGCCTCGCGATGCACAGACCGGATCTGCGCGTGGTGATCATCGACGGCGATGGTGCAGCACTCATGCGCATGGGCAACCTCGCCACCATTGGCACTTATGGCGGCGGCAACCTGCTGCATGTCCTGCTGGACAATGGCGCCCACGATTCCACGGGTGCCCAGTCCACGGTTGCCGGGAACGTCGATTTTGCAGGCATTGCCCGTGCCTGCGGCTACGCACATGTCGCACGCGGCACGGATGAGAATGCGCTCTCCGCATTCCTCGCGCACACGGGCAATGGGCCCGGTTTCCTGCACCTGAAAATCCGCACCGGGACAATCCCCGATCTTCCCCGGCCGAAGGTCACCCCCGTGGAAGTACTCGATCGTCTGATGCACCACTGCGGCCGCGGCGAAGAAGGGCCATGAAGACCGTACTCCTGAACCCCGGCCCCGTGACACTGAGTTCCCGCGTGCGCGAGGCAATGCTCGGGCCCGATCTCTGCCATCGCGAGCCGGAATTCGCAGCGCTGCAGGACAAGATTCGCCGCCAACTGCTGGAGATTCACGCACTCGATCCAATGCAGTGGGCGGCGATTCTGCTCACAGGCTCGGGCACTGCTGCCGTTGAGGCGATGGTGACTTCGCTGGTTCCGCTTGATGGGCGTCTGCTCGTCATCGAGAACGGTGTGTACGGAGAGCGAATCTCCAACATCGCGCGCCGGCATGGCATTGCGGCAGAGCGCGTCGAGCATCCTTGGTTGGCGCGTCTCGACTTGGCGCGTATCGAAGCCGTGTTGCGAGATTCCGCCCCGTTTTCGCATGTAGCGGTAGTTCACCATGAAACCACCAGCGGTCGCTTGAACGATCTGGAACAGCTGGCCGCCCTGTGTGCCACACACGGCGCTGGACTGCTGCTTGATGCCGTCAGCAGCTTCGGTGCCGAGGAAATCGATTTCTCCGGCTGGCCCTTGACCGCAATGGCCGCCACCGCCAACAAATGCCTGCATGGCGTGCCCGGCACCGCTTTCGTGATTGCGCGACGTGATGCGCTGGCGACGGCCGGAGAGGCGTATCGCACTGTGTATCTCGATCTTCAGGCTTACCTGCGCAACCAGGATCAACAGGGCACGCCCTTCACGCAATCCGTCCAGACCTTTTATGCGCTCTCGGCGGCACTCGATGAACTGGAGGAGGAAGGTGGCTGGGAAGCGCGCCGGGACCTGTATCGCAGTCGCATGTCCCGCGTCAGACGGCACCTGCTCACGCTGGGAATATCGCCGCTGCTCGAGGAGGGTGAGAGCTCGTGCGTGCTCAATGCCTTTCACCTGCCGCAGGGTCTGAGCTACCCCGCCTTGCATGATGAACTCAAGGCCAAAGGTTTCATCATCTATGCGGGACAGAGCGCCCTCGCCCAACAGATCTTCAGGATATCGACCATGGGTGATCTGAATGAACCGGACCTGGATCGTCTGTGCGCGGCGTTTGACGGGATCATGCAGAAGGAATCCCTCCCACGCTGAGTGGGTGGGCGTCAGGCAGCGACGGCTGCCAATCCTCCCGCCGCACACCGGACAGGGCGGGAGAGAAACGGGACTGAGGGGGAGGCCCTGAAGGCCTCCGCGTGATCAGGCGCTGCGGGCAGCAGCGCCGGTGGGGTTCGCCGCTGCAGGCAGATGCGGCAGGATGGTGTCTCTTATCTGCGGCGCGGTGAGTCCGGCATCTTCCAGCATCTGCTCGCGGGTACCGTGCTGGATGGCGCGGTCGGGCAATCCGATATGCAGAATCCGCGGAGCAAGCCCCTGACTGGCGAGATACTCCGTCACCGCACCACCTGCGCCACCCGCCACGACGTTCTCATCCAGTGTCACGAGCAGGTCATGACTCTGCGCAAGTTCATGCACCAGCGCCTCATCCAGCGGCTTGATGAAGCGCATGTTGACCACTGTCGCATCCAGCGCCTCGCCCACTTCCAGGGCCGGCTGGACCATCGAGCCGAAAGCGAGCAGCGCGACGGAGCGCCCTTTGCGGCGGATTTCCGCCTTGCCAACTGGCAAAGCCTGCATTTCCTTGTCCACCGCCACACCCGGGCCACCACCGCGTGGATAGCGCACGGCTGCCGGCTGATCCAGGCAGTAACCTGTGTAGAGCATCTGGCGGCATTCGTTTTCGTCTGCCGGCGCCATGAACACCAGGTCGGGCAGGCAGCGCATGAAGGTCACGTCGTAGCATCCGGCATGCGTGGGGCCATCGGCACCGACGAGGCCCGCGCGATCCAGCGCAAAGAGCACCGGCAGCTTCTGCAGGGCAACGTCGTGGATGACCTGGTCGTAGGCGCGCTGGAGGAAAGTGGAATAAATCGCGACCACCGGCTTGAGACCATCACAGGCCATTCCGGCCGCGACGGTCACGGCATGCTGCTCGGCAATGGCGACGTCCATGTACTGCTCGGGGAATTCGCGCGCGAAACGCACCAGGCCAGAGCCTTCGCGCATGGCCGGCGTGATGGCCATGAAACGTTTGTCTCGAGCCGCCATGTCGCAGGCCCAGTCGCCAAAGATATCGCTGTAGACCGGCTTGGAGGATTTCGCGCCCGGGACGATACCCACCTGCGGATCGAACGGGGACACGCCGTGATACTTGACCGGGTCGGCCTCGGCCGGCGCGTATCCCTTGCCCTTGCGGGTGATGATGTGCAGAAACTGCGGGCCTTCCAGCTTGCGCAGGTTGCGCAAGGTCTGCAGAACCGTCGGGAGATCGTGACCGTCGATAGGGCCGATGTAGTTGAAGCCGAATTCCTCGAACAGCGTCCCGGGAACGACCAGTCCCTTCACATGCTCTTCAGCGCGGCGGGCGAGCTCCCAGACGCTGGGCATCTGGGAGAGGATCTTCTTGCTGCCCTCGCGGACCGAGGTATACAGCTTGCCCGAGAGAATCTGGGCGAAGCGGTTGGAAAGCGCTCCCACGTTGGGCGAGATCGACATGTTGTTGTCGTTCAGGATGACGAGCAGATTAGCCCCAATGTCACCCGCATGGTTCAGGGCCTCGAACGCCATGCCAGCGGTCAATCCACCATCTCCAATCACCGCCACCGCGCGCCGCTGGCTCCCGGTCTGCTTGGCCGCAATCGCCATCCCGAGCGCGGCGCTGATCGAGGTGCTGGAGTGCCCTACCCCGAAGGTGTCGTAAGGACTTTCGTCCCGCTTGGGAAAGGGTGCGACCCCGCCCCACTGCCGCACGGTCGGCATCTGTTCCCGGCGGCCGGTGAGTATCTTGTGCGGGTAGGCCTGATGACCCACGTCCCAGACGATGCGGTCGTCCGGCGTGTTGTAGAGGTAGTGCAGCGCAACCGTGATTTCTATGGAGCCCAGCCCCGCAGCGAAATGCCCACCACTGCGACTGACAGAGTCCAGCAGGTAGGCTCGCAGCTCGCGCGCCACCTGCTCCAGCGACGATTCGGGGAGCTGGCGCAGGTCATGTGGCGAGTTGATCCTGGCAAGCAGCGGGTATTGGTTGGACTCAGTCATGGGTAGGCGAGCTGGTGGAGGAGGACCCGCGCTGCGGCGGGTCCGTGATTATGGATAGGTGACCAGGGGCTTGCAAGCCGACGACCCGTATGGGAAATCGCGCGGAAAAACCGCGCTCCCCTCGGGCGTCGGCCGGCACGCACGGCCGTATTCCCCTCCTGTCTTGCAGCGCAAAATCCGAGCTTTTCCGCAGTGTCACATTGGCGTAACATGTCGCGCGTTGCTGCTGGGCAATTCATTGAATGTCAAGTGGTTTTGCGGAAGTTTTCACCACTCTCACCGGGAGAAGAGAATGAGTGTTCCTCTGGTTCAACAGTATCGCGTGGGTCGCTACATCATCGAGCAGAAGCTCAAAGGCGTTAAGCGCTATCCGCTGGTTCTGATGCTGGAGCCTCTGTTCCGCTGCAATCTGGCCTGCGCGGGTTGCGGCAAAATCGACTACCCGGACGAGATCCTCGACAAGCGCTTGAGCTTTGACGACTGCATGGCCGCCATCGACGAATGCGGCGCGCCCATCGTGTCCATCGCCGGCGGCGAACCCCTGATCCACAAGGACATGCGCCAGATCGTCCAAGGCTTCATCGATCGCAAGAAATTCGTCTACCTGTGCACCAACGCCTTGCTGCTGGAACGCAAGATGGACGAATACACGCCGTCGCCCTACCTCACCTTCTCCATCCATCTCGACGGCAATCGCGACCGCCACGATGCCTCCGTGTGCCGCGAGGGTGTCTACGACAAGTGCGTGGAAGTCATCAAGCAGGCCTTGGGTCGCGGTTTCCGCGTTACCGTGAACTGCACCCTGTTCCAGGGCGAAGCGCCTGAAGAAGTCGCGCACTTCATGGATGACATGATGAAGCTAGGGGTGGAAGGCGTGACCATCTCGCCCGGCTACAGCTACGAACGCGCACCACGTCAGGACGTGTTCCTCAAGCGTACCGGCAGCAAGCAGCTGTTCCGGGATATCTTCAAGCTGGGCAAGGGCAAGGGCTGGCGCTTCAACCAGTCGTCCCTGTATCTGGACTTCCTGGCCGGCAACCAGACCTATCACTGCACGCCGTGGGGTAACCCGACTCGCAATGTGTTCGGTTGGCAGAAGCCGTGCTATCTGCTGGTCGGTGAAGGCTACGCCAAGTCCTTCAAGTCCCTGATGGAAGACACCGCATGGGAGAAGTACGGCACCGGGGTCAATCCCAAGTGCGCCGACTGCATGGTCCATTGCGGCTACGAGGCCACCGCCGTGAACGACACGTTCAAGAGCCCACTCAGGGCCCTGAAAGTCGCCTTGGCCGGCCCGCGGACAGAAGGCGACATGGCCCCGGAAGTCCCATTCCTCTACGAAGACGAGCAGGCCGGGCGTCCGCGTCTGGTGGCCGGTGAAAACGTGGGTGGCGGTGCCGCCTGTGGCGACCGCAAGCGCGTAGCCTGAGCCCGCTGCCAGCAAGTGCTCGGTCGATGGCCGCGTCGGATGCCGGGCGCGGCCATAACCTTCTCCTCGAACTCCGCGTCCGCTGATGTTGTACTGGCTTGCGGTCACCGCCTGTGCCATGTGGCTCGGGCTGCTACTGTTGCCGTTCAGGCCCTGGTCTACGCGCGAGAGCATCGCGCCACACCCGCCGGACGCCACGGCCGACCTCAGCGAGGTATCAGTCCTCATTCCAGCCCGCGATGAGGCCCCGAGCATAGCGCGCACCCTCGGCGGCGTGGTTGCCCAAGGCCGTCTCGGCAAGGTCGTTCTGGTGGATGACCAGAGCTCCGATGGCACCTCGGACCTCGCGCGCGGGCTCTCGATGCCCAGCCTCGAGATTGTGACCGGCGCCACACCCGGTCCGGAGTGGAGCGGCAAGCTTTGGGCCTTGCATCAGGGCCTGCCACGGGTCGAGACGCCCTTTCTGCTGCTCCTCGATGCGGACATCGAACTCGCGCCAGGAATGCTGCCAGCGCTGCTTGCGAAGCTGCAGGGCGAGCAGCTGGATCTGGTCTCGGTCATGGCGTGGTTGTCCATGCGCAGTCCGGTCGAAAAGCTCCTCATCCCGCCCTTCATCTATTTTTTCAAGCTGATTTACCCGTTCGCGCTGGCCAATGGCACTTCGCGCCGGGTCGCCGCGGCGGCTGGTGGCTGCATCCTCATCCGCACGGAAATGTTGCGCCGGATCGGCGGATTCGCGGCGCTCAGGGGTGCGCTCATCGATGACTGCACGCTGGCGCGGCGGGTCAAGGACGCAGGTGGACGAACCTGGCTGGGTCTCTCCCACGGCGTGCAGGCTGTGCGGCCTTACGAGGATCTGGCCGAGATCTGGAACATGGTGGCGCGGACCGCCTTCACCCAGCTCCGCTATTCGACGGCACTCCTGCTGCTTTGCACCGTGCTCATGGGGGTTTCCTTCGTGGTACCTCTGGTGGCGCTGCTGCTACCCGGGAGTGGCGCCATCCTGCCTGGTGCCGCAGCACTCGCCCTGATGATGGCG
>VGUA01000091.1 GCA_016874535.1 Gammaproteobacteria bacterium
GAAGTGACAGTCGCAGGATTGCCTGCGCCGAGAATTGGCGGTCGCTGGTTGATGCTTGCCGGTGAACACAGGGTACTCGCCCGTGCCGAGGGCTACCGGGTGCTCGATCAACGCGTACGCATCACAGGCGAGCCGCACCAGAGTCATGCACTGGTCCTGAAGCCGCTGCCAGGCAAGCTCGCGATCACGGTCACTCCGAATCTGCAGGCAGAAATGCTGGTCGATAGCATTGCGGTGGGCGCGGTGCCGGGCCTCATCGAGGAGGTGGAAGCAGGCTTGCGCGAAATCACCGTGAGAGCTCCACGGCATCTCGACTTCAACACCCGCATGGAGATCACCGGCAAGGGCCAGACCCAGACGCTGAGCGCAACCCTGCTGCCTGCATGGGCTAAGTTTTCGATCGCCTCCGAGCCTGCGGGTGCGCGCGTGCTGAGTGGAAGTGAGCTGCTGGGCGTGACGCCGCTGCGTGCGGAACTGCTGCAGGGGGCGCGCCAGATCAACGTGGAGCTCAAGGGCTACAAGCCCTGGTCCCGCCGCGTCGAGGTGGTGGCGGGACAGCCCGTGAATATTCCCGACGTTCGCCTGCAAAAAGATGATGGCTACTTTGTCGTGACCAGCGTGCCGAGCGACGCCGCCATTACCGTGGACGGCGTGTTCAAGGGCGAGACGCCGGTACGATTTGCCGTGACTCCGGACAGCAAGCACTCCCTCGCCGCGATGAAGACCGGCTTCCTGCCTGCCCGCGGGCGACATGGCGTGGGCTCGGGAGAAGAGCTCAGAATCCCGCTCGAGCTCACACCGGAACTGGCGGTCCTGGAACTCGTCACCACGCCGTCCGACGCCGAATTGCTGGTGGACGGGGTGGCGCGGGGCAGCGCCAACCAGCGCCTTGAACTGCCCACCCACGAACATGAGATCATCGTACGCAAGCCGGGCTTTGCGACTTATCGCACCCAGCTCACTCCGCGCAAGGGCGTGATCAAGCGCGTGCAGATCAGGTTGAAGACCGCCGAGGAGATGGCGCGACTCGAAGCGCCTGACCCGGTTCCCGCCCCGGCTGCCCCCGCGGGCGGCGTCGCGCCCTCCCGACCTGCCTCGGCCACAGGCGCCGCATCCCCCCTGCCCCCTCAGTGGAGTCCGGAGGCGCAGCGCAACGCCGATCTGATGATGGCTGAACTCATGCGGGTGAGGCCCACCGCCGGCGCACTAGGTCTGCCAGCACCCGGACATCGTTATACCTATGAGGGGCGCATCCTCGGTGTGGACTGTACGGATTGGACCGTGCAGGAAATCCGCGACAACGGGGATGTCATCAGCCGCTGCGGCGAGTACACGCTGCAGACCAGCGCAGCCCATGACCACAACGCGCTGCGAATGGTTCGCGACAACGGCGAGGTGGAAATCGAATTCGAACCCAGTGCACAAGCGCTGCGACTGCCACTCACGGTGGGCAAGCGCTGGAGCGGCCAATACCGAGTGAGCCTGCGCGAGCTTGGCGAGTCGCTGGAAGCCCGTGCCGAATGCGAGGTGGAGGCGGAAGGCCCGGTGGAGGTACCGGCAGGCGCCATTCCCGCCTTGCGCATTGCCTGTACCGACCATCTGCGCGTGGGCACGCGCCGGGTGGTCTCGCGTTCCACCCGCTGGTATGCCCCGTCATTGGGCATTTTCGTCAAGGGCGTGAATGGCGAGGATCCGGGGCGGTGGAACTTCGCTCTCACCGGTCTCGGCGATGCACAGGGCGTGGGGCCGTGGCAGGCCACACCGCCCGCCGCGGGGGCCAATGCTTCAGCGGCAGCAGCCACACCCACAACGCAGCAAACGGACCTGCCGGCTGTACCCGCGGAAGGCGGCACCCTGCGCTCCAGTCTCGGCCAGGAACTCAGGCTCATGCCTCGCGCGGATTTCCGCATGGGCAAAGCCCGGGTCCAGCTTGCCCGCGCTTATTATCTGGGCCTGCGTGAAGTCTCGAATGCTGAATACCGCCGCTTCAACAGCGCCCATGTGTCGCGCGGGGCTGAGGGACAGGATCTGGATGGTGAACATCTGCCCGTGGTGAATCTTTCCTGGGAGGGGGCTGCGGCCTACTGCAACTGGCTGAGCCGGCGCGAGTCGCTGCCACCCTTCTACCAGATCCGCTTCGGGCGCGTGATCGGAATCCACCCCGAAGCGGTGGGATACCGCCTGCCGACCGAGGCGGAGTGGGACTTCGCGGCGCGCATTCCGCCGGAGGGTGAGGCTCAGGATTTCGCGTGGCTGGGCGCCTTTCCTCCGCGCGGTCGCACCGGCAACTACGCCGATGAAGCCGCGCAAGGTTTCCTGCCGAAAGTGATCGGCGGCTACCAGGATGGCTTTGCAGCGGCGGCCCCGGTGGGCAGTTTTCCTGCCAACCTGCGCGGACTCCACGATATGGCAGGCAATGTCAGTGAATGGGTGCATGATTTTCATGGCGAACTTCCGGCGGGGGACGTGCGTGATCCGCTCGGCCCGCCCGACGGCCGGGCCCACGTGGTGCGGGGGTCGAGCTGGGCTCATGCCACGGCGGCTGAGTTGCGCCTCGACTTTCGCGAAGCTGCAGCTTCCCCCCGACGGGATCTCGGCTTCAGGCTCGCCCGTTATGCGCAGTAGAGCTGGCACGCTGTGCAGATGGCTGGCCTTGCCGGGAGTGCTGGCCCTGGGCCTCGCGCCAGCACTGGCGCTGGCCCAGCCTGCGCAGCCCGTGCCTCCCCAGTCGCCCGCGCCTCAGGCGGAAAGCGAGCTGCCGGAATATCGCACCAGGAGCCTGCCCACCGACACCTTCAAGCCAAGTGAGGAAGTCTCGGAAGACTTCGCTGTTCCCTTTCCCGCAGATATCTGATGACACGCCCATGCCATCCAGCAAGCCCAGCACACCCCAGGTGATTTCATGCGCCCTACCCTGATCGACCTCAACGATGTGGAGCTGCGCGTCAGCCATGGCGAGGACGAGATCCTGCGCAGCCCGGGCTATGCCACCCTCGTGGACCACAAGGTGGAGGTGGGCGAGCGCGGCTTCGGCGAAGCGTGGCGCCACCCGCGCCAAAGCCATAACCGCTACTGGCAGATGCTGGATACATCGCCCCTGCGTCATCTGGGCAAACGGGTGCGACATGCGGGCGATCTCGCCTGGCTGCATCTGGAGGAGCTGCGCAGGCAGGCCGGTGGTCCCGAGCGGGCGATGTTCATCCTGCCCGGGGCTTACCAGCGCGCCCAGCTCAGCCTGCTGCTGGGCATCGCGCAGGCGGCGGGCCTCCAGATCGACGCCTTGGTGGAGAGCGCAGCAGCGGCGGGCGCCGTGCTCGCGCCCGGCCACTACATGCATGTGGAGGCCTGCCTGCACCAGACAGTGCTCACCCGCCTCGAGGTGGGCGAAGACGATGCCGTGTGCGTCGCACGCGAAGTGCTGCCCGAACTCGGTTACCTGCAATTCGAGAAACGCATCCTCGGCTGCGTCGTCGACAGTTTTCTCACCGGTTGCCGATTCGACGCGCTGCATGAAGGCAGCACCGAGCAGTTGTTGCACTCACAGCTCGGACAGTGGATGTCGCTGCTCGCACAACAGGGCAAGGTCACGCTCACGATCGACCACCGTGGCACCCGTCATGAGGCGGTGCTGCAGCTTGATGACGTGCGCGCGGCACTCGCGCCGCTGCGGCGAGCGCTCATCGCGCGGGCAGGTACGGGAGCCGTCGTCGTCGATTACCGTCTCGCCCGCCTGCCCGGCCTGCTCGACGACTGGTCGAATGCACTGGCGCTGCCCGCCGGTGCGGTCTTCACGGGCATTGCACACAGCCCCGGCCTGGTGGAGCCTGCCGGCGGCGGCGTCTCCCTGCGCTCGCAGCTGGCCTGTGTTCCGCCACAATTCCGATTGGCGGCCTCCCATGTCACACCGGTCGCACTGGCAAGCCCGGCATCGCACCTGCTGGTTGGAGATACGGCCTGGGAGCTCACCGCAAGCGCCTGGTATCTCACACGCCGCGGTACCGTGCAGCGTGGCAAGGGTGTCGAGACGCTGGGGGCGGTTATCCGTGGGCCGCGCGGCGCTGAGGTCACGGCGAGCGAAGGCAGCGGCTTGCTGCTGAATGGCGAACCCGTGCGAGGCACGCAGGCCCTGCGTGCCGGCGATCACCTGACCGCGGTGGGCAGTGCCTGCCTGTTCGTCCCGATCTCGGTGCACGACGACGATGCCGCTTAAGCGTCGCCCGTTCTCCATCTTCACGCTCTCGTTTCTCGATGTGATGTGCTGCGGCTTCGGCGCCGTGGTGCTGCTGTTCATGATCCTGAAGCATGAAGCCATCGTGAAGGAGCAGGTGCAGAAGGTGGATCTGGGCGCGGAGGTCGCATTGCTGGAACAAGAAATCACCGCCGCGCGTGCGGGCACGAGCACCGCTTCGGGTGAGGCAGCTGCGCTGGAACGCGAACTCGCCCGCCTCATTGCCGAATCAGCCACCGCAGCCGAAGCGCTGAAGGCGGCACGCGCCAAGCTCAAACCCCAGGCGCTGCCTGCCGTCAGCCGCAAGGATGTGGAGGCCATGAGAGCGGCCCTGCGCAAGCTGGAAACCGAAAAGAAGGCCCTGCTGTCGGAACTCAACGAAAAATCCACTCAGGTAAGGGCCTATGCCGGAGAAGGCAATCGCGAATATCTCACCGGCATCCGCATGAACGGGCGGCGCACGCTGATCCTGCTCGACAGCTCGGCGAGCATGCTGGCGGATACCGTGGTCAATGTGATTCGCCGCCGCAACATGGACGCTGCGGCCAAGCGTCGCTCCGAGAAATGGCAGCAGGCGCTGGATACGGTGGACTGGATCACGGCGCGACTGCCCCCCGGCGGCGAGTACCAGATCTATACCTTCAACGAGAGCTTGGAGCCGGCGCTGCCCGGCACCAGCGGCAAATGGCTGGCAGTGGACGACCGCGCCAGGCTCGAACAGGCCATGGGCGCCGTTCGCATGCTCATTCCCGAGGGTGGATCCAATCTGGCGAAAGCCTTGCAGGCCGTACGCCTGCTGCAACCGCAGGCGGACAATGCGTTCCTGATCACCGACGGTTTGCCCACCAAGGGGATCTCGGGCAGCAGTCGCCGCACCGTCTCCGGTCGTGAACGTATCGAGTACTTCGAGCAGGCGCGCTCCCAGTTGCCGGGCGGAACGCCGATGAATGTCATCCTGCTGCCGATGGAAGGCGACCCGATGGCACCCTGGGCGTATTGGGGCCTCGCGATGGCGAGCCGTGGCTCTTTTCTCACACCGGCGTACGACTGGCCGTGAAGCTCGCGCGCCGCGAACCGCCGGAAATCGGGATTTCATTTCTCGACACGATCACCTGTGGCATCGGCGGCGTGATTCTGTTGATGGTGATCACGACCACCGCGCCGCCCCCGGTGGAGTCGCCGGAACGGGACCCTCGCGAACAGCAGATCAGCCAGCTGCAACGGGATCTGGTGGCCTCACGAGCGGAAGTGCGGGCAGCCACGGCTGGGCTGGAGGCCCAGCGCGCGACACTCGCGGAGAAACGTGCCGCACTTGCGGCGCTGGCGCGGGAGACTGAAGTCGCCCGCAGCCAAGGCGAGCAGCGCTCGGCGGCTGAGGAAGAAGCGGCGCTCAATGCGCGGGTCATGGGAGAACTCGAAATCGCACACCAGCGCCTGACCGAGGAAATGCAGCGCCTCTACGCGCAGAGGAACCGGCCGCGACCGCAGAACTATATCGGCGGCATCCCCATCGACAGTGAATACATCGTCTTCATCATCGACACCTCCGGCAGCATGTTCAATTACGCTTGGCCCAGGGTCCTTGAACAGATCGTCCAGACGCTCAGCGTGTATCCGCGGGTCAAGGGCCTGCAGGTGATGAATGATGAAGGCAGCTACATGTTCCCGGAATACGCCGGGCGCTGGATAGAGGACACCCCGGCGCGTCGCCGCGCGGTGGTGGAGCGCCTGAGAACCTGGAATGTGTTCAGCAACTCATCGCCCTCTGAAGGCATAGAGGCGGCAATCCAGCAGTTCTATCGCGCGGATCGCAAGATCAGCCTCTATGTCTATGGCGATGAATTCACCGGTCGCTCGATTCGCGAAGTGGCGAACTTCGTGCAGAAGCTCAACCGACCCGACGCGCAGGGTGCACCGCTGGTGCGCATCCATGCAATCGGATTTCCGGTGCAGTTTGCCAACGCACCCGGCATGCAGATCACAGGCATCCGTTTTGCCGCGCTGATGCGCGAACTGACCCGGCGCAACGGCGGCAGCTTCGTTGGCCTCAATTCCTTCAGGTAACTTCCGGACACCCCGATGAACAAACGCATCCCCTTCGACTTCTTCTTCATGGTGGGCTCATTGCTGCTCTCCGTGATCATCGTCCATGCGACCTATACCGCCGTCATCCGGCCCGCAGCTGAGGAGGTCAAGCGCGGCTGGGCCGAACGCTGGGAGGTGGAACCCACATTCGCACCGGAGCCCCATCTGATGATCATCCTCCATGAGCAGGAGCCCGAGGCCTGCTTCATCCTGACGGTATGGGCGGGCTTCATCCTCGCCTATCGCTGGCGCCTGCTGAGCCGTGAGCGGGCATTGCTCGAGCGCGACTTCATCGGTCTGCGTGAAGGGCAGATCATCTTCCCGGACGATGTGCGCGAATTCTCGCGCCCCCTGGAACAACTGCCGGTAGAGGACCAGAAGCGCTTCCTGCCCCGCGCGCTGAAGGTCGCGATCAACCGCTTCGGCGCCACCCGCAGCGTGCAGCACGCGGCCAGCGCCAGCCGGGATGAATGCGAATTCGAAGCCGCTCGCCTGGATGCCGAGCTGTCCCTCATCCGTTTCTCGGTGTGGGCCATTCCCGCCGTTGGCTTTGTGGGCACGGTGCGCGGAATCGGTGCCGCGCTGCAGCAGGCGCAGCGGGCGGCAGCGGGCGATGTGACGGGCGTGACTCAGGGGCTCGGTATCACTTTCAATGCGACCTTGGTGGCATTGACCCTGTGCATCGTGGTGATGTTCTTCCTGCACCAGTTGCAACTGCTGCAGGACCGCCTGGTGCTGGACACCAAGACCTATGTGGATGACCAGCTCATCCGCCATCTGCGTGAGCGTTGAGGTCAGCGGGTTTTCCGACTGCCACTGGGCACGGGGCGCGTTACACTCGTGCTGCGGTCATTTTCATGAAAGGAGCCACCATGGGCGCAACCGCCAATGTAGGCACGACCAAGCTGTTCGAGAACGACGACATCATCTTGTGGGAATTCGTGCTGGAGCCGGGTGAAACCACCCCCATGCACACCCACCGACATGACTACGTCTGGTATGTGCTCGAAGGCACCAAACTCGAGGTGTTCAACGAGCAGAATGAATATCTGGGTGCATTCGATGCGCCGACGGGCGCCATCTTTCCGCTGCGGTTGGAGGGTGATGAGCTGGTGACCACCGACGACAAGGGGATTCGCGCACCGGCAACCCATGCGGCACGCAACGGCGGTCCGACCCGCTATCGCGAGATCCTGATCGAGAGCAAGAAAAAGAAGTAAGCGAGGTTTGGGTGGGGCGCCACAGGACGCCCCACCACGCGGATTTCAGATGAGCTTGGCGTATGCATCGAGGACTGGGAGTACCGTGTCGCGGCCCGCAGGTGGCAGCGGCAGGATGGCCCGCTTCACTTGCGTACCGCGGAGCTTCTGCACCGCATCGGCCTCCGGAGGCCCGGCGAAGAACATTCCCAGTTCTATCTCGTCCGGATTGCGGCCAATCTTGGCGCAGGCGGCGTGGAGCTGCTTCAGGCCGCCCTCGAAATCATAAAGTCCTCCCAAGGGCATCCAGCCATCGCAGAATTCGGCGACATGCGCCGCGGTCTTCGGGCCCAGCGCACCACCCATGATGACCTTGGGGTGCGGCTTCTGCAGGGGTTTGGGCCAGGCCCAGCTTTTCTCGAAGTGCACATGCTTGCCGTGGAACTCGGCTTCGTCCCTGGTCCAGAGCTCCTTCATCAGCAGGATGTGCTCGCGCAGGATTTCGCGGCGCTGCTTGAAATCCAGCCGATGATTGCGCATTTCCTCCACGTTCCAGCCATAGCCGATGCCGAACTCGAGGCGGCCGTTGGAGATCACATCGAGGCTGGCCACCTCCTTGGCGAGCCAGATGGGGTCGCGCTGGGCCACCAGGGTGATGCCCGTACCCACCCGCAGCTTGCTGGTGACCGCCGCTGCGGCTGTCAGCGCCACGAACTGATCATGCGTGCGCCAGTACTCCTCGGGCAGCGGCCCGAGATGTTCATAACCACCCCACGGGGTCTCGCGTGAGGTCGGGATGTGGCTGTGCTCGGGAAACCACAGGGACTCGAAGCCACGGGCTTCGCATTCACGGGCCAGATCCATGGGCTGGATGGCCTGGTCGGTGGGAAAGATGATGACGCCGATATCCATGCTGCTCCCCTTGTCGATTCTGGTTGTTTGAGCAACCGAGTATACGCACGGAGCGGGAGAGCGCACAGGCGCGACATCCCGCGAGGCCTGTCAGCGCAACCAGCCCTTGCGGCGGAAGTACCAGAAAGGCGCTGCAATCGACAGCGCCATCAGGCCCAGGGCGAAAGGATAGCCGAGCTTCCACTCGAGCTCGGGCATGAAACGGAAGTTCATGCCGTAGAGACTCGCGATCAGGGTGGGAGGCAGCAATGCCACGGAGGCCACGGAGAAAATCTTGATGATCTTGTTCTGGTTGATATTGATGAAGCCGACAGTGGCATCCATGAGGAAGTTGAGCTTGTCGAAGAGAAAGCCCGTGTGGCCATCCAGGGAATCGATGTCTCGCAGGATCTGTCGCGCCATCTCGAACTGTTCGGAGGACAGCAGGCGCCCACGCATCAGCGCCGAGGTTGCGCGTCGGGTATCCATGAGGTTGCGGCGGATGTAACCGTTGAGGTTTTCCTCGCGCGCGATTTCGGAGAGGACTTCGCCCGCCTCCTCGTCCGAAAGGTGGATGCCGATGACCTTGTCACCGAATTTGTGCAGGCGGGCATAGATGCCTTCCAGTGCATCAGCCGAATACTCCGCATTGGCCGCGTAGAGTTCGAGCAGCACGTCCTTGCCGTCTTCCACATACCCCGGCTGGATGCGTGCACGCAGCCGCAGCAGGCGGAAAGCAGGCAAGTCTTCGGTATGCAGGCTGAAGAGGATCTGATCCTTCAACACGAAGGAGACGAGCACCACCTCGCTCTCCTCCTGGTGCAGCAGGAAGAAGTCCGAGCGCACGTGAATCTCGCCGTTCTCCTCTATGTAGAAGCGCGCCGAGGCCTCGATGTCCTCGACTTCATCCTCTTCCTCGCCATCGGGCAGATTGATGCCGAAAACTTCGCTCGCCCACGCTATCTCCGTCTCCGTGGGTTCATCGAAGTCGACCCACACCGGCCTGCACTTGCGCAGATCCTCCACGGTCTCCACATGGACCTGGCGCAGGCGGCCCGAATCGAGTTCAAACGCATTCAGCATGAGCGGAAAGTCCGGGCTTGGGCCGGCTCAGGGCGAACCGCCGCTGCCGACGGCCACCTGGACGGTCTCTATCGCACCCGCCACCTTCTGCTGGTGGAGATCTTCAATCTGTCCGTCGTAAGTCAAGCAGAAAAGCGTCTTGCCATCCTCGCCCCCCAGCTGGCAGGCCACCGCACGCTTGTCACCCACCTCGACGATATCGGTGATCTCGCCACCTTCCAGTACCCGCAGGAATTCACCCGAGTTGAAGCTGGCAACCCAGATGGCGCCCTCGGCGTCCAGGCAGATCCCATCCGGCATGCGTTCGGGCAATGAGGCGTAAACCCGTTGGTTGCCGAGACTGCCGTCGGCAGCAATGTCGAACGCGCTGAGGCGACTGGACCAGGTTTCCGCCACCACGAGGGTGCGGCCTTGATCCTTGATCACCGCCCCGTTGGGAAAGTCGAGGCCGCTCGCCACCACGCGTGCGCGCCCATCGGGCTCCACCAGCACCAGATCTGCGGGAGCCTGTGGTGCACCGGCGAAAAGGTCGTAGCCGAAATTGCCGGCATAGACGCGGCCCTTGGCATCGGTGACGGTGTCGTTGACATCACCCTTCGCGAGCGAGGACAGATCAGCGTGGACGCTGAGCTCGCCGTCCTTGAGTTTCATGATGCGCCGGTCGGCCATGGAGACGATGCTGAGGCTGCCATCCGGAAGAAAGCCGAGACCGGAGGGCCGGGTGGGCATTTCACAAATCACTTCCGGCTTGCCGCCAGGGACCAGCGAGTAGACCTTGAAGCCCCACATGTCGGAGAACCAGAGCTTGCCAGCATGCCAGCGCGGCCCTTCCAGAAACACGAAGCCGTCGGCGAGCAGTCGGGTCTGGTGTGTCTTCATCGTGGCGGTCTCCCCCTGTTTGCGGTGTCGTGGTGCCTCTTCGCGGGCCCGTCTAGTGTCCCATACTTCCCGCCCGCCGCGCGCCCCACAAGGTGCGCCTGCATTCCATCGTCAGGATTTGAAGAGGTCGTCCAGCGCCGTGCGCGCGGCCTCCGGAGTGGTCGGCGAAGCGGCAGGCCCGGTGCTCCCCTCGAACAAGGCCGCCAGCGCAGCCTGCGCCTCCGTCGTTTCGGCCTTGCCCTGCCACGCACTGCCGCGCGGCTTGAAATAGCCGCAGAAATTGGCCCGGGTCTTGTCCACCACCCGTTCGGCAATGGGCTCGCGACACTCATTGGCAATGCCCCGGGCATGGAACTCGCACAACCGGCAGACATGCAGATCCGCATGGCAGGCACGACACTGCGCCGCGCGTGCCAATGGCAGGGGCTCATCGGCCAGGGCAGCGCCACAACACCAGCAGACGAAATTATCCATGGCTCAGCCTCGGTTCGCGGGGGAGAAACGTGACAGGTGATAGATCTCGT
>VGUA01000092.1 GCA_016874535.1 Gammaproteobacteria bacterium
TGACCCTGAGACACCGCAAGCGCATCAACACCAGCCATCCCAGAGGAAACGAACCACATGGAATCCATCCTGCAAGGCGTGCTCTAGTTTCAGACCGAAGACTATCCACGCGAGCGTGAATACTTCCAGCATCTGGCCACCAAGCCGCAACGACCCAAGGCCTTGTTCATCACCTGCGCCGATTCGCGCGTGATGCCCAACCACATCACCCGGACCGAGCCCGGCGAGCTCTTCACCATCCGCAATGCTGGCAACTTGGTACCGCCCTTCAGCAACACGATGGTCGGCGGTGAGATTGCAACCATCGAGTACTCCGTGGCCGTGCTTGGTGTGAAGCACATCATCATCTGTGGGCACTCCGGCTGCGGTGCGATGGATGCCATGCTCAAACCGGAGAGCCTCACCTCGCTGCGGGCGGTGCATTCCTGGCTTTCACACGCCGAGGCGACGCGTTACATCGTGGAGCGCAAATACCCCCACCTCACCGGCGCGGCGCGTCTGGTCGCTGCGGTGGAAGAAAATATCCTTGTACAGATGAACAATCTGAGCACGCACCCGTGCGTGGCTGCGGGTATCGCCAGCGGGGATGTGAAGATATACGGCTGGTACTACGACATTGCCGAAGGACGGATCACCCAGTACAACCCGACAAGTCAGGCCTTCGAGCCCTTCAGTCTCGATGCCTTCACGTCAGTGCCGATGCCGGTTCTCAATGCCTGCCAGCATCAGGCACCCGCGATCATTGACTGATCTGCCTTGACCGTCGGAATGCTCGTCCGGACTGCCCGGGCGAGCCTCCGGCACCCCGCGCCAGAACTGTGTCGGATTCAGAAATTGAAATTGGCCGCGAAGCCTATCGCATGGAAGTCGTACCACCGGGTGGCGGCCCGTGTGTGGCGCCAAAGGTGATAGAGGCGAAGGTCGGTTGACGGTGCCGGCCTGAACGCCAGACCGAAGGGAATCAGCCGGTTTTCGGTCACGAGTCCCTGGTCGAAGTCGTAGAAGATCTCGTTGTTGGCAAAAACGGCCGCCACCGGGCCAGCCCAAGGCGTGGCCCATTCCAGTTGCGGGCGTATCCGAAGTCGCTCATTGGTGCCCGGCAAGCTGTCAGCCCAACGCAGCTCCAACCTGTTGCGGGCAGAAAAAGTGAAACCCTCACCCATGCCGTAACGCGGGTTCAGTTCCAGCTCCAGCCGTTCGAAGGAAGTCTTGGTGGAACTGCTTGCGGAGCGCGCCCTGAGCCAGGTGGCGTGGACTTCGCCGGCCCAGTTGGGGGAAAAATCGTACCTCACCCGGGGACTCACCATGCCGAGGGCGAGCGGACCAACCCCGTCTGTCGCGCGCAAATCCAGATAGTTGCCCACGCTCCAGCGTTCGTTCAGACGTTTGAATACCGTGCTCTGATACCAGGCTTGAAGCTCATCCGCGCGAGTTTCCGGGACGAGGCCGAGAGTACAGACCAACAGCAAGGCCAGCGGCATCGATGCGCGCGAACGGCGGCAGGGTCGGCAGGCCGACATGGGTCCAATCTCAATCGCGTGGGTCAGTGATTACCCCGGGGCAGGATGGTTTACCGCCCTGGTGGAGCTCGATGGTGGGCTGCGGGCGGGGTCAAGGAACACCGCCGACCGCAGGCTTCGAGTCGGAATGACTGCCGGCACAGGCTCCGGCAGTCGGTAAGCTCAGCGGGTTCCGCTGAACTGATTGCCACCCTTGTGCGGGCGACGGGTCGGACCCGTGGCGGCGTCAGGGGCGATCTCGACGCGCGCGAACTGGGCCTTCTCCTCGGCACCGTAGCGGTTGTGGTAGCGGTTCGCCACCTTGTGCGGGGCGCGGGTTGCCTGCTGCATGGCCTGCTCCTGTTCAGCGGTAACCGTGCCATCGGCGGCGATGGTCTGGCTGCCGAATCCCAGTGCAATGGCGGCAAGGGCGGCGGGCATGATGAGAGAGGTTTTGCGCATGTCGGTCTCCTTAATGACTCTGATTGGATATCAACTTGGTCCGGCCCCGTTCATTCGGGGCCTTCGTCAGCCCGCGCATCCCTCGTTTTGCACGCGAACTGTGCAGGTACGACTGCGGGCTTACCAATTTGGTTCAATTTTTCGGGAAGATTTTTTCGTTGAAATTTCAACCTGCTGTTTTTGCGAGTGTTTCTTTTTGCCGCGATCTTGGCATCCCTAATGCATAAGCCACTGCATCAGATGTTCACCCGAGGGTGCTGCCATGAAACTCCTCAAGATGAGCGCGGGACTGATGCTTGGATTTTCCAGCCTGACGGCAGCTACTGAAGGCATGACGAGTGTAGGCCTCACCAGCAACGACGTGGGCACCCTGCACATGCAGGGCGAGATGGGCAAGGGCGTGAAGACTGAATTCCTGCTGGATACCGGTTCGGCCTATGTGGTGCTATCCGACTCCACCCGCCGCGAGCTGGAGGCCCAGTCGGCATTGGTGAAAGTGCGTCACCTGCGGGCCGTGATGGCCAACAATGCAACCGTACGCGCTGCTGTATACCGTGTGAATGAGCTCAAATTGTCCGCCGGCTGCGTCATTCGCAATTTCGAAGCGGTGGCCATTCCCGGGGCAGAGAAGGACATTCTTGGGCTTTCCGCCCTTAAAACGGTGGCCCCTTTCACAGTCAGCCTCGATCCCTCGGTGATGGAAATGACGTGCGCGGATGAAGCGGCTAAGGCGAAAACCGCAGCCGTTACGGAGGCTCCACGCCGCGGCTGAGCACGGAGTCGCTGCGACGTCTGAGGGCTGAGCGAGAAAAGGCCCAACACAAGCTCAGTGCCCAATCGCCTGCGAAAAAGCGTCCAGCGTGAGTGCCGTGACATTGTCGCCGGTGAGAGCCTCGAGAAAAGCCAGAAGGGCCGTCTTGTCTCCCGCGCTCATCTCGAAGGGCCGCAGGGCCGGATCAAGGCTGTCATTTTGGAAACCCCCGCCCGCATAGAAGTTTAGTACCTCATCCAGCGACGCCATGGAGCCATCGTGCATGTAGGGCGCTGTGCGGGTGATGTTGCGCAGGGTCGGCGTGCGGAATTTCCAGCGGTCCTCGGGCCGCAGGGTGACTTCATAGCGGCCGAGATCATTGGGGGGCGCCTCACTCGACGCATCAACCACCCCTGGCGCCAGCCGCAGGTTATGGCCGGGTCCCACCAAGGCTTCCGCGGGTTGCTCCCGTCTCATCGAGCGCACATAGCCCACGCCCGTATTGTGTAGCTGCTGGTCGGTGAACAGCGTGTGCTCTTCTCCCACGCTGTGGCAGCCACTGCATCCGGCCCTGCCGGAGAACAGTTCGAAACCCCGTTTGGCGGCCGCGGACATCGCGGACTTCTCGCCGCCATGTCGCCAGCGATCAAACGCACTGTTGCCGGATAACAATCCACGCTGATAGGCGGCAAGCGCGAGACTCAGCGTCTCCATATCGAGTCCCCGCCCTGGAAAAGCCTGGGCGAACCGTTGGGGGTAATCTCCTGTGGCCGCAAGCTTCTCAAGCACATACCCGATGGAGGGATTGCCCATTTCGTTGCCGGCCAAGAGCGGGGCCCAAATCTGGTGTTCCAGGCTGTATTCGCGCGCATCATGGAAGAGGCGTTGCAGGTAGGCCACGTTGTAGAGCGAAGGTGCATTGCGCTTGACCGTGCGGCCCTCCATGCCGACAGGGGTACGCAGCTCCTGGTTTGTGAATCCCTGATCCGGCAGATGACAGCTCGCGCAGCTCAGGGTGTTGTTGTGGGAGAGGCGTCGCTCCTGAAACAGGCGCCGCCCCAACGCGATCTGCTCATCACTGGGAAGATCCGCGGCCGCGAGTCCAATGGGCGGCAGGCCAAGAGGTGGAGTCCTGATGAGCTGCCCCAGGTTCAGGCCCTTGCCACTGCGTGCGGCAAGGGCACGCGAGCGGGTGCGGTAGTCAGGCGTTTCGTAGCCGGTCTTGTCGTCCCCCGCCGCCACTGACGCCGGTAGGTCCGACGACCTCACTGCGGGCGGAGCAGACGCCGGCTGAACCAGTGTTTTCAGATCAGCGAGCACCGTATCCGCATGCAGGAACGAGGTGCTGTATTCATTCCGGATGTTTCCGTCCGAATCGATCAGGAATACCCGTAACTGGTGCGAGTAGCTTCCACCGGAGGGATCCTTGATCACCGATTGTCCGTAGGCCTTCAGGACCGGGGCGAGTGTCGATTCGCCGCTGGTGGTGAGGAACTGCCAGTCGAGATCCCCTGCGCGCACGCTTTCGCCATACGCCCGCATTCTGGCCGGATTGTCACGCGCCGGATCAAAACTCAGGCTCACCAGCCGCAGCTTGCCATTCAGCATGGGATCTGCGGCAGCACGCCGCCCCAGCTGGCGCATCACGAATGACGCAAGAGGGCAGCCCGCCGGATCCGAACAGTTGGTGAAGATGAAACCGAGCACGACCAGACGGCCGGCTATGACCTCATGCAGGCGGGTCGCCTCCCCGGATGACAGCAACACCTCCCCGTCGGGTGCCTTGCGCACGGCGGGGAGGGAATAGGTGGCGGGCTCTGGCCCGGGGTGGATCAATTCCCCGTAACCCGGAGCAGGGACCGCGCGTGCCGCCGGGGCATGATGCTCATGTCCGGCCTCTGTGGCTCCCGCCGCGGGGAACAGGAGGGCGCCTGCGCTGGGCAGGCTCGTGGCAATAACCAGCAGGAGCCAGGAGTTCTTGCGCAGCCCCGCGGGGCGGATGCCCCGCGAGCTTTCCCGGGTCATGGGGACCAGAGCAAGGTCAGGGTTGACCGGCGAAGGCGGGAGCGTTTTCCTGGGGCGCCAGGCCGAAAAGCGCATAAGCCCCGGCAGTCATCTGGTGGGGGCGACCCAGCTTCTCAGCCACGAAGTTGATGCTGAACGTGGGCTTGAGCGCCTTGCCATCCCAATCGTAGGCCTTGAGATATTGCAGATCGCCTTCGGGACCGGTCTTCTTGTCCCAGCTCGCGAGGAGCGATGAGGTGAAGTAAACCCGCTTGCCGTCCCAGCTCTGGGATACCATGTTGACCTGTTCGCCAATCTTCAGGCTGTAGATTTCCTTCGGCGCGTGGGGATCGCTGATGTCGAAGAGTCGTGCCATGCCATCGTTCCAAGTGTTGACCCAGAGTCGCGTGTCATCCGCGGAAATGGAAATATCCACGGGCAGTGGAATCTTGCTGGCATCGCCGATATCGGCCACGGGCTTCGACTGCCAATCACCCTTCTCATCCCGATGGATCAGGAAGATTTTCGAAGTCAATGCCGTGGTGGTGAAGCAGTAGTCATGCTTCTCATCCCACGCGCAGCGGATCTCCAGCGGCGCGCCGGGAACATCGAAAATCTTGAGCGGCTTGCGCGTATGCAGGTCCCACATCACCACCGAGTTGCCGAAGCGCTTCATCGTCTCCGGATCGGCCATCATCTTGCCAAGATCCATCATGTAGTTGTTCCATCCGGTGAAGGATGAAGTGAACATCACGTTCAGGCGGGGCATCGCGCGTATGTCGTAACCATAACCATCCGCGATGTTGCCGGTCTTCACCGCGCCCTGGAGGTTGTCGTCGGTCGGCATCCAGTGCGAGGTGATGAACTCCCCCTCGTTGGTGTACTCGGCCATCCCGGTGCGCCCACCGTGATCCTGGCTGTTCGACAGCCCTGTGATCAGCATGCGCCCGGGCAGGGCGTAGAAGGTATGGGGACCGACGACGCCCTTGGTGTCCACCACAAAATCGGTGAGCGTTTTCACGAGCTTGGGCTGTGCCGGGTCGGTATGGACATCAAAGATGAAGATGGTGCTGGTATCCAGCCCGCCCGCCCACAGGAAGCGACGGTCGTCCGAGAATCCCGAGTGGTGGGCCTCATTGCGCCCGCCAACAGACAGGCTGTGGATGATCTTGCCGTAGGTCTTGCTGCCCGGCCGCACGTCCACGGTAACAAGTTTGTCCTGCTCATCACCCATGCCTTGGACACCAAGGGTCCACACGTACATGAAGTCTTCCTGGCCCGTGATCTTGGCCATGTAAGGCGAGAAACAGGTTTCGTCGGCGTGGACGACGGGTAGCACGGCAATGGCGGCGGCAGCGGCAAGGCCATGCAGAAACTTGGGGAAAAGACGTGAGTTCATGAGAGTGCTCCGCGTTGGGTGTGCCCGATTCTAGAACAACCGGTGGGAAATGCTATCCGCAGCCAAGCAGGGCCCGCGAGCCACCGACCGAGGTCAGTGAAAGGGCCGCCACAAAAGCAGGAGCTTGGGCATCAAGGTCAGCGCTGCCAGGATGGCGATGGTCATGGCCACCGTGGTCAATAATCCAAACAGTATGCTGGGGATGAAGTTGGAGAGCATCAGGATCGAGAATCCGAAACACACCACCAAAGTGGTGTAGAACCCGGCCTTGCCGATGCTCCCGTGGCAGTGATACATGGTTTTCACGCCATCCCTGAATTGCGCGTACTCCAGCTGGTAACGATAGAGGTAGTGGATGCAGTCCTCCACCGCTATACCCATCGTGAGGGCAGCGATCATGATGGTCATCATGTCGAGCGGCACACCCATCCAACCCATGAAGCCGAGCACGGACGCGGCTGCCAGCGCATTGGGCAGCACGCCGACGATGGCTGCGCGCAGGTTACGGAACAGGAACCAGAGTGTGAGCAGCACGCCGAGCATGGCACCCCCGACGGATTCGATCTGCGAGGAGTAAAGGCTCTGCAGCATGTTGTTGTAGAGCACCATCAGTCCCGCAACTTCAAATTCATCCGGCTTGAGGCCCAGATCCGTCTCGAGACCGGTACGTATCTGTGCCAGCAATGCGTGGCGGCGCAGGTCGGGGGTGGAATCCAGAATGCGCAGCGAGATGCGCGCCTGGTCGTCATCGATGGACACGTAAGGCGACAGCATCTCGTGCTTGAGGTCACCGGGAATCCGCTTGTAGATGACATTGAGCTCGAAGGGATCGAATTCGCGACCCTTGTTCAAATCTTCAGCCACGCGCACCAGCGAGGCGAGCGACGTGACCTTGCCCACACCTGGCAGGCTTTCCAGGTAGTCATGCACGAGCTTGATGCGTTCCACCTTCTCGGGGGTGAACCAGTAGTCGGACTTGGGCGCAGGCTCCACCTCATCAAACAGGTCGCCCAACTCGCCCTCCGCGGGTGCGTCCTCCACCGGAGGTGGGAATTTGAGGACCACTTCAAGCGGGGTGGTGCCACCCAGGGTCTCGTCGACCTTGCGCAAGCCACGGTAGATTTCCGTGTCGTCCTTGAAATAGCTGATGAAGCTGTTTTCGACCTCCAGTCGCGTGATTCCCACCGCACCGGCGGCGCCAATCAGCAGTGATGCCACCAGCACGAAAATTCCGTGGCGGTCGGTGAATACCGCAAGCCGCTCGGTGAAACCCAGCCGGTCATCGGTTTTCAGGCGGGGCTCGCGCTTGGGCATGAGAGCCATCATGGCGGGCACGAGCGAGAAGACCACCACATACACCACCAGCAGGCTCACCGTCATCATGTAGCCGAAGTCCGCAATTGGCCGGATATCGCTGGTAATGAGCGAGGCGAATCCGATCACCGAGGTGAGCGAGGTATAGAGGCAGGGTCGCGACATGTCGCGGACGACCTGGCGGACCAGCTGATACTGCCCCCAGTCCGGAAACTGCTCGTGCAGCTCACGGTAGCGGACGATCAGGTGGATGTTGATCGAGATGGTGAGGATCAGGGTCAGGGCAATGAAATTGGAGGAAATCACCGTCAGGTGCCAGCCCAAGTGGCCGAGCAAGCCCAGAATCATGAAAGTGCACACGGCACAGGTGATGACAGGGGTGAACACCCAGCGTGCCTCGCGAAAGATGTAGCCGAGCATCGCGACGGCCAGCACCAGTGCACCCAGCCCGAAGACCACGATGTCCGAGCGGACGAAAGTGATCATGTCATCGGCAATCATGGAGATGCCGCCGAGATGGATCTCCGCACGGGGTTCGAAGGTGGCGAGCAGGGCTCGCAGCTTTTCCAAGGTGGCATGGTTGGCCTGGTCCACCTCATCCTTCTTGCGGGTGTACTGAGGTTCGATTGTCGCGAGCCTCGACGTTTCCTCGGGTGAGAGGCCGGTGGTTCCCCGCTTGTACAGCAGATCAGCGCGTTCTATCTGCAGCAGCCGGTATTTGATGTCGTCATGCAGCATCACACGTATCGCCGTCGTGCCGGCATCCGGACTCAGCACAACATTGCGGTACAGGGGACTGCTGCGGAGCTCGCTCTCGGCCTTGGCCAGATCGACATCCGGGGATTCAAGGGTCCGGTAGTTGGTGGCCACTTCCGAAAGCCGTCCGGGCTTGTTCTTGACCAGAGGCACATCCAGGACCGTGAGCACCGAGGAAACTTCCGGCACTGCCTTGAGGGCGGCCCGCAGATCGCTGATGAGTGTCTTGCCTCCCGGCGAGAACACACCCTCTGGCGGCGTGACCGTGACAAATAGGAAATCGCGCGCGTTGTAACGCAGGGCGAGATCCCGGTATTGCTTCATGTCCGGATCGTTCTCGAGCAGGAGAGAGTCCGCCGAGGCGTCGAGCCTGAAGTGCTGCAGACCCAGTCCGCACAGCACCAGCAGGGCTGTCAGCAGAAGCAGCGCAAGGCGCGGACGTGCAATGACGATGCGTTCATGGAACTCGGCGAGCATGGGCGAGGAAATCTCTTCATTGTTCGTCCCTGCACCTGCGGGTTTCTCGTTTGGGCGCGGAAGGACGGGAGCGCGCATTATAGCGCGAAGGGCACTCGCTGACACGCCCGGACGGCCGCGTTACGATGCTTTATGCGTGCGGGGAAGCTGGTGCAGAATGCTCGCATGATCCAGCCAGCGGCCCCGGAAATCTTTACATTCATGACGCGGCTCGCCGAGCTCGCGGCAAACCTCAGCTTGCCCCGGTTCCGAACCGTTTTGGAGGTCGAAGACAAGGGCAGTACCCGCTTCGATCCCGTAACGATTGCCGACCGCGAGGTGGAGCTGAAGTTGCGCGAAGCGATCAGCGAACAGTTCCCCACCCATGGCATTCTGGGCGAGGAGTTCGGCGAGGCTCTGCCTGGGGCGCCTTGGCGTTGGGTCATAGACCCCATCGACGGCACCCGGGCGTTCGTGTCCGGGTTGCCCACCTGGGGAACGCTGGTTGCGCTGTGTGAGAATGGCGCGCCGCGCTTCGGTATGATGTCTCAGCCGTTCGTGGGGGAATTGTTCCTCGGCGATGGTGACAGGGCCTTGTGCCAACGCGGTGAGAAGCAGCAGCGACTGGCCTCGAGCCGGGTGACGAATCTCGCGGACTGCTCACTCTTCGCTACCACCCCGGACATGTTCGACCGGCAACACGAGTGGCCCCGCTTCGAGGCACTCGCCGCGCGAGTGCGATTGACCCGCTTCGGAGCCGATTGCTATGCCTACTGCATGCTCGCGGCAGGACATGTCGACCTGGTGGTGGAAGCCGGACTTGGCTTCTACGACATCGCGGCACTGGTGCCGATAGTGGAGGGCGCGGGCGGCGTCGTGAGCGACTGGCAAGGCAAGCCGGTGCGCAGTGGGGGGCGGGTAATTGCTGCCGCAAATCCCCACTTGCACCGGGCTGCGCTGGAGATGCTTGCCTGATGCGGCTACTGCTCCCTTGCCGTCGGCGGATTCAAACTCACCTCAGCCCGAGCGAGGCCCGATCATGAGACATCTCCCTGTTTTTCTGGGTGGCTTCGCGCTTTGTGTGGCGTCCAACGCGTTGGCCGAATCCCGCTACCAAGCGGTTCCCATCAATGCCGGCTCGGATTTCGGCACCGAGAAGGCCCTGATCCTCGACACCATGGAAGGTCACCTGTGGATCTGGACCGCGAGTCCGGCCACGGACACCGAGGCCGGCGGGCGCTACATCATCTATCAGGGGCAGCTTTTCCCGGGCAAGGAAATCGGTGAGGTGGTCCTGAAGCAGGAATGGTCGCCACCTGCGGCGCCTGATTCCACCGCTCCTCCTTGAACGAGAGACGAGGGACCGCGATGCGACTCGAGGGCAGGAAGGCCGTGGTGACCGGTGGCAGCACCGGCATCGGGCGAGCCGTCGCTCTGGCCCTGGCCCGTGAAGGCGCCAGCGTGGTCATCAACTACCGCAAGTCGCGCGAAGCTGCCGAGTCCTGCGTACGCGAGATCGCGACCCAAGGCGGGCGTGCGATTGCCTGCCAGGCGGATGTGGTGATTGCTGGCGATATCACCCGCCTAGTCGATGCGGCAGTGGGTGGGCTTGGCGGGGTCGACCTCTGGGTCAACATGGCTGGCGCCGACATCCTCACCGGGGAGGGCGCCCGGCTGCCGGACCACGAAAAGCTCGCGATGCTGCTCGATACCGATCTCCGGGGCACGATTCTGGCGAGTTGGGCGGCGTCCGAGGTTCTGTCCGCGCAAGCCGGAGGGTGTCTGATCAACACCTCCTGGGATCAGGCCCTGCGCGGCATGGGTGGACGGAACCCCGAGATGTTTGCCGCCGTTAAGGCGGGGATAACCGGCTTCACGCGGGCCCTGGCCCGTTCACTGGCACCCCGGGTGCGGGTCAACGAGGTCGCGCCCGGTTGGATTGAAACCGCCTTCGCGGAGCGGGAAATGCGTGCCGACTACCGCGCGGCAGTGGTCTCCGCCACTCCTTTGCAGCGATTCGGATACCCTCAGGACGTGGCGGAGGCGGTGGTTTTCCTCGCCAGTCGGGAGGCTTCGTTCATTACCGGCCAGACCCTGAAGGTCAACGGCGGCCTCGTCAGCTGACCAGTTCGAACTCCTGTCGGCTTTCCCCCA
>VGUA01000093.1 GCA_016874535.1 Gammaproteobacteria bacterium
AGGAACTCGGCCGCGTCCAGGACGCATTGGTCAGCGCCGGCTATCTCGAAGCCATCACCTACAGTTTCATCGCCCCGGAACTCTGGAACCTGTTTGGTGAAGGCCTGGAGCCTGTGGCCCTTGCCAATCCCATTTCCCGGGAGATGGGTGTCATGCGTCCTTCTCTGATTCCGGGGCTGGTCTCCACGGCCCTGCACAATCAGCACCGGCAGGTGGGCAGTCAGCGACTGTTCGAGGCCGGCATGGTCTTCCGGCAGCAGCGGGGCGAGTCCGGCTTGCAACAGCAGAACCGCGTGGCGGGACTGGCGACCGGGCAGGCCCAGCCCGCCCAGTGGTCGGGTGCCGCGCGTCCCGTGGACTTCTACGACCTCAAGCAGGACGTTACCAACCTCCTCGCGGTGCTGGGCTGGCACGGGGCTAAATTCGTGGCCGCCGCGGTCCCGGGGCTCCATCCCGGGGCCTGTGCCGAGGTGAGGCTGGGGGGGCAGGTGATAGGTCATGTGGGCGAGCTGCATCCTGCCGTCGTGCGCAGCCTCGAGCTTGCAGGCACCCCGGTGGTGTTTGAAGTGGCGCTGCCCCTGCTCGTGGGGAGCCGCCGGCCCGCCTTCGCTCCCTTCTCCAGATTCCCGGCCGTACGGCGCGATCTGGCCGTGGTGGTGGGCGAGGAAATACCCGCCGCTGCCGTGCTGGCGCTGGTTTCCAAGGTGGCCGGACCCCTCCTGCGAGACCTGCAGTTGTTTGATGTATATTGCGGGCAAGGTATTGATTCCGGCAAAAAAAGCTTGGCCTTGGGCTTGCTTTTTCAGGCGCCATCCAGCACTCTTGTCGACAGTCAGGTCGAGGCTTTGGTGGCCGATATCCTTCGTCAACTGGGTCTTGAACTGGGAGCCTCCCTGAGAGTTTAGGTATGGCATTGACCAAAGCCGATATGGCCGAACGCCTCTTCGAGGACCTCGGCCTGAACAAGCGAGAAGCCAAGGAACTCGTCGAAGCGTTCTTCGAGGAGATCAGGCAGTCACTCGAGCTCGGCCAGCAAGTGAAGTTGTCAGGCTTCGGTAACTTTGATCTGAGAAACAAGAACCAGCGACCCGGGCGGAATCCCAAGACCGGTGAGGAAATACCCATTTCCGCACGGCGTGTTGTGACCTTCAGGCCCGGCCAGAAACTTAAAGCACGAGTAGAGGCCTATGCTGGAAGCATCGAACAATAATGTATTGCCCGTCATTCCCGGCAAACGCTATTTCACCATCGGTGAGGTAAGCGATCTGTGTGCGGTCAAGCCGCACGTCCTGCGTTACTGGGAACAGGAATTTCCACAGCTCAAGCCGATCAAGCGTCGCGGCAACCGCAGGTATTACCAGCGGCAGGACGTGATCCTGATTCGCCAGATCCGCAGCCTGCTCTATGAACATGGCTTCACCATCGGTGGTGCCCGCCAGCGTCTGGCGGGGGACGAGGTGAAGGCTGACAGCAGCATGAGCCAGCAGATCGTCCGCCAGCTTCGCATGGAGCTCGAGGAAGTCCTGGACATTCTCGCGCGCTGAGCGAGCGGCAAAGACCTCCAGCCATGTCACACGAGGGTGGGGTAATCCTTCTGCCCCCGTGTACAATGCGGGTTCCAGACAGTCGGGGCGTAGCGCAGCCTGGTAGCGCACCACAATGGGGTTGTGGGGGTCGCGAGTTCGAATCTCGCCGCCCCGACCAAATCTGGAACATGAATCTGCCGCTGCAGCTGAGGCGGCTTGCCCTGCTTGCCGCCGTGATGGCACTGCTGCTCTCCTGCGGCTCCGCCCCGGACCCTCTCGCCCTTTTCAGGGCAGGTCAACACGACCTCGCCCACGACGGGCTGCAGACACTCGCCGCGCAAGGTTCAATTGACGCCCAACACGCGCTCGCCACCCAGTACTATCTCGGGCTCGGTACCCCCAAAGACTTCGCGGAAGCTTCTCGCTGGTTCGAGCAGGCGGCCCTGCAGGGTAGTGCACCCGCCCAGGTTTCCCTCGGGGTCCTGTATCTCAATGGCTGGGGTGTGCGTCGGGACCACGCCCAGGCGTTCGGCTGGTTCCAGGCAGCGGCCGACGCCGGGAGCACGCGCGCGCTGCACTATCTTGCGGTGATCACGGACAAGCTCACGCCCAACCAGATGACGGTTTCCCGCGATCGGGTACGCGCCCGCCTCCATCAAAGCCCGACGCGCTGATGCCGCTATAGAATCAAATATCCGGTGCACTGCGGGCTCGCAGGGCATTTTCCGGAATACCGAACAGGGACAATCGCATGTGTGGAATCGTTGGTGCCGTTGCACAGAGGTATGTCGCCCCCATTCTCCTGGAGGGGCTGAAACGGCTCGAGTATCGCGGCTATGACTCTGCCGGCATGGCCGTCCTCGTGGCCTCCGGAGAGATCGATCGGCGCCGGGTACTGGGCAAGGTGGCGGGTCTGGCAGACGCACTCAAAGCCGATCCGCTGGAGGGTTCCCTCGGCATTGCGCACACCCGCTGGGCAACGCATGGCGAACCGAGTACCCGCAATGCGCATCCCCACATGTCTGGCTCACTGGTGGCACTGGTCCACAACGGCATCATCGAAAACCACGATGAACTGCGCCGCCGCCAGGTCGAGGAGGGGTATGCCTTTTCTTCGGAGACCGACACCGAGGTGGCGGTCAACGAGATCCATCGGCAACTGGCCGAAGGGCACGATCTGCTGGCGGCAGTCGGCCGTGCCGTGCAGGCGCTCGAAGGGGCGTATGCGCTGGGTGTGGTTTCCCGCGACGAACCCGGGCGCCTGGTGGCCGCGCGGCGCGGAAGTCCGCTGGTCATCGGCTTGGGGATCGGCGAGAACTTCATCGCCTCGGATGTCTTTGCCCTGTTGCCAGTCACGCAACGCTTCATCTTCCTGGAGGATGGGGATGTCGCGGACATCTCGCGCGAGGCCGTCCGCATCTATGACGCTGCAGGCCATCCCGTGGAAAGACGGGAATCAGTCTCGCAGCTTTCGGCGGATGCGGCGGAAAAATCCGGCTACCGGCACTTCATGCTGAAGGAAATCTTCACCCAGCCCAGAGCGCTGGCAGAGACACTCGAAGGCAGGCTGGCCCACGGACGCGTGCTCGACGAGAGCTTTGGTCCGGAGGCGGGGCGGATACTCGACACCGTGCGTACGGTGACCATAGTGGCTTGTGGCACCAGCTATCACGCGGGCCTGGTGGCGCGCTACTGGATGGAGTCGATTGCGGGCATTCCCTGCACGGTGGAGGTGGCGAGCGAGTATCGCTACCGGCGCAGCGTGGTGTCTGAGGACGCGCTGTTCGTCACCATTTCGCAATCAGGCGAGACAGCCGATACCCTGGCTGCGCTTCGAGAGGCGCGCCGCAACGGTTACGCCCACAGCCTCGCCATCTGCAACGTGCCCGAGAGCACCCTCACGCGCGAATCGGAAATGGTGCTCCTCACCCGCGCCGGCCCCGAGATCGGAGTGGCTTCGACCAAGGCCTTCACTACACAGTTGGTGGCCTTGATGCTGCTGGTGCTGGCCCTGGGCCGCAGGCATGGGCTCTCCGCCGATGAAGAGGCGCGACTGGTCGCGCAGCTGGAGACGTTACCGGGCCGGGTGAACCTCGCGCTTGAACTCAATGAGTCGATTGCCCAGCTGGCCGAGTCTTTCGTCAACAAACACCACATGCTGTATCTGGGCCGCGGGACCATGTTCCCGATCGCGCTCGAAGGCGCCTTGAAGCTCAAGGAAATCTCCTATATCCACGCAGAGGCCTACCCTGCCGGGGAGCTCAAGCACGGGCCACTGGCCCTGGTGGATGACGAGATGCCGGTGGTTGCCATCGCGCCCAACAATGCGCTGATGGAGAAGCTCAAATCCAACCTGGAGGAAGTCCGGGCCCGGGGGGGCGCCCTCTATGTATTTGCCGACAGCCAGGGGACGGTGGAGGCGAGGCCCGGATTCTCGGTGATTCCGCTCCCTTCGGTGGAGGATGTGATCGCGCCCATCGTCTACACCGTGCCGCTGCAGCTGCTGGCGTATCACGTTGCGGTGCTCAAAGGCGCAGACGTGGACCAACCCCGCAACCTCGCCAAGTCCGTGACGGTGGAGTGAGGGCGGCGGGACCTCAGGCGCAGGGGTCCCCCAGAGAACCCGCAGAGGACCGCATCGTCAGCAGCGGTCCTGTCGTTCTCAGCGTTCGTCCGCTGAGTGACTACCAGCTACAGATCGTTGACGCTGTTCGCCAGCTAAGGGCGGACGGCTGGAATGATCGTCAGATCGCGAACCACTTCAATGCTCTCGGCTGGCTGACGCCGAGAGGGCACAGATGGACGCCTCAGCATGTGTTCTCTGTCAGGAGAAAGGCTGAGGTGAGGAAACAGAGATCGGGTCTGCCTGCCGAAGAGGGCACGTGAAACTCGACCTCGAATTCACACTTGCCAAATCGACATCTTCACTGCTGAGTCGAATACTGTTGATATCGCTTCAGCACCAGGGCTGAAGCCCGTACACAACACCTCGATGGAGATCCAAATGTCGATCGTCAATGATGGGAACTGGCAGCGATGTTCCACCTGTGAGTTCTGGACAGGCAAGCGGCGCACGCGCACATCGGACAACACTGAGGTAGAGATCGAAGAGGACCAAGACAAGAGGGGCTCTTGCATCGGACCTACCTGGAAAGGCAGCACCTATGAGTACGACCACGCCTGCTCCGACTGGCGCAAATGGGGCGTCCTTCGCTGAAGGGTCCCGAAGCCAGCGCGTCCCGAAGATGCACGAAGAGTACCCCTACCAAGAGGTGTACGAGCGATTTCGGTTCAAGTGTGCCTACTGCGACCTGGACTGCTCGCTAGACTTCGAGACTTGGTTCCGCGCAAACTTGGCAATCGATCACATCAAGCCCCGCAAGCATGGCGGGGAGAACACCACAGAGAACCTCGCACTCGCCTGCCATTCATGCAACCTATACAAGGGCAGCATCGACTGCAACAGCATAGAAGAGGCGCGAGAGATCGTCAGACGCAAGAAGGCTGAATGGGCTCATTGATGGCTAACCCCTTCACTATCGAAATCTTCTCAACCACTGGTGACCCTCAGGGTATAAGGATCATCCAAAAATCGAATTGGTCGGGAGTAGGGGTTGTTTTCCCTAGGGAGAGCATCGCTGAGGTGATCAAGGAAGATCACGCCAAGCGACCTGGGGTCTACATCCTTGTTGGGGATCTAGCAGAAGAAACTGTCTACATTGGGGAGGCAGATCCCGTTGCCACACGGCTGAAACAGCACCTACAGAAGGATTGGTCGTGGGGTGTATTTTTTGTTGATTCACATGGCTTGGGCAAGACCGAAGTACAGTTCCTAGAATCAGAACTTGTGCGTATCGCACAGGAAAATGATTCGTCCATCCTGATGAACAAGAACGTACCAAGCAAACCTAATATGTCGCGCCAGTCACAGGCAGCGGCAACTGTCTTTTTAAATGAAATGCTTCTAATCTTGCCGATGATTGGTATCAGGGCTTTTACGGCTCCTAAAAAGCATGAGGGCAAGAAGGTGGATAAGCCCAAGGCGGTTGATAACCCCTTAACTGGCGGCAAGTGGGACACGATCGTTATTCCAGCCCGAGAAGATGGGTTTAACCGCGTGTTCCTTGGGGAAGATTGCTGGTACGCGATTAGAATGAACGCAAAAGAGCTTCCCAAGTTTAAGTACATTGCTGCGTATCAGGTCGCGCCTGTTTCGGCGATTACTCATATAGCCGAGATTGATGAGATCGTGCCATATCAGAACAGTGGCAAGTACTTGGTCCGGTTCAAGTCAAAAGCTAAAGTACTTGAGAAGCCCATAGCATTGACTGAGGGAAAAGTCGGCTCACAGCCTCAGTCGCCTCGGTACACAACTTACGAAAAGATTATGGGTTCATCAAAGCTTGAAGATTTATGGATGTAAGAGTAACTGCGAAAAGAAAAAAACCTAAGTGACCGACTCTCCGCCATCCGCGAGATAGTCCATGGCCCGCAGATGCGCGTCGGCCAGATCGCATACGTGGATGTAATCGCGCACGCCGGTTCCGTCCGGCGTGGGGTAGTCGGTACCGAACACCACCAGCTCTGGCCGCCTGCCGGTCGCGGCCTCGCAGGCCACCTTGATGAGCAGCGTGGCCTGCGGCGTGGATTGCCCGATTTCGCCGTCGGGATCGCACCCGGCCACGTTGAAGTAGCGCAGGATCACGTGGCGCATGTCGCTCGCGGCACACGCGTCGCGCAGCATCTGTTCCGCCATGGCCTTGGAACTGCCGTAGGGATTGATCGGGGCGAGCGGCGCGTCTTCGCGGCAGGCGGCGACATCGGGCACGCCATAGACTGCCGCGGTCGAGGAGAACACGAAGTTGCGCACGCCTTGCGCAACGCAGCATTCGATCAGGCTGCGCGCACTCGCGGTATTGTTGCGGTAGTACTTCAGGGGGTCGCTGACCGATTCCGGCACGATGGTCCACGCAGCAAAGTGCATGACGGTATCGATGGCGTGCCGGTGCAGCAGACCGCTGACCAAGGCTTCATCGCCGGTGTCGCCCACCGCCAGTTCACCGACCAGGACGGCCCCGCGGTGTCCTCTGGAGAGGTTGTTGAGGGTGATCACGCGATGCCCGGCCTGGCCGAGCTGCTTCACCACATGGCTCCCGATATAGCCTGCGCCTCCTGTCACCAGTACGTTTGCCATCCACTCACGCTCCCTCGAGTTTTGTCTCCGGCATTGTATAGCGACCGGGGTATACTGGGACTTCACCCCTCGCGGAGATTCGGCATGCCCTCTCGCAAGTTGTTGACTGCCCTCATACTTGGCCTCGGAGCCACCCCGGTGCTGGCCCATGACTACCCGACCATGGACCGGGTCGACCATGTGCTGACCTGCATGAAGCGCAATGGTGGCCAGAACGTCGACAATCTGTTCCGGTGCTCGTGCGAGATTGATGTCATTGCGCAGACGGTCAGCCTGGACGAGTTCAACACCGCGCGGACCTACGAGATCTACAAGAACATGCCGGGCGAGAAGGGCGCGCTGTTCCGGGAGGGCGCCGATGCTCGCAAGGCGGTGGAGACCCTCGCTGCAGCGCGCAAAAATGCCGAGAAGCGATGTTTCGTGGGGGCCAAGCGGCAGACCGTCGTGCCCACGCCACAAGGCATGCCGAAGGCCGCGAAAACCCCTGAAAAAGACGGGCAATAAGCCTGCCGCGGAGCGTGCCCGGGACAGGCGTTGCACTTGGTTGTCGGGTCGGATTTTTTCTCTATAATCGAATCACGCCGCTGGTTCGCAGCCGGCCGTTTCCAACTGGTGAGGTGCCCATTTGACCCGTTCGGAGCTCACTGCCACTGATCACCGCAAGGCGCCATGCACGCCGCCCCTTGCCTCCCCTGTTTCGCGACCCGCCCGCATGGGTGTGGTTGCTGCGCATTCTTTTCCACTCTCCCCGGTGCCTTTGATCTCGGGTGCTTTGGTTGAGTCAAAACCCCAAGAGATCGTCAAACCCGTCAACATAAAAATAGCGTGAAGGAGGAGGTCATGAGAAAAGCATCGTTCAAGCGATGGCTTGCTGCGGCGGCCTCTCTGGCAGCAGTCACCATGTCCGGTTCGGCCATGGCGAACGCTGAGGTAGAGAAGCTCATGCAGGACCCCAACTACTGGGCCTTTCCAGGTGGCAACTACTGGAACTGGCGCTACTCGGAGTTGGACCAGATCAACAGCACCAACGCGGGCAAGATGCAGGCCGCGTGGACCTTCTCCACCGGCGTCCTGCGCGGACATGAAGGTGGACCGCTGGTACTCCCCGCGTCGGCCACCGGCCTGTCGGGTGACACGCTGTTCATCCATGCGGCATTCCCGAACAACGTGTTCGCGATCAATCTCGACACGCTCGAGGTGATCTGGGAATACGTGCCCGTCCAGAACTACGACGAAACCGTGCCTGTCATGTGCTGCGACACGGTCAACCGTGGCCTGGGCTACGGCGACGGCAAGATCCTGCTCCAGCAGGCCGATACCACGCTGGTCGCGCTCAATGCGAAGGACGGCTCTGTGGTGTGGTCCGTGAAGAACGGCGACCCCAAGCTGGGCCAGACCAACACCAACGCTCCCCATGTCATCAAGGACAAGGTCTTCACCGGTATCTCCGGCGCCGAATTCGGTGTCCGCTGCTGGATGAACGCCTACAGCCTGAAGGATGGCAAGCGCGTATGGCGTGCCTACAGCATGGGTCCGGACAGCGACATGCTGATGGATCCCGAGAAGACCATCGACAGCGCAACCATGCAGCCTGTCGGCAAGGATTCTTCGCTGAAGACCTGGAAGGGTGATCAGTGGAAGATCGGTGGCGGCTCGACCTGGGGCTGGTGGCCTTATGACAAGGAAACCAACCTCATGTACTACGGTACCGGCAATCCGTCGACTTGGAACCCGGTCGTTCGTCCTGGTGACAACAAGTGGTCGATGTCCATCTTTGCCCGCGACGTCGACACCGGCATGGCCAAGTGGGTCTACCAGATGACGCCCCATGACGAGTGGGATTACGACGGCATCAACGAGATGATCCTCGCCGACATGAAGGTCAAGGGTCAGGACACCAAGGCGCTCGTGCATTTCGACCGCAACGGCTTTGCCTACACGCTTGATCGCGTGAGCGGCAAGCTGCTGGTGGCCGAGAAGTTCGATCCGGCGGTGAACTGGGCCACCCACGTCGACATGAAGACCGGCCGTCCGCAGGTCGTGGCCAAGTATTCCACCCACTTCAACGGGGAAGATACCAACACCACCAACATCTGCCCGGCGGCACTTGGCACCAAGGATCAGCAGCCTGCGGCCTACAGCCCGAAGACCGGCCTCTTCTACGTGCCCACCAACCACGTGTGCATGAACTATGAGCCGGTCAGCGGTGGCGAGTATGTCGCCGGCCAGCCCTACGTGAATGCCGTGCTGAGCATGTTCCCCGCCGGCCGGGTCTCCCCGGGTGCGGAATTCGGCAACAACGCCGATAACAACAACCTCGGCAACTTCATTGCCTGGGACGCCAGCGAAGGAAAGATCAAGTGGTCGATCCCGGAGCGCTTCTCGGTGTGGAGCGGTGCCTTGGCAACCGCCGGTGACGTGGTGTTCTATGGCAACCTCGAGGGCTACCTCAAGGCCATCGATGCCAAGTCCGGCAAGCTGCTGTGGCAGTTCAAGACGCCGTCCGGAATCATCGGCAACGTGAACACCTGGGGCCATAAGGGCAAGCAGTACGTCGGCGTGCTGTCGGGTGTGGGCGGTTGGGCCGGTATCGGCATGGCGGCCGGCCTCATCAACGACACCGACGGTCTGGGTGCCGTGGGTGCCTACAAGGGGCTCGGCAACTACACGCGTCTGGGCGGCACGCTCAGCGTGTTCAGCCTCCCGTAAGGCGACGTCCGCAAACTGGCCCCTACCGCTTCGGTGGTAGGGGCCGGAATGCCAGAAAACCCGGCACCTCCGTGCCGGGTTTTTCTTATGTGCAATACTGACTGCAATGCTCCAGCCTGTGGCCCCGACGGGGTTACCGGAGGGAGAATTGGGTTGATGTCTGGAAACTATCTGGAGAGTTCAGCAATGCGATTCAAGACGGCGATCACGGCCACAGCACTCGCCATGATCCTCAACGCGCCAGTGTTCGCCACCGAGCACGTCATCAAGGGCGTCATCACCAACTGGGTTCCCTTGGTCACCTACGCCAAGCCCGGCGACACCATCAAGTTCATCCAGATGGCAGGTCATGACTCCGAAACCATCGAAGGGATGATGCCGGAAGGCGCTGCCGGCTGGAAATCCAAGATGGGTGAAGAAGGCTTCAGTGTGAAACTCGACAAGGAAGGCGCGTACGTCTACAAGTGCAATCCGCACATGACCACCGGCATGGTCGGCGCCATCGTGGTGGGCGAGGGTGCGCCATCCAATCTGGCAACCCTTGAGGCCTCGGCCGAGACCGTCAAGCTCGGCAAGAACATGGTCCAGCGGACCCTGCGCAAGATGAAGGAAGACCTGAAGAAAACCGGTCGCATGCAGTAAATCCCGGCGAAGGACGGGTGGGTGGCCGTGAGCCGCTGCGCACAGGCGCCCCCGCCCGCCCAACCCCGGCCGGAGTATCCCATGGCCACACGACTCTCCCGATTTGCCCGCGCAGCCCTGGGGCTGGTGCTGGCCTGTTCGCTACCCCCTGCGGTTTCCGCGCAGGAAGCCCAGCCGCCGCGCACGGCGCTGAAGGTCTGCGCGCCGCCCTTCAACCTGCCGATGTCTGAGAAAGATGGCTCAGGATACGAGAACCGCATGGCCGAGCTCTTTGGCAAACAATTGGGGCTCCCGGTCCAGTACACCTGGTTTCCGCAGCGCATGGGTTTCATCCGTGCGACCCTGCGCAACAACGAGACTGACGACGGCAGCTACAAGTGTGATCTCGTGATGGGGGTGGTGGAGAATTTTGAGCTTGCCGCGACCACCCGTCCTTACATGCGATCCAGCTGGGCCATGGTCTACGTGAAAGGCCGTGGTCTCGATTTCATCAAGAGCCAGGCGGATCTCAAGCAGCTGAG
>VGUA01000094.1 GCA_016874535.1 Gammaproteobacteria bacterium
TGTAGCCGTGGAGTTTCCGGCGACTGCCCCGGTCAACGGCCCAAGGGCTATAGGGACTGCTGCCGGCACGACGCCCGGGAATTCGATTGGTGTGTTGTTAGCGTCGAGCTGGGCCAGATTACTGGCGCCCCCACTAAACCCGGTAAAAAATGGATTCCCCGGCGTGTAGGACGGGTAGTAAGTCGACCGATCGACCGCCGGATCCCACGCCTTGTGGTTATAGGCCTCATCAGTGATGGAGACCGCAATCTCCTGCCGGACGAATCCGGTGATGTTGAAGTCCACCGCACTTGCAGACGCGGCACTGGCCATTAAGCCAGCGGCGATTGCAGCGCGCATGATGTTGTGTTGTGCCACTCCCGTTCTCCTCTTCTCTAAAGATGACGGCCTTTTGATTCCGTTCCTGCCCCAGCTTGAGCTGTAGCACAGAACCCTCAGCGCTTTTTCAGTTCCTGCCGGTGTTAGCTGCCGACAGAAACAAAACTTTTGTTGCTTTACTACCACTCTTGAGGCCTTATGGGCCTCAAAGAGACGCAATACGCCCCGCTGAGTAGCAATTGAGTCACAACTTAGCCCATCAAAGCACCACTTTCAACCACTCGGACGCTTCCTAAGCGAAATTTCTGTATTTTTGTTGCGACCACTCGGTTGCTGCGGTGCGAAATCCGCCACAGTCACTGCAGCAGGCGCGCAATCTTGCCCATGTAACCGCCGACGTAGATGACCTGGGCCACCATCTCGCCGCCCGGTGCCTTGCTCACGGATTCGCCCACCGCAATCGGCACAAACCAGTTGCGCACGATTTCCAGATCGTTGGAGGACGTGAAGGTGTTGCCACCGTCGCTGCTGCGCAGGAGTGCGCGCTGGCCGGTGATCACTACTTCGCCATGCTTGGAAGACCACACACCAAAGAGATTGGCGATGCTGCCGGTGTTGACTTCAGTCCAGGTGGCGCCCATGTCGGTGGTCTTCATCACAAGACCTTCCTGGCCCACGGCAAAGCCGTTGCCATCGGGCAGGAAATGCATGGCGAAGATGGACTTCTCACCCTTGTTGGGCAGGGTCCAAGTGTCGCCACCATCCTCGGACACGATGACGTAGGCAAATTCGCCGCCCAGCACGATGCGGCCGTTGTCATCCACGTTCACCGCATAGAGGTGGGGCTCATACCCGTCTTCGCGGAAGCCCATCCAGTCCAGGGTGAGCTTTTCCCAGGTCTTGCCGGAGTCCTTTGAGCGCATCACGGTACCAAACTCACCCACTGCCACGGCGAGACCGGAGGCATTCACGCCCACCTGCATGAGGCGCGACTCCGTGTTGCTGGTGCCGGGCTCCCAGCCGCCATCGGCCTTGCCCACCAGCACGGTGCCGCGCTGGCCGACGATGATGCGCTTGTCACCATTCACCGCCACACCCAGCAGCGCGAACTCCGTGCCGCTGTCCACCTTGTTCCAGGAGGCGCCGGAATCCTGGGACTCCAGGATGGTGCCAAAGGCGCCCACGGCCACCCCGGCCTGGCCATTGATGGTGATGTCGTAGACGGCGTCATGGGGAATGCCCATGTGCACCGTGGCCAGCTGTTCGCCGGCGGCCGCAGCTTCTTGCGCCTGCGTTGCACCGGCCGTCAGCCCCATCATCAGCGCGCCGGCGAGGGTCATGGCGCGCATTCCGTTTACTTGCGTTTTCATCTTGAGAGAAACCTCTGAACTGTAAGTTGCTTGATTCTGTTGCCGGGGAAAGACCGCCCTCAGGCGGTCTTCGCGATTTCCGAAAGGTCGAGCTTCTCGGAGATGAGCTGGTGCTCGGACTGCACGAAGGCAGGCTTCCACCAGTACACCAGCAGCGGCAGCACGATGAGTGAAATGAGCATGTTGATGGTCATCACCATCACGAGCAGCAGGCCCATGTCCGCCAGGAACTTCAGCTCGGACAGGAAGTACCAGGGCAGGATGCTGATCATCACGATGGTCGCCGTGAAGAAAATGGCCTTGCCGGAGGTCTGCACCGAGCGCTGGATGGCGTCACCCCAATGCTTGCCGTCCTGGAACTCTTCGCAGATGCGGCTGAGCAGGTAGATGCCGTAGTCGATACCCACGCCAATACCGATACTCGCGATGGGCAGGCTGTTCACGTCCAGACCGAGGCCCATCGTCACCATCACCCCGCCCAGCAGGATGTTGGAGAGGTTCACCGGGATAAGCAGGATCCAGCCCGCCACCATCGAGCGGTAGGCGAGCGATGCCACCACAAAGATGATGGCGTTCAGCAGCGCCAGAATGATGTACTGGTAGTAGTCCACCGTATCGTTGACCGACTGCTGCAGGGCGATGGCGCCAGTGCCGAGGCGCACATTGAAGTTGCCCCGCTCCACGCCAACCTTGTCCAGGACTTCACGGGTCTGTTCGAGCGCGATGTCCACGGTCTCCTGCTTGTTGTTCTTGTACCAGAGCGAGATCGTGCCGTTCTGCATGGTGAAGTCGGACACATGCCCATAGTTCTTGGCGTTCGACCCCAAGAGCAGCGCCGTCACAGTACCGTTGACAGATTCATCACTCGGGTCGATGGAGGCCCATTTCGGGTTGCCGCCGCCAAAGAGGCGGTTGGCTTCCGGCAGGTAATCTGCAAAGGAGAGGGTTGCCTCCGGCGGGTTATCGTAGGCTTCGAGTGCGCGCTGGATGTCGAAGCTGACCGCGATGGTCTCGGCCTCGCGCAGTGAGCGCGGACCGGCCTGCCCCACTTGGTCCATCACGGCTTCGGAGCTCATGGGCTCCTCACCCTTCAGGAACTCCTGGCCGGAGAGCCACTTGATTTCGGTTTCCGGAACGCCCGCCTCGGTGATGGCCTTGAGCCATTGTGCCGGTGTGGCCTCCTTCATGCCCGATTCGACGAGGCGCTGTACTGCCTTGGTGGTTTGCACGCCACGGCCTTCCAGCACGATTTCCAGGGTCATGAGCCCCGGGAAGTGCGAGTTCACTGCGCGCACGGCTGTGTTGAATTCGGAATCGTTGAAGAGCAGGTTGGAGCCTTCCACCGGGTTGCCGATTTCGAGCTTCTGCACCGGACCGAATACATTCACGAAGGCCAGTATGCTGATCGCTGAGACGACGATACCTGTGGTGAGCGCGCGCTTGCCGTGGGACAGCCGGCCAATGACGCCAAGCATGCCGATGAGCTTGTCGTGCCAGGTTTTCTTGTCGCTCTTGCCAATGAGCTGGTCCACGTTGCCGGGAGTGGGCAGCACAGCGGCCAGGATGGCAGCCATGAACACGTCCGTCGGGATGAGGATCAAGGCCCAGAAGCCGCAGAAGATGGCAAAACGCTCCATCACCGGGATAGGCGCGACTGCAATGAGAAAGAGGCCCGCGGCGTCCGTGATGATGCCGAGGATGCCGGGCGCCATCATCACACTGAGGGCAAGCGCGGCAGCCCGATTCTTGTCCTTCACTTCATGCAGGATTTCGTAGAAGCGTTCCAGAAACTGCACGCAGTGCGAGAAGGCGCGTGCCACCAGCAGCATGGGCACCACCATGATGAGCGGTTCGATGGGCTCTTTGAGCCAACCGGTGAGGCCGAAGCCCCAGATGGCGCTGAGCACGCTCACCACGATTGGCGCGACGATGCCCGGCACGTTGCGCATGTACACCACCAGAGAGAGCACCAGGGCCACCGCGGTGATGGCGAAGATGCCGAGCATCTGGCGCTGGTAGGTGTAGACCCACCCGGTGAGCATGGGCTGGCCGGCAGCGTAGATTTCATGGTGCTCGTCGCGTTCGCGGATCACCATGTCCTGCACGTGCTTGAAGGTCTCGCCGTAATCCAGCGTGCGTTCAATGAAGGTGGCGGTGACGAGGGTGGCCGATTCGTCCTGCGAAATCAGGAATGTCCGCACATTGTTGGCGCGGTCCACACGATGCTTGAATTCCTCGAGTTCGGCCTCGTCCTTGGGCGCGGAGCCATCCATCAGCGGCTTCACGTCCACACCGTAGGGCGTGGCTTCCGCGTAGCGCGCTTTTTCTGTCGCTATGGACAGCACCTGATCATGGTCGACGGAGGGTGCAAGGTCGATGTCGCGGGTCATGCGGTAGACCTTTTCCAAGGTCTCCAGATTGTAGATATCGCCATCCTTGCGCTTGACCATCAATGTGATGGTGAGCGGGTTGCCGAAATTGGGATGGTCCTTGAAGGTCTGGACGAAGGGATGATTCGACGGGAAGAGGTCTGAGAAAATCGTTCGGATTTGCACCGATGCCAGCCCCACCGCGAAGAACACCGTGACTGCCAGAATCATGGTGAGAGATTGGGCTCGTTTGAAAACTACCCATTCGGCTAAACGATGTCGGAGTGTACCTTGCATTGTTCCTCAGCCTTGGTGTTGAAGGCCTCCCCGGGTGCAAGGCAGGGGCTTACCGCAAGCCCGAAGGCTCGCCAGTATTCCTCCCCTCATCCCAAGTCGGCCGTTTTACTTCTTGCTTCGTCTTGTTGCCTTCAGACGACCTGGAACCGATGCGATTACTCGCATGTGTGTATTCGGATCTCAGAGCCCGCCCATCCTCATGTTCCACGCGCGCTCCGGCGCTTTACGGGAGCATGATTTGCAACGCCGGAACCGGGTCGCGACCCGACTATAGGGAGGCTCTCCCGGGACTGTCAATTATCGGATTTTGCTGGATTTTTTCTGTTGCAACGCAACACCGGAGCCGTGTAGGAAGGCTCTGCAATGCGAGCATCATCAAGCCCTTGCGCGAGAGTGTTTCGGAAAGTTTTGTGGGGTAATTATCCGGCGCTTGCGAGCGCCTTCGGCGCGCTTGCCCTTGAACCGTACTCGCGGTAAACGGGTACCAAAGGCCGTCTTCATCCTGGCCCTGCCAGCAACCAGTGGAGTGATTCATGAGCAAGGAAAACCCGGGGCGCATTCTCATCGTGGGCGGCGGCACCGCCGGCTGGATGGCGGCCATCTCGCTGGCCCATGCCTGGGGCAAGCTGGGCGCGGAAATCACGCTGCTGGAGTCGGACGCCATCGGCATCATCGGGGTGGGCGAAGGTTCGACGCCCAAGATGCGGCGCTTCTTCGCCAAGCTCGGGATCCCGGATCAGGAATGGATGCCCCACTGCAACGGCACCTACAAGTGCGGAATACGCTTTCCCAACTGGTCCACCCGGCCGGGATACGAGAGCTACTACCATCCGTTCTTCTCGGCCAGCGATGACCCGTACATCCGTGCCTTCTATCAGAATCTGGTGCTGCGCCAGCGCAATCTGGACGCCCATGCCCTGCCGGACACCTACTTCGTCTCGAATTACCTGGCGAAGAACGCCCGCGCGCCGCTGCCGGATGGCGGTGTCGATTACATCGCGGACTATGCCTACCACTTCGATGCACGGCTGATTGGGGATTTCCTGAAGACGCGTTCACTCGCGATGGGCGTGAAGCATCTGGTGGATACCGTCACCCGCGTGGAGCAGGCCGAGAATGGCGACATCGCCGCCGTCCAGACCGAGGCGCACGGGCGGGTGGAGGCTGATTTCTTCATCGACTGCACCGGCTTTGCCAGCGTGCTCATCTGCAAGGCGCTGCAGGTGCCGTTTGTCTCCTACAAGGATTACCTCTTCAACGACCGCGCGGTGGCCATGCCAACGCCGCATGCGGATCCGGCCGTGCTGCGCTCGGAAACCACTTCCACCGCGCTCAAATACGGCTGGGCGTGGAAGATTCCGCTCACCAATCGCGTGGGCAACGGCTATGTGTATTCCTCGGACTATCTCGATGAGGCCGCAGCCGAGCAGGAGCTGCGCAGCCATCTCAAGCTCACCGGAGACAACCAGCCCGAGGCGCGCCACCTCAAGATGCGTGTGGGCAGATTGGAACAAGCCTGGGCAAGAAATTGCCTCGCGATCGGGCTGGCGCAGGGGTTCATCGAGCCACTGGAAGCCACTGCGCTCATGATCGTGCAGGACACAGTGGAAAACTTCATCGAGCAGTATCAGCGCGGTGGCTGGTCCGCACAGTACCAGGAGCCCTTCAACGCCAAGGTCAACCTCATCTTCGACAGCGTGAGGGACTACGTATACATGCACTACAAGCTCAATTCGCGCCAGGACACGCCTTACTGGGTGGCAGCGCGCGAGAATCCACACATTTCGGATTCCGTGCGCGAGATTCTGGAGGTGTGGGACAAGGGCGGTGACCTGCTGGATGAGATCAATCGCCAGAGCGCGCGCATGAGCTACAGCCCCACGTCATGGTTTTGCATCATGGCTGGCATGGGGCGGTTTCCGCGCAAGCCGCCGCGCAAGCCGCGGCGCGACCAGCCGGTGATTGATCCGGCCGGGCCAAAGCAGTCTTGCCTGAAAATGATGGAGCACTTTCCGGATCATCGCGCCGCCGTGGATGCCATGCGGATGGCACACGCCTAGCTGCCGAGCCCAGGGGCCCAAAGCCAGCCGGGGATTGAACCCGAAGCGCGCCGCATGCAGTGCGAAGCGCGCAGGGTCAAGCGCCGGACGGCTGGACGTACCCCTGCCTCACGCGGCTGCGCAGGGGGCGCCCCCGCGGACGAAGTCAAATGTCCGCTACGGGGCATCCCCCTGCACATCCGCTCATAATTTTCCAGGCAAGGGATTGCGCGGGGCGCCCATAAAAAAAGCGCCCGAAGGCGCTTTTTGAAAATCCCCGCGAGATGAATCGCGGGGATTGAACTCTGGGGACCGATCAGGTTCCCAGACGGCGAATCGCAGCTTCCGTCGTGTACTGCGTATACGCTTCCAGACCGTCGGCGCCGAAGTTGCGCTTGTCAGTCATGCCGCCCGCAGTCTTCTGCGAGTGCTGGAAGGACGTGATACGACCACTCTGGATGTCATGCGAATGCACATACAGCCAGCTCCACATTCCGCCCGACGCGCCGGCCTGCGAATTGTGAACCTTGCCGCTGTTCTTCGAGAAGTTGTCGAAGCCCGCTTCCCACTGCTTCCAGACCTGACCGCGACGGTCAAAGCTGTTCATGGTGATCGGGGCGATGGTGCGCGCATCGTACCAAATGCGCTTCTTGCTGTACGGCGCACGCGGGTAGCCAGTCGGCTCGAGTTCGACCACGAACACTTCCGGCACGAGCGAGAACGAAGAGTTCCAGAACTTCTTGCCGGTCTTGCCGCCGTGACGCTCCAAACGCCAGTTGTCGTTGACCGCGTTCCAGCCCACATCGTCACGCGCCGGGTCACCGTTGGTGGCGAGCAACGCCGGACCACGACCCACGAGCTTGAAGTTGCCCCAGGTCAGGGTCGGGTCGCCGGTCATCCAGGCGTCCGTCAGGTAGAACGTGGAACCCGCGATCACGGGCTCGAAGCGCTGGTTGGTCGGGAAGCGACGCACACGCTTGAAGGCCGGCAGGTAACCGAAGAAGTCCGGGTACTTGGTGGCGTCGTAGGGCCAGATGTTGAGGATCGAGGTGCCCTTCACGTCGTTGGGGTAATCCCACACGGCGGACTGGTAACGCAGCACGCCTTCTCCGGACTTGTCGTTCGGGGTGGGCATGTAGGGCTTGGGATCCATGGAAATGCGGCAGGTGCCGGCAACTTCACACCACCAGAAGTTGTAGTGGTACTGCTCGTTGCCATCCGCGTCCATGTCGTACTCGTCGATGCAGTATTGCGCGACGTCGTAACGGCCCCAGCTGAGGTTGTGCGCGGCGATGACCTGCCCGGCCTCCGTCGGGTTGACCCACGGCAGACCACCAACCCACGGCTTGCCGTCCTGGGTGGTCACATTGCCTTTTTCGTCGAACTTGGCCATGCCCTGATGGCGCATCGAAGCGTCCAGGTATTCCGGTGGGTTCAGGCGATAGACATCTTTCTCGGTGGGCGCGATATCGCACACACGGCCCTGCTGCTTGATCTGGATGTACGTGATTTCGTCCATCAGATCCTTCACGAGGTCGACGTTGTCAGCCGTCAGCTTGTCACCAACGTTGATTTTGCCCTTCGTGTACATACCGATGTCGAGAAGTTCATCGGGGTAGGCGCGCTCGATGCGGCCGGTTTCCGCGATGACATCCCACAACGGCCGCAGCACGCCCGCGCTAAATCCCGCACCCATGGTCTGCAGGAAATGGCGGCGGGTGAAACCCGGGCCGTATTTCATAATGTGCATTGAAACCTCCTTCAGCTAGCTAGTAATTGGCCGCTTTCACGCCATCCTGCGCGTCAGTGGCTCTTACGCGTACGCGTTTTTCGGATACCCGCCCTGCGACTCCTTGTCGCCCCGCTTTCGCGGAGGCCAGTTCTCGTCAACGCTCGTCTCCAGTGCCGAGCGAGTCGCTGCGGCTGTCCGGATTCTGTCATGGCTTGCACCCCAGTAGAAGTAGCCCTCTCTTTTGCGGCAGTGCACCCAAAAATGCTTTGTGCGCGGGGACTTGTGTCATTTATTTCGAGACGCTCCAGCCCGAAATTACGTGCTCTCCGCGGTTGCCTGTTTAGTGCTCCGACACTCGCCTGCGGTTCAATCGGCGATGGGCCAAGGCTCGGGCCAACGCCTGCCACGCACCAGGCCGCGCCAGTAAATGAGTGGCATCACGTATTTCTTGAGCCAGTACATGCTGCGCCGTTCGCGGGCCTGATCGAAGGGGAAGGTCTCACTGGGTTCGAGCTGGTAGTCAAACTCGGCCAGCATGAGCCGCCCGTAGCGGGTAATGAGCGGGCAGGAGGTGTAGCCGTCGTAAGTGGTCGCGGGCTTCTCGCCCTTCAAGGTGGCGAGCAGGTTGCTGACCAGCACGGGGCCTTGGGCGCGAATGGCTGCCGCAGTCTTCGAGGTGGGCAGACTGCTGCCATCCCCCAGCGCAAAAACGTTGGGATACCGCACGTGCTGCAGCGTGGCCTTGTCCACCTCCACCCAGCCGGCGGCATCCACCAGTGGGCTTTGCTTCATCACGTCCAGTGCGCCCATGGGCGGCGTGACGTGGATGAAGTCGTATTTCTCGATGAGCTCCGCATTGCTGTCCAGATCCTTGAACACCGCTTCATGGGATTCCGGTTTCAGTGCGACGAGCTCGCGCTTGTACTGCACATTGATGTCGCGCGCGGCGGCAATCTTCACGAGCCCGGCCGCATATTTCGGCGCGCGAAAAATGGCTGTCCCTGCGGACATGTAGGAGACTTCGCAGTGCTGGCGAATGCCTGTGCGACGGAAATGATCTTCCGCGAGGAACATGATCTTGAGCGGCGCACCGGCACACTTGATGGGCGTGCTCGGGATGGTGAACAGCGCCCTACCGCCCTTGAAGGCTTCGAGCTGGGCCCAAGTGGCACTCACGCTCTCGAAGCTGTAATTGCTGCACACGCCGTTGCGGCCGAGACTTTCCTTGAGGCCGGGGATGAGATGCCAGTTGATCTGCAGCCCCGGTGCCACCACCAACGCGTCATAGGTCACGCGCTGGCCCTGGCGCGTCACCACGGTGTTCTCCTCCGGCAGGAACTGCTCGGCGGCATCCTTCATCCAGTGCACACCGGCCGGGATCAAATCGCGCATGGGTCGCTGGCTGTGCTCTCTGGGGAAAACACCGGCACCTACGAACGTCCAAAGGGGCTGGTAGTAATGGAATTCTGCCGGGTCCAGCAGGGTGATCTCGAGCCCCGGCGAGAGTCGGCGCAAACGTCCCGCCACATTGAGCCCCGCAGCGCCCGCTCCTACCACCAGAATCTTTTTCATCGTGGACATGATCGCGTCTCCGTAAACAGCAGGAGGCCTCGCGGAGATGAACCGGGCCGCGCGGCCTTCCCTCACTATAGGCATTCACCTACCCTGCCGCTACCGCCCGCAAGTGCTGCGCTGCGTGATGAAAATCCTGCTTGCCGATACAGACAAACACTGGTTGCGAAGCTGCGCCCTGTGGCTCGGCCGCCGCGGTGACGAGGTCGTGCAGATCACCACTGGCAGTGCCTTGAACCGCGCGCTTGCAGAGGAGACGGACGGCATCCTGCTGCTGGCGCCCCGCTTGCTGGACCGCCTGCAAAGGCCGGCTCTGCCGCGACTGGCTGGTGCCGCCACGGGGATCCTCTGGCGAGGAGACGCGCCGGCCCTGCGTGGACCGCAGCTCGGGCGGCTGGTGCTGCCGCATCTGCCGAGGCCCCGCACGCCCGACCATCTGGAGAGGCAGCTTCACTTCCTGCGGCTGGCGATGGACACCGACAGTCTGGCCTTGCCGCAGGTGGGCGAGGTGTTGGGTCTTGCCGCGAATGGGCCCGGGAGTGCAGTGCAGGCATTTGCCACGGAGACCGCGCGCCTGTTGAGCCAGTTCGAATCAGCAGCGGCGGCCGGTGAATCGGGCACCTGGCAACGGGCACTGCATGCCTGGCGCGGATGCGCTGCCACGATGGGCGCGAGTGCACTCATCCA
>VGUA01000095.1 GCA_016874535.1 Gammaproteobacteria bacterium
TGAGGATTGGGGATAAAAAGGACTCGGTCATGGCGTCTGCCTCGTGTGGGGTTCAGAGTTTGGGGCCGGCCTGATCGGCCACGAATTCAGCTGCGTCCTTCAGGGCGGGTTCCAGCGCCTCGAAAGTGACTTCGAGGTCGTCGTCCTTGGAATGACCAATACCCTTGCCCGCGAAGTGGCGGAAGGATTCGCGCAGGATCTCACCGGTCTTGGCGTCCTTGAGCTTGAGCTGCACGGTGACCGCGGCCACCAGTGAATCTCCCAGCAGCCGTTTCTTGACCCGGTTGACAACAATGCGGGCGGGAACCAGATCAGTGGGCTTGAAACCTTTTTCCTGGATTGAAATTCCGCTGATCACCACCGCGAGTTCCACATCCGCGGGCTTTTCCTTGGCCGCAATCGAGACCTTGCCATCAAAGCGGGCGCGCACCTGGCGGTCGAGGAAGGTCAGGGATTCGGCAACCACCGCCTCGTCGATGTCCGGGAAGGAGGCCTCTGGCGGGAATCGCGTGATGGGCAGCAAGTGCACCTGGCTGACCTCCCTGCCCTCGGCACCGCTTGCCGTGAAAGACAGGTAGCGATTGCGCGGCAGGCCTTTTGGTGCCAGTCGACCATAGTCCTCAAGGAACGCGACCTTGCTCGTGGCGCCATCCGCAGGCTGCGGCACGTGGTTATCCGCGAGGACGGGCAGCATGGCAAGCAACAGAAAGACCGACAGGGTGGCATGGCGCATGGGATTTCCGTTTGGGGTGTTCAAGGGGCCGGGAGTCTAGCAGCCGGCGGGGCTCGGGCGGAATCGGGATAAGCTGCTATTGGGCGTCGTGAAAGATGATGCCGGCCGTGAAGCGTTCCCCGCTGCGCAGGCGGCTCACCCCATGGCGCATCATCAAGCGCCTAAACCCGCGACTGCTCCGGGCCGGACGATGATGCACCGGAAACACGACGGCATCTCCCAGCCTCAAAGGCACCACCTCGGCTCGCGACTGCATGCGAGGCCGCTGTTCGACCAGCACGAACTCCCCGCCCGTGAAATCGATCTCCGGTCGGGACAGCAGGATGGCGACCTGCAAGGGAAAGATCTGCTCACCGTAGAGGTCCTGATGCAGACAGTTGTAGTCGCCCTCTCCGTAGCGCAACAGCAGGGGGGTGGGCCGCCTCTGGCCTGCCGCGCGGCATTGGGCGAGGTATTCGGCGTGCGTCAGCGGGAAACGCGCGGTCAGTTGCAGCGCGTCGCCCCAGCGATTGGCGATGCCCGCCAAGGGCGGGTACAAGGTCTCGCGCAGCGTCGCCATGAGTGGTGGCAAGGGGTAGTTGAAATACTGGTACTCCCCCGCGCCGTAGCCCTTGTGCTGCATCACGATGCGTTTGCGGAAAAGCCCTGCGTCCCCGTAAAGCGTCCGCAGGATTGCGCAGTCGTCGGAATCCAGAAGACCCGAGAGCACCGCGGCACCGTGCGCATCGAGCTCGGCTTCGACTGCCTGCCAATCACGCGGCTCACGCATGGCGGCTTGATCCGGCGCAGGCATCAGGAGCCACCCTCCAGCGCCAGCAGGGCCTTCTTGCGTTCGAGCCCCCAGCGATATCCCGCCAGTGCGCCATCCCTGCGCACCACCCGGTGACAGGGGATGGCGACCGCCACAGGATTTGCGGCACAGGCGCTGGCTACTGCACGCACGGCCTTGGGTGATCCGAGCAGCTTGGCGAGTTCCGAGTAGGTGGTCGTGGAGCCGCTGGGAATGCGGCGCAAAGCTTCCCAGACCCGCTGCTGGAAAGCGGTGCCGCGCACATCGAGCGGCAAGGCAAAGCCACCCGAGGGTTCATCGATGAGGGCCACCACTCTCGCGACGGTGTCGGAAAATCCGGTATCGGCGAGTTCCAGGCGTGCAGCGGGAAACCGTGACCGCAGTTCATCTTCCAGCGGGCCGGGTGCATCCCCCAGCAGGATGGCGCAAATGCCGCGTTCACTTGCGGCAACCAGAACCTGTCCCAGCGCGCAGGGACTGATGGCGAAATGCAGTGTCATGTCTGATCCTCCCGATCGATATCGGCGCGGACTCATGCCGAGCAGCGCAGTGCCTTGTTCGTAGACGGCCCGGCTCGAACCGAAACCTGCTTCATAAGCCGCATCGATGACCTTGTCGCCTCGACTGAGGCCCTCCCGGAATTTGCCAGCCCGCAGGGCCGCCACGTAAGCCCTCGGTGTGACTCCTGTATGTGTCTTGAAGAGGCGATGCAGATGCCAGGGACTCAGGCCGAGCCGCCCGGCCAGGGCTGCCAGATCGGGCGCAGGGTCCAGGGCCTGAAGTAAACGACAAGCCTCCGCGATGAGTTCCACCTGTCGCAGCGCGGAGGGCGCCTGTTCCGGCCGGCAGCGTTTGCAGGCACGAAAGCCGGCGTCCCGGGCGCTCTCCCGACTGGCGTGGAAATCCACATTCTCCGGACGAGGGGTACGCGCACCACAGGAGGGACGGCAATACACGCCAGTGGTCCGCACGGAGTACCAGAAATGTTCGTCCACGGAGGAGTCCCGCGCCAGCACCGCGGCCCAGCGGGGGTCGGCAAGTGTCTGTGCGGCACGCTGTCTGCGCGCTTCGGTGCTCGGGTTCATGGCTGGCCTTTTAGGTGACGACGGGAATGAGTGTGCCCCTCCGGGCGCAGTCATGCACTCCGGATCTTGCGGCCAAATTCAGGCCTCCGGGAGAACCCGGGCGGGGCCGTGCGCGCCCGTTCCCCTGCAGCGTTATCATGCGCCACCATGAACACCCGCCCTGCAGTCGTTCTGGATGATGTCAGCAAGACCTTCGACTCCGGGCTGCAGGCCCTGGCGAGCGTCTCCCTGCAGGCTGCGTCCGGTGAATTCCTCACCCTGCTCGGCCCCTCCGGCTGTGGCAAGAGCTCGGTGCTGAAGCTCATTGCGGGCCTAGATACACCCACCACCGGCAGCGTCATTTCCCCGGCCACGCAGGCCCCGGGAGAAGCTGCCACTGCCTTCGTGTTCCAGGATCCCACCCTAATGCCTTGGGCCAACGTGTTCGACAACATCGCCCTACCCTTGCGGCTCGCGGGCGCGTCCCGCGAGATGATGAGAGCCCGCATCGCGCCCGTGCTCGCGACCGTTGGACTCACCGAATTCGCAGGGAGTCATCCGGCGCAACTTTCCGGTGGCATGCGGATGCGTGTGTCGCTGGCGCGGGCGCTTGTCACCCAGCCTCGCGTGCTCCTGATGGATGAACCTTTCGCCGCACTCGATGAAATCACGCGCGCGCGCCTCAATCAGGATCTGCTCGCCTGGTGGATCGAGCGTCAACTGACCGTGGTCTTCGTCACCCACAGTGTCTACGAGGCGGTATTTCTGAGCCAACGCGTGCTCGTGATGGGCGCGCGGCCGGGACGCATCCTGGAAGAGGTAGAGATAACGGCACCCTACCCACGAGCAACCACCTTCCGTACCTCACTCGAGTTCCAGCAAGCCTGCGCGCGCCTCACGGCCGCCCTCGACCGCGCACAGGCGGGTGCACCCGCATGAACCGCGCACTGCCGGTGCTCTCCCTGCTGTTCCTGCTGCTGGTGTGGGAGGGCGTGGTCCGCGGGCTCGCGATTCCGCCCTACGTGCTGCCCACGCCTTCGCTGGTGTTGCTCACCCTGTGGTCCAGTTTCGGATCGCTCGCCGTGAGCTGGTGGTTCACGCTCAAGATAAGTTTTGGCGCACTGGGACTCGCCTGTCTCGGGGGGGTGGCGATTGCCTGCGTGTTCGCACTCTCCCGCCCCCTGGAAGCGGCCTTGCTGCCGCTGGCCGTCATGTTGCAGGTCACCCCGTTGGTTGCCATCGCGCCGCTGATCCTCATCTACGTGGAAAGCACCACTGCGGCACTCCTGACCTGCGCCTGGGTTATCGCGTTCTTCCCGATTCTGTCGAACACCCTGGCCGGGTTGCGTGCGGTGGACCCGAATCTCGCGGATCTGTTTCGTCTCTACCGGGCCACCCGGTGGCAGCGCCTGCGTCTGCTGCTGGTGCCGGGCGCCCTGCCCTATTTCCTGGCGGGTCTGCGCATCTCGAGCGGGCTCAGCCTGATTGGTGCCGTGACCGCGGAAATGGTTGCCGGCGTCGCAGGACGGGAAACGGGGCTCGCCTCGCGCATCCTGGAAGCGAGCTTCCGCTCGGAAACGCCCAAGATGTTCGCCGCGCTCGTGCTGCTCGTGCTCACGGGTGTGCTGGTGTATTCAGGCTTCAACGCGCTCTCCCGCATCGCGTTGTGGCAGCTTTACGGGGAGCGCCCCAAGGAAAATCACTGAGTTCGGCAACTGCTCTCCTCACCGATCCCGTCCTCGTTGGGATAGTGTGTCGGCCATTCATCGGGAGCCCGCCATGCCTCTGCCAAGACTTCTCCTCGCGCTCATCCTGCTGCTCGGCATCACCCTGCCCTGCGCAGCGCTGGACAAGGTGCGTTTTGCCACCGACTGGCGTGCCCAGGCTGCCCATGGCGGCTTCTATCAGGCGGTGGCCGACGGAACCTATGCGCGTCACGGCCTCGAAGTGCAGATTCTCCAAGGGGGACCGCAGGTCAACACTGCGGCCCTGCTGCCTGCCGGGCGCGTCGATTTCCTCATGAGCGGCAATCTGCTGCACGGCTTCGACGGCGTGAAGAACGGGCTGCCCAATGTGGTGGTGGCTGCCATCTTCCAGAAGGATCCGCAGGCACTCTTTGCGCACCCGGGCCAGGGCCATGAGGATTTCAGCACGCTCAAGGATGCCCCCGTGGCCTTCATCGCCAAGGCCGCCCAGTTCAGCTGGTGGCAGTGGCTGAAGTCCGCCCATGGATTCCGTGACGAACATCTCAAACCCTACAACTACAATTTGGGCCCCTTCCTGCGTAACAAGTCCTCTATCCAGCAGGGGTACGCCATTGCCGAGGCGCTCTACATCAAGGATCAGGGCGGCTTCGAACCGGTGGTCCACCTGCTGGCGGATCACGGCTACTCCACTTATTCCACCCTCATCACCACCCGAACGGATATCGTGGCCGAGCGCCCCGATCTGGTGCAGCGCTTCGTGGACGCCTCCATCGCAGGCTGGGTCAGTTACCTCTACGGCGACCGGCAGCAGGCAAATGCACTGATGCTGGCCGACAATCCGGAAATGACCGCGGCGGAGCTGGAGGGCGCCGTGGCCCTCATGAAGTCCATGGGGATCGTGGACTCCGGAGACGCCCTCAGTCGGGGCATAGGGGCCATGTCACCCGAGCGGGTCGCGGATTTCCATGCCCGAATGGTGGAGGCAGGGCTCTACAAGGCGGGCGAGGTCGATCTGGCCAAGGTGGCGGACTATCGTTTTGTGAACAAGGGCGTGGGGCTAGCGCTCAAGAAGTCGCTCGCGGCGCCCCCGGGGCGTTGAACCTGCCCGCGGGATCACGGCCAGGAGGCCCGGCAGCCCGGCCTTCCTTCGGCTGGACGCTGCCGCAGGCCCCGTAGTAGTCTGCCTGATCATGCGGTTCCGTATGTCCTTGTGATACGGAATCCGGTTTCAAAATAACAGAGAAGTACGGGAGAAATTCAATGGAAGTAGGCGCCTTTTACCTGCCGTCGGTAGGCACCAAAGAGGAAATCATCCAGGGCATGGCCGGCAAGCGCACCGACCTCTATCAGCGCATGCTGAAAGAGATCAGCGAGCACTGCGGCTACATGGACGATAACGGCTACTACGGTGCGGGTTTCACCGAGCACCACTTCCACATCGAAGGTGAAGAGGTCTCCACCAATCCGGTGATCCTCGACCTCTACTTCGGGATGCAGACCAAGAACATGAAGTTCGGTCAGCTCGGCAACGTGCTGCCGTCCCAGAACCCGATCAACCTCGCCGAGAACATCGCGATGGTCTCGCAGATGTTGCAGGGTCGGGTGTTCGCTGGTTTTGCCCGTGGCTACCAGCCGCGCTGGGTGAACGTGCTCGGCCAGCAGGTCGGCCTGCAGGAGCCCGGTGAAGGTGCCGACTACGAGGAGCTGAAGCGCTCACTCTTCGAAGAGCACTTCGACATCATCAGCACCGCGTGGAAAAAAGATGTCTTCAGCTATGAAGGCAAGCACTGGAAGATTCCCGGCAAGCCCATCAAGTGGATGGCGGCCGAAGTCGCGCGCAAATACGGCGCCGGCATCAATGACAACGACGAGATCACCGAGATCGGGATCGCGCCGCCCACCTTCAACAAGCAGATCCCGGATCTGTTCATGCCGTTCGCGACTTCGGAGCGCTCCATCTCCTGGGGCATGGAGCGCGGCATCGTCCCGGTGACCATCATGACTCACCCGGATGTGGTGAAGGGCCACTTCGAGGCCGGCATGAAAGCCGCCCAGAAGGCGGGTCGCGACGTGAAATTCGGTCAGGGCATGGCCATGAGCCGCGAGATCATCGTGGCGGATACGGATGCCGAAGCCGAGGCGTTGGCGCGTGAGGCCGGCTCCTTCATCTGGAACAATTTCTTCGTGCCCTTCGGCTTCAATGCCGCAGTTGCCGGTCCGGGCGAAGGTCCGTTCGATCCGCCGGGCACCTTCGAGACGCTGGCCGAGCGGGGTCTGGTGATCTTTGGCAGCCCGGACACGGTGAACCGCAAGCTGGAAGAGCTGCTGAAGCGTCTGCCGGTCGATTACTTCTGGATGTTCGTCTACAACCACATGCCGCACAAAGCCTGGATGCGCAGCCTGGAGCTGCTCACCACGAAGGTGTGGCCAAACTTCAGCGACAAGATTGGCAAGAGCCGCGCGCCGGCCAAGCTGGTGGCGCACGCCTGAGGTTGGTTTAAGGCACGGGGGCGCAAGGCCCCCGAAAACACGAAACCCGGCTCGGGCAACCGCGCCGGGTTTTCTTTTGGCTGGCTTTTTTGCCCAGGTTTCTCGAAGGCGCCGGGCTCAGGTACGAATGAATTCCGCCACTTCGGGCCGGCTGCGCAGAGCCGCGAGATCCGCCTCATCCGGCAGGCGTGGGCGATCACGCGTGGTGTTGACCATGCACAGGAATCCCAACGGGGCATCCTCAGCCGCCCGGAACTGATGCCAGGTCATGCCGGGGATGTGGACCAGATCCTGCTCTGCGACTTCAAAGACCTGGTCACCGACCAGGCAGCACCCATGGCCGCGCAGGATCATCACGGCATGCACATGCTCGTGCCGCTCCAAGGTGCTGTGCCCTTTGGGGGCAACCTCGAAGTATCTGAGCTCGCAACCGAGGGCCGGGTCCTCGAACAGCACCTGACGGGTGACGTCGCGGAACGGCGCAGACCCCATCTGCTTGTAGGCGAGCAGCGCCACATCCTGCCAATGGCCGCCCTGGATTCGGGGCCTGTGGACCTTGGGCGCGTATGTCATCGATGCTCTCCTCGACTGGCTGTCTCTACGGCGGTCACGAATTCGCGGCTACGCGCGGGCAAGGCCTCGCGGGCACTGAGCAGGTTGCCGCCGATGAGCAGCATGCAGTGCTTGCCGTAGGCCGCAATCATCTCGGGTACCCGCTCCACGCTCATGCCGCCGGCCGGGACGGGTAATGCCGGGCGCAGATGCGACCAGGGTTCGCGTGCGGCCTTCACCAGCGCATGGCAATGCTCCAGGCTGAAGCTGAAGCGCCCCCCGAAGTTGGGGAAAATCACGGCATCCGCCCCGAAGAGGCGAAACAGACGCCCCAAGAAGAGCGGAGGCGCGATGCCGAGCGCGCCCGTGAGCGCGGGATGCGCGAGTACCGGCCCCGGGAAGATCTCCCGGGCGAGTTGCTGGAACACCGGCAGGCCCATCAGCATGGGCGCGGCGAGCACCATCTCCACGCCCTCCTCTGCCGCCAGCGCCAGTTGCGCGCGCAGCTGGTCTGGCGGGCCCGAGAGACTGGGCGCGTAAAAGCATCTGCGCCCCGTGCGGCTGGTGGCGGCGCGGACGGCGCGCTGGCACGCCTTCACCCGCGCTGCGAACGGCGAGTATTCCTGGTTGGCGATGCCGTGGTCGTCCTTGATGATGTCGATACCAGCCTCCGCGAACGTGCCGCAGAGAGCCGCCAGTGACCCCACATCCAGACCCTGCGGCTTCAAGGCCGTGCAGGTAAGCGCACGCTCGGGCGCCTCCAGCCGCTGACGTATGCCCTCGAGACCAAAACGCGGACCGGGAAAGGCAGCGAGCAGCGAGGGCGGCAGATCGACATCCACCAGGCGCACATCCGGCTGCAGCGAGCAGTTGCCGAAGAGCATGTTCATGAGCTGGCCGGTTTCGTGACCGGTGGTGCTTGCGGCCAGCGACAGGGTGACTTCGAAGGTTTGCGCATCCCGAGCAGCGATGGACTGCACGCGGCCCAGGGTGCTGGCCCTGATTTCGTCCCTCATGATGGCCGCTTCCGGCATTTCCACGCTTTGCTCCAGGGCAAGTGCCTGGGCGCGTGCCTCGATATCCTGCGGGGCTGCGGTGATGTGATAGGTGGCGAGCAATCTTTCCATGCGCGGGATCATACCCGCGCCGGCCCGCAAAGATCCCGCCGGCTCCGCTCAGAGCCGGCTGGCGCCGCCCTGCTCTGCGGGGATCTCCGGATCGAGCTTGAACCGGGGTGGCAACAAGGTGATATCCACCTCGGCCCAGGTGCCCGAGATTGGGTAGTGGGGCGAGAGTCCTGCATCGCCCATCGCCTCTGCCGCATACACCGGCAGCCGCGGCACCCCGCGCAACACCCGATGGAAATCGAATGCGGATTCCATCTGGACCAGGGTCACCGCGTCTTCGACGCGCGCCGCATTCAAGACCGGCGAGTACTTGACCGTGCTGCCGGGCACCAGCGGCTGCGGGTTCTCGGTCACGAGTTCCAGGATGGGAACACCCGCCACCTCTATTTTGCTCCAGGCGCGGTCCCAGGTTTCGAGGCTCGAAATCGCCGCCAGCGTGCAGTCCACGCCGTAGCGGGCTCGCAGCCAGAGGGACACATCCTCCCGGTCACACCAGGCCCCATGAATCAGGTGGCGAGGCTTGATTCCGGTGCGGCAGGCAACGCCCACCCACGCGACCGAGAAACTGCCCAGAGGCCCTTCCGGACACTTCCAGACCGTGAGGCCCATGGCGGCTGGCACGCTGGGATGCAGGGCCGTCGGCAGGCGCGGGAGCACATTCGCCATGGGCAGTTCGAAGAGACTGTAGTGAACCTGTGCGCGCTTCAGCACCACCTCACCAGCGGTGTCCTTGGTGAGCGGTGCGGCCTTGGTCCCGAACGTGTTCGCTGGACGCTGTCCGTAGAGCAGTTCCGGCGCACTCATGCGTTCACCGCCACCGGCCGCCGCGCCTGCCGGCTGAAATGCGGCAGCACCTCACGGCCGAACAGCTTCAGGCTGTCCAGCACTTCTTGCTGCGGCAGATGTTCGCGCGCCTGAACCATGAACACGAGCTGGTCGGCGCCCGCTTCTTCCCAGCGTCGGCAGGTTTCGATCAGCTGGGCCGGACTGCCGAAACACAGGCCGCTCTCCGGCGGTTTCTTCTGGGCGTCCGGTGCACTGGGATCGGGTCGGAGCGAACTCAGCAGGCCAAGCGCCTTGTAGTTGTTGGCGGGATAGGCTTCCGACACCTCGATGGTCTGGCCCGCCATGTAACCGAAGGTCCCGACAAGTTCGTCCCCTCGCTGTTTGGCCAGTGCATTGTCCGGATGACAGTAGAGCCAGTTGGCAATGGCTATCTGTTCGTTGACGAAAGCGCCCACGGGCGTCGCGTGCTTCACACGTTCGCGATAGGCGGCAATCCGCGGCGCGCAGCGTTCCACATCGGCAATGCTGAGAATCAGCGCACCCATGCCGCGGTCGGCCGCTTCGAGCTCCGTGCCTGCAGCCGTCACGGCCACCCACATCGGCGGATGCGGATCCTGCCAGGGCTTGGGCAGCACGTTGCGCTCGGGCATGCGGTGAAACTGTCCTTCGTAGCCATACCGCTCGTTCATCCACATCTGTGGAATGACACGAATGTATTCGTCCCAGGTTTTCTTGGTGTCGTCGATCACGGCATCGAAGCCACCCAATTCGTTCCAAGTGGAGGAGCGCCCTGTGCCGAACTCCACGCGGCCGCCGGACAGGATATCCAGGAAGGCGGCCTTCTCGGCCCAGCGTATCGGGTGGTGCATGGCGGGTACGCAGGTGGCGATACCAAAGCCGACGCGTATGCGGGAGGTGGCACGGGCGACGGCCGTGAGGAACATCTCGGGGCAGCTCGCATGGCTGTATTCCTCGAGGAAGTGATGCTCCACGCACCACACGCTGCTGAACCCCAGCTGTTCGGCGAGCACCACCTGTTCGATGGCGTTCTCGTAGACCGCCTTCTGGGTTTCGCGAGTGAAGGGGCGCGGGGTCGAGAGTTCGTAGATGAGGCCGAATTCCATGACTTTCC
>VGUA01000096.1 GCA_016874535.1 Gammaproteobacteria bacterium
ATCACATGCTGGTGATAAGGGTCATACCAGGGGAATTTGAAGCCCAGAGCCTGCATCAAGCGCCAGCGGTCCGGCAGAGGCAGGGATTCGCGAGGGAGATTCGGTGCAGGCGCTGGTAACTCGAGACCCGTTGCAGGCGGCAGGGTGACCAGCGGACGTCCCCTCGGCCCCGGACGTGCAAGCCCGGTCTGCTGCCCGGGCTCCTGACCGGATCCGATCGCCTCTTCGGCATAGCGGACCGCTCCCGTCTTTGCGCCAACTGCATTACCCGGGGCAATGAAAGGTATCAAGGCCGGTTCGCCGTATGCCGTGGATGACTGCTTCACCCATGCGGTTGCGCCGGGCAGATTTGCGATCCGCACCAGATACCACTCACCCTGGCGCGACAGGACGTCCAGCAGACGGCCGCGATCAACTTCAGCCACCACCCCCGATTTTCCATCCGGCGTGCGAAGCAAACGGATGCGCGGGGCGGCGACCTGCACCGTCATGATGGGCGCGAGAGCTGCCTCGGCGAGCTCAGCCACCATGCCCATCAGCAAAGCACACGACAGCAGGATGCCGTGGCAGAGGCGGGATGGGTGTGACGGAGACATGTCGATTCAAAACCCTGCGCAAGGATCCTGCACAGTGCTGTTCAGGAACGGCGACTGCGGACATTGCACGTATTTGAGGCCACTCACCCGCACGGTGGAGGGTGGATGACGCGGCGGTCTGTAAGCCGCCATCAAGGTCGGTGGGGGGGCGGCCGCAAGGGCCTCCGTGGCGCGCTGCAAGCCGACGAACGCGATCAGATCGCTCTGGTCGCTGCCATCGCCCGAGGCGCTGATCGCGCCGATGATGTAGAGCGACCCGTTCATCTCGCGGTAGATGGGGAAACCACCAGGGAAAATCGTCATGCCATTGGCAAGACCGATGTTGATTGCCACATTCGACGAATCGACCGTGCAGGTGCTGGGTGTCTCGCGCAGGATCTGCAGGTTGCGCAGCACCAGATCGAGCTCCAGTCCCACATTGAAGGGGCTCCAGTCCGCACCCCGGGACAAGGGTCCCCGCGGCTTGCCATCGATCCCGTCAGGGAAGTTGGGACGATGAATGCTGCCGATGGCTCGCGTGGAGAAAGCCCGGCCATTACGCAGCGCATCGCTGCGGCCAAAGAATGTCTGTGCGCTGGTGACGTAGCTGCCACCACCGGCCAGTGTTAGGCGATCCGCCGCCGTGGGACGGGAAAAGAAGACCGCGGTGCGTGCCTTCTGGATGGTGACGTCGCTGCTGTCGATGAGTGCATCAGGAGTGCGCGCCTGGCCCAGCACATTGCCCGAGGCGTCCACGACGGTTGCCGTGACCTGCGCGTACTCTCCCAAGGGCCGGCGAATCTGTGAACGGGTGATGGTGGCCACATCGAGGGTCTGCTTGAGCAGAATCTCGACTTCGCGCTGGGTCAGGCCCAGTGCACCCTGGCTCGCAGTGGAGGGAAACAGCGATTCACGCGGCGGCCGGCGTGGTAGAGCGAAATAACCTTGCAGCAGCCCGCTCGCGGGTGCGAAGCCGGATTCCGTCAAACCGTATTGCACCCCGGTGCGTGCAGCAGCGCCCGGAAAGTAATTGGTAAGTGGGACCCACCTGCCTGCCGTTGGCACGGCACCCAGTCCGGCGGCGGGCGTCAGCAGACGTGCATCGGAGTCCGTGTAACGCAGCGTGATGCCGCCTGCCGTGATGCGGTCGGCCCGAATGGCGAGGCGCGGCCGGAATCCCGCGGTCGCTGACTGCGCGATGATTTCCTCAAGATCCTGATCGAGCCGGGCCGGGTTGGGATCGAGATCGATTCCGTAGACCGAATTGGCACCCGCCACCACGCCAATGGCGCCGACCATCTGGCCCGACTTGTAGAGCGGAAAGCCACCAGGGTCGGCCGCCGCCCCGAGGGGTGAGGCGCGCGAGCCAGGGCCTACGGCCTCACCTTTCTGCACAAAATCCCCACAGGCGAGCTGGCTGAACTGCACCCCGAACAACGGCCCGCCGGGCGTGTTGGGAAATAGTGGAGGAAAGTGCCGTTGGACGATGAAACCCGCCGTGCGTGTACTGAAGGCATTGCGGGCAGAAGAAAAATAGGCGGCGGTGATGGCCTTGGCGATTGCAGCACGTGCTGGCGCCGAATCGCCCACGATGGGGAGATCATTCAGCACCACATTGTCGAGCCCTTTGACCGCTGAGAGCAGGCCACTGCGGATGCGGACCCGGCTTGGTGTGGCACCCAGCTGGTAGAGACCCAGCACATTGCCGACGCGATCAGTGATTGCCACCGTCATCGCGGCCACGTTCTTGCGGGTGCTCACTTCCACGGCCTGCTGCACGATGCAGTTCACTTCGTCCGCATGCAGGCGCGGGAGGGTGTCGCGAGCGCTGCAGGCGGCGTGCGCCGAAGGCGTGGCGACCATCAAGGCGAAGATGACTGCGGGCAGCGAGGGTTTGCTCACTGTGCACCCCTTTCCGGAGTCCCCTGCGCAGCGGCATGAACCGTGGTCCCCGGCCAGTGAAAGCCATGGCACAACCCGCAATCCGAGCGGACCTTGTCCGGCGCGGGCGCGGATCCGCCGTGGCAGTCCCGGCAGGTTTCAATCCCGGGCATCAAGACTTCTTCCGCGTGCGCGGATTTGCGTGCGGCATGACAGGTGTCACAGGACGCAATGCTGTGCGCACGATGCTCAAACAAAGCCTTGGGCATGAAAGAGTGGGCAGGCGGTATGGCGGCTATCTTCCACTGCGGCAGATCGGCACCCGGCGTGCCGGACTTGCCCTTGCCCGCGATACGCGTGACCTCGTGACAGACCACGCACGCCGTTTTCTCGAACAGCTCGGTGGCCGAGGCACTCGCCCGACTGTGCGCATCTCCCGCAGCAGTGGCGAACACCCGCGGTGTGCGCGACTCGCCGGGTCTGCGCACGATCACCGTATCCGTGAGCGGCCCGGGTTCGCTGGGCACAGCGCCCGTGGTGGTCACGAAGACATAGAACTCGCGCAAGGTATCGAGCACCGCGGAGACGGGGCCATGCGGCACCTCGCGGTTGGACAGGGCCGGCTCCATCTTCAGGGCATGGCAGCTCTGGCAGTGGGCGGCCATGGTCACCGGCTGGAAACCCACGCCATCCGCATCCGGCGCATGGCAATCCGCGCATTTCAGGTGCTGCTTGCCGCCAGGACCACGCACGCCCGACCGTTTCAGGTGTACGTCATGCGGGAACTTGAGGGTGGTGGGCTCCTTCAGCTCACCTTTGGAGGGCAGGCGCACACGCTGCAATGCCTTCTTGTCCAGGCCCTCCCGGATTTGCACCCGGAACTCGGGGTGGGCGTCGGCAAAATCCGAGACTGGTTCAGTGCGTGTCTGGGGGAAATGACTACGAATCTCGCCGTGGCAGGCGGCGCAATCCTTGCCCACGGCATGGCGATTCTGCTCGGCCAGTGCGAAGCTGCCGCGATGTTCCTGATGACAGGTGGCACAGCGCACTTCCAGCGCCGGCACTTCCACGCGCACCGGATCCACGTGGGCATGGATGAGTTTGTGGCAGCCGAGACAGTCCACATCCTGCACACGCTTGAACGGCGTGCTGTGGCAGATCTTGCAGTCTTGCGCCCAAGGAGCATGGGCGGCTGACAAGGGTCCAGGATTCCAGACCCGGTCAAGTCCGGCCACGGTAGGCGGTGGGTACTCATGGCCTTGCTGATCGCTGAGCTGCCAGGCCTTCGCGGCGGAGGGCTCGATGTAATCCGGAGCTTTGTCGGGGTCAGGCCTTGCCGCCACCACTTTCGCCTCCTGCGCGGGATTGGCGAGGAAGGGCAGCCACGTGGCACGCAGTGAGGCAGCACCAGGCAGTCCGAGAAACGCCCCAAGAACCGCCATGAACAGCAGCCAGGAAAAAAGCCTGCGCAGGCCGAGCGGCCGCTTCAGGCGCGCGATCTGGCGGGCTGCGGCAGAGTTCTGATCTGTATGCTCTGCCATGACCTACCAGTAGATGAACACGCTGACGATGTGCGCGATGAGCGCCGCCAGCAGGGCGAACGACAGGGGAACGTGGAACACCAGCCACAGATCCGTCCAGGCCTTGGTGCGGACGAAATCCCGCATCTCTCCGAGCAGCCGAGCGCGTTTAACCTGCAGGGCATAAAGCTCGCGCAGTCCCGCGTCCCCTCCGAGGCTCGCTTCGCGTAAAGCGGCCACCGCGCGCTTGGTGGCGCAGCCGCGCGGTGGTCGACCCAGTCGTCCGAGCAGTGAACCGAACAGCGGGGTCTTCGAGGATTGCTCGATGACGGCCAGCCATTGCCCGCCAAGGCTGGTCGCGAGCGCCAGAGACTCTTCATCGACTGCAGACAGGCCCGCCTGCATGCCGGCGAGGTTGCGTCCGTTGAGCAGCTCGCTCATGCGCAAGGGGTTGCGCAGATAGGCCGCGACGCCCCAGATCCCGCTGATGATCACCAGCATCATCAGCACATAACTCACGACATGGACATTCAACTCCCGGAAATCGAACTGGAAGCCGGTGTGCAGGGTGCCGATGAGGGCGAGCGCAAGGCCGAGGTAGACATGGGCGGAGAGCCAGCCGCGCAGGGTGCCGACGCGCGCGCGGTAAGCACGCTTGCGCGCACCGAGCAGAATCAACCAAACGATGAGCAATGCGCCAACCGTGCCCAGGGTATAGCCGAGCCAGGTGCCCCCGCTGGCCCCCCCCCGTGGCTGGTGCCAGACATAAGCCGCCACGCTGGCCGCGCACAGCAGCAGCATGAGCTTGAGGTAGCGGAAACCGTAGGCCGACAGCAGGTTCTCGTTTATCAAGGTGAGACTCCCCCTGCCCGCAACGAGGCGACGGCGGACAGGAAATGGCCACCCCAAAACGGGCCCACAGTGGCCAAACGCAGTGTCCAGGGCTTGGGGTCGGGCATCTTAGAATCTTGTTTATTCAATTTATTCATATGTTTATGAATAAAACTTAAACCTATTATCGAAGATAAATATCCCACGACACAAGGGCTGGGGGGAAAACTCCCCACGGGCTGGGGCCTACGACTACACTCGAGCCACAGTGCTTTGCCTTTGGAGCGAACATCGATGCGAGAGCTGCCTGACGGGGGCATTCCCCCGGAGCGGAGGGCGAGACAGACGGATCTGGGATATGACCTGGTCAGAACCCTGACGGGGCTGGTGTCCCTGCGCACCCGGATTCCGGAGGATGCGTTCACCGCCAGCATGCTGGGGACGGACCGCGCCGGGCATGGCGTGCTGCTCGATGGCGACGGCCTCGTCCTCACCATCGGCTATCTCGTGGCCGAGGCAGAGCAGGCCTGGATCGTGGATCACCGCGGGCAGGCCGTGACCGCGGAAGTCCTCGCGTACGACTACACAACTGGCTTCGGCCTGCTGCGCGCCCTGGGCCGTCTAAGCGGCTCCCCTCTGACGCTCGGCAGTGCAGCCGCGTTGACGGAGGGAGATACGGTGGTTATGGCTGGTGCCGGGGGCCGGGATTGGGCTGTGACAGCCGAGGTCACGGCCCTGACGGAATTTGCCGGCTACTGGGAATACCTGCTCGAGCGGGCAATTTTCACCGCACCCGCCCATCCGGATTGGGGTGGGGCTGCATTGCTGGACGCGCAGGGCAGCTTGTGCGGCATCGGTTCGCTGTATCTCGAGAATGTCGCCGGGGAGGGCCTGCCCCGTGAAGGCAACATGAGCGTGCCGGTGGATCTGCTGCGGCCCATCCTCGATGACCTGTCACGCTATGGTCAGGTGCCGGGTCCGGCCCGGCCGTGGTTGGGTGTGTTCGTGGCCCAGACCCCCGAGGCCTTGGTGATTGGAGGCCTCTATCCGGGTGGCCCCGGTGCTGCGGTCTTGCGCGAAGGCGATGTGCTTCTGGAGCTCGCCGGGACACCGGTGCGCGAGTTGCCAACGTTCTATCGGCAATTGTGGGCCTTGGGAGAAGCCGGTGTGGAAGTGCCCCTGCGCATACGCCGGGATCGCCGAGTGCTGGAAGTTCGGGTACGCTCCATCGACCGCCGCGCTGCATGGAAGAAACCGCAGGTGCACTGAATGGAGACACCCGTGACCACGGATGCCGGTCGCTTCAACAGAAAGTTCTTTTTCTCTTTTGTCCGCGAGTATCTTTTCACGGGCAAGCTGCGTCAGCCGCAGGTGGATGGCCTGAGTGCACTGCTCGATGTCTGGGAAGCGGAGCATGCGGCTGAGGATGATCGCTGGTTCGCCTACATGCTGGGCACGGCGCATCACGAAACGGCGCAGACGCTGCGCCCGATTGTCGAACGCGGCGGCACCCTGTACCTGCGTAAACGCATGACGTCCTGGGTGACGACCCGGAGCGTGCGCGCCGCCATGGCAATACCCAGGCGGGCGACGGCGTGCGCTATGCGGGGCGTGGTCTCGTGCAGCTGACCTGGAAGAACAACTACCGTCGCGCGGGCAATGCCCTGGGCCTCGATCTCGTGGCAGAGCCCGCGCCGGCTCTGGAACCTTCCATCGCACGGCAGCTGCTGTTCCGCGGCATGATGGAAGGCTGGTACACAGGGCGTCGACTTGCGGACTTCTTCAACGCCGAGCGCGAAGACTGGCGCAATGCACGGCGCGTGATCAACGGCGTGGACGAGGCTGATCGTGTGGCCGGATACGCGCGGCTGTACTACGCCGCGCTCAGCTATACCGTCTGAGTCTAACGCTCAACCGCGCGCAACCGCCTCGGCGATCGCGATTCCCAGATCACGCGTTCCCGCCTTGCCGCCGATATCCGGGGTGAGTGGCGCATGCACGGGCCCGGCCGCGAGCACCGCCTTGATGGCCGCGAAAATCGCGTCATGCGCGGCCTGATGGCCCAGGAACTCCAGCATCAAGGCCGCCGACCAGATCTGGCCGATCGGATTGGCGATGCCCTTGCCCGCAATATCCGGCGCCGAACCATGGACCGGTTCGAAGAGACTGGGCGCAGAGCGCTCTGGATTGATGTTGGCTGAAGGCGCGATGCCTATCGTGCCGGTACAGGCCGGGCCGAGATCGGACAGGATGTCGCCGAAGAGATTGCTGGCGACCACGACATCGAACCAGTCTGGATGCATGACGAAATTCGCGGTGAGGATGTCGATGTGGTACTGGTCTACCCGCACCTGCGGGTAGTGCGCGGCCATGGCCGCCACGCGTTCATCCCAGAACGGCATGCTGATCGACAGACCATTCGATTTGGTCGCGGAAGTCAGGTGCTTGCGCGGACGACGTGCCGCGAGCTCGAAGGCAAATTTCAGTACGCGATCAACGCCCGTGCGGGTCATCACGGTTTCCTGAATCACGATTTCGCGCGGCGTGCCCTGGAACATACGCCCGCCCATGTTGCTGTATTCGCCTTCGGTGTTCTCGCGCACCACATAAAAATCAATCTCGCCCGGTTGACGGTTGGCGAGTGGCGAAGCGATGCCGGGCATGAGATGCACCGGGCGCAGGTTCACGTACTGATCGAATTCACGCCGGAACGTGAGAATCGAACCCCAGACGGAGATGTGGTCAGGGACAGTCGCGGGCCAGCCTACCGCGCCGAAGAAGAGCGCGTCGTGACCGCCTATCTGATCCTTCCAGTCCGCGGGCAGCATGCTGCCATGCTTCAGGTAGAAGTCGCAGGATCCGAAATCGAAGTGATCACACTCCAGTGCAATGCCGAAGCGCCGTGCTGCGGCATCCAGCACCCGCAGGCCTTCGGGCACGACCTCGAGGCCGATACCATCTCCGGGAATGACGGCGATGCGATGCGTGCTCATGGGGTGGGGATCCTCGTGATGTCTCTGGCCGGCGGAAGGCGGAGGAGTATAGCTGCAATGAAGCCGGTGGCCCGCTACCACAGCTCGCCATTGCGTGGGGCAGCGGCTTCTTCGTCGAGTGGCGCGATGAGACCTGAATGATCCTGGCGCACATTGCCCACGGCGGCACCCACGGGATGCCAGGCCACGGGAATCGATTCTGCTGCCAGCCAGTGTCGTGCTTCGCCCACCCCGGCGGTCAGCCATGGCAACCAGTCTCGCGTGGCCAGCACACGCGGCTGCCGGTCGTGGACCTCGGCCACGATGTCCAGCGACTCGGTGGTGATGATGGTGTAACTGCGCACGCGTTCGCCCTGCGGGCCGCGCCAGTCTGACCAGAGCCCGGCCAGCATCATCGGATTGCGGGTATCGCTCGCGTGGAAGTAACAGGCCTGCTTGCGCCCACCCGGCAGCAGGCGCCACTCATACCAGCCGGTGGCGGGCACGAGGCAGCGCTGCCCGGCGCGCCACGCATCCCGATAGGCCGGCTTTTCCATCAGCCCCTCCGCGCGCGCATTGATGGTGGAGAAAGCCATCTTCACATCCCTGGCCCAGTGCGGGATGAGTCCCCAGCGCAGCGTCTGCACCGCCGGTGCTCCACCCTCCAGCATCACCACCGGCAGATCCTGGGTGGGCGCGATGTTGTAGCGCGCGGTCGTGCCGAGCGCAGCCGGCAGGAACGAGCGCCAGTCCGCCTCCCACTCGGGGTCGCGACCGGCATACGGACCATGGAGCACATACCGTCCACACATGCTGGCATCTTAAGGGTCTGATCACGTGCTGGTGATCAGACTGAAAGGTCAATATATTTGTACCCATGAGACCTCTCACCGAACGCCAGCAGGCCATCCTCGAATTCGTGACCGCGCGGATCACGGAGCAAGGTCTGCCGCCCACCCTGGCCGAGATTGCCGAGGCTTTCGGCTTCAGCCAGGTCAGGGCGGCTCACAAGCACCTGCAGGCGCTGGCCACCAAGGGCCATCTGGAACTGCTGCCGGGTCGGGCTCGCGGAATCCGGATTCCAGGCCTTGGTCCCCGTGGCGAAACCCTGAGTCTGCCCATCCTCGGGCGGGTTGCGGCAGGCACGCCCATCGGCGCCGATTTGCAGGACGAGGCTCCGGTGGTGCTGGTGGACAGGAGCCTCTTCTCGCTCACCCCCCATTGCCTGCTCAGGGTGCGCGGAGATTCGATGCGCGACGAGGGAATTCTGGAGGGCGATCTGATCGCCGTGCACCGCACTTCCGTGGCCCTCGACGGCCAGATCGTGGTGGCCCGGTTGGAGGATGAAATCACGGTCAAGCGACTGCGCCACGCGGCGGGCCGCATCACCCTCCTGCCCCGCAACCCGGACTATCCCCCCATCGAGGTTCCACCCACGGCGAGCTTTGCCATCGAGGGCCTCTATTGTGGCCTGGTGCGTCGCGCATGAAGACTTCGCCTGCTGCTCTGGAAACCCTGCTGCGTGGCGCCCAGATCTGGCGTGGCCGGGATACCGGTCGTGGTGTGGGCCCGGTTGGAGCAGGCAGTGCGCAGGCCCGCTGCTCCACGGGTTTGCAGGCACTGGATGCCATGCTGCCAGTGCCGGGCTGGCCCGAGTCCGGTCTGGTGGAAGTGCTCGCGCCGGCCGCCGGCCTCGGTGAGCTGTCGCTGATTCTCCCCGCGCTGGCGGCGATTACCGCCGCCGATCACCCGGTGCTGCTGGTGGCTCCACCCCATCGCCCCTGCGCGCAGGCCTGGCAACGAGCGGGAGTGCGACTGACGCAGCTGCATGTGCTGGAGGCCCGGGCGCATGAAGCTTGCTGGGCCATGGAACAGGCCTTGCGGGCTGGTTGTTGTGGCGCCGTGCTGGGTTGGCCTGCGACGCCGGATGACAAGACCCTGCGCCGGCTGCAGGTGGCGGCAGAGCACGGCCGGACCCTGGGTTTCCTGTTCCGGGAGGCATCACAGGCCTGTCATGCCTCACCAGCACCACTACGGCTGGCCGTGGAAACCACGCCGGCCGGCACCCTGCTCCGTGTGCTCAAGTGTCGCGGCCGCAATCCGCCTGCCCGGGCCATCCGCCTGCGCGCAAGCGTGCTTCACTGATGCCGCGGGGCGTAGATGCTCTGGGCCGGAATCGTCTTGCCTCACCTGGCGCTGGATGGTGCGCTCCGCCACCGGTCTCCGGCTGAGCCTCATTCCGCGACAAGCTCCCAAATCCGGGCACAGTCCTCCCCTTCCCCGGAACCCGCAGGCGAAGCTACCGGCCTGTTGGAACTGGTCGCTGCCTGGGCCTATCGCTACAGCTCGCTCGTGAGCCTGGAGGG
>VGUA01000097.1 GCA_016874535.1 Gammaproteobacteria bacterium
CACCGGGGTGTCATTCATGACGAAGCTCCACGGCGGGGCGGGTGCGACTGGCGAGCCACGCCGGATACAGCGGCGCCAGCAGGCAGAGAACAAGGGCGACGCACAGGGTCACCGCCACATCCAAAGGCTCGAGTCGCGCTGGGATGTGGCTGATGTAGTACACGTCGGGCGCGAGGATCTTGAAGCCGAGCGTCTGTTCGAGCCAGGCGATGATCGCGTCGATCCGCGTTCCCAGCAGGACGCCGAGAACGGTGCCTGCAACGACCCCGGCACCGCCGATGAGCGCGCCTTGCGTGAAGAAAACGCGCAATACGCGCCGCGGTGTGAGGCCCAGGGTCTGCAGGATGGCGATTTCACCGGTTTTCTCCGTGACCACCATGACGAGTGTAGACACGAGGTTGAAGGCCGCCACGCCCACGCTCAACAGCAGGATCACGAACATCACGATTTTCTCGGTCTCCAGGGCGCGAAACAGATTGACGTGGCGCTCGGTCCACGGCGTGAGCTTGAGTGCCTTCCCCGCATGCGTGCTTGGCAGTCCCGCCAAGAGGGTCGCGAGATCGAAAGGGTCACGCGACAGGATGCGCAGGGCATCCACGCCCTCCTGTCGCCGAAACACGCGCTGTGCATCGTCCAGATGAATGAAGACAGTGGCGGTATCGAACTCCTGCACACCGGCTTCAAAAATCCCCGCCACCTCGAAGCGCTTCAGGCGGGGCAGCATGCCGCTGGCCGTGCGTAGGGGCTCTGCGAGCACCAGCATCACACTGTCACTCACGCTGAGGCCAAGTGCCTCTGCAAGGCCCGCACCGACCAGAATCCGGAAGCGGCCGGGCTCCAGGGCATCGAGGCTGCCTGCCCTCACATGTCGTGGCAGGGCACTCACCAGCGCCTCACGAGCCGGATCGATGCCACGGACCTGCGCGCCCTGCACGGCATTCTGCCGGGTCAAGAGCGCTTGGCCTTCGATGAGTGGCGCCCAGCCGGTGACCGCGGATTGGCCCGCCAACGCGGCACCCAGATCCTGCCAGGCGGGAATCGTGCCGGCCGTCGCCTCCACTTCCACATGCGCCGTCATGCCCAGCAGGCGTTCCCGCATTTCCCGGCCAAAGCCGTTCATGATCGAGAGGATGGTGAGCAGGGCGGCAATGCCCAGTGCCACACCCGAGATGGAGATCCCGGCAATCAGCGAAACCGACTGAGTCCTGCGTTGCGCTCTGGTATAACGCCACGCGATGAAGGTTTCCACGGGAGTGAACATGCGTCAGGAGTATACCGGGGCGAGCCTTCAGCGCCGATCCCCCAAGGCAATGTGCGGGACATGACTCCGACATGAAGATTCTGGCGCTCGAGACTTCCGGCGAATTCTGCTCCGTTGCCTTGTGGCTGGACGGCCGCTGCCTGCAGCGTCACCAGCTCGCTCCTGCGAGCCACACGCTCCACCTGCTTCCCGCCTGCGAAGCACTGCTGGCCGAGGCGGGAATGCCATCCTCGGCACTCGATGGTCTGGCCTTCGGCAGCGGTCCGGGGGCTTTCACCGGCGTGCGCGTGGCGGCCAGCGCGGCGCAGGGTATTGCCCTGGCGCACGATCTGCCGGTGCTTCCCCTCTCCAGTCTGGCGGCGTTGGCCCATGGTGGCTGGCGTGCCACTGGCCACGCAGGTCAGTTGCCGATACTCGACGCAAGGCGGCAGGAGGTGTACTGGGGGGGGTACGACGTTCAGCACGGTCAGGCGCGCCTCGTGCTCGCCGAGCAGGCGACTCCGATCGCTGCATTGATGCAGGCCGCAGGCGCCAGTTGGGCGCTGGTGGGGCGGGGTGTCGAGTTGCTCACGCACGAGGATCTCGCGCATCTCCAGCCGGCAGCCGTTGCGCCAGCCGAATTTGCCTTTCCGCAGGCCTGCGACGTGGCGGAACTCGCCGCGCCCCTCTTGCAGCGGGGCGCAGGGCTCGCTCCTGAAGCCGCCCTCCCCGTCTATCTGCGCAACGCCCTCTGACCGACCCTGCCACCGCCCGCCCACGGGACTGGACGGAGACCCTGGCCGTTTTTTGACCGATTTTTCCGTAAGGCCCTGATCGGCCTCGAAGGCCCGAAAGTTATCCCCAGATTGTGCCCAGCTTGCACCCGGTCCCAGGGACTGGATCCACAGAAGAATCCACACTATCTTGTGGTCGCGGGGCTTGTGAGGCACATCTTATTGTGGTGTCATACAAGCGCTTACACGCCGTTCCCAGAAAATTTCGAAGGCCTGGTCACAGGTCCCCACAAACCTCTTTCGCCACAGAGGAGCATGCATGGATCTCGAAAATTCCGCCGTCAGCCGCGTGGCTGGCAGGAACCTGTGGACCTCGGACACTCCCGCCGGGGCCACACAGACTGAACTCGCCGCGACCGCCCCTGGCGAGTTCAAGGTGATTCGCCGTAACGGCAAGGTCACCGCTTTCGATGGCGACAAGATCAAGATCGCCATGACCAAGGCCTTCCTCGCCGTGGAGGGCGGCAACGCCGCGGCCTCCACGCGGGTCCACGAGACGGTCGAAGAACTGGCTGATTCCGTCATCCGCGCCATCACCCGCCGCATGCCCGCGGGGGGCGCCGTGCATATCGAGGACATCCAGGACCAGGTCGAACTGGCCCTGATGCGCAGCGAGCACCACCGGGTTGCACGTTCCTATGTGCTCTATCGCGAGGAGCGGGCCCGCGAGCGCGCGCGCAAGCAGGAACTGGTCGAGGCCGCCACCGCCACCACGCCCCAGATCTCGGTCACCCGGCGCGATGGCGTGCGGGTGCCGCTCGACAGCAACCGGCTCCAGCGCATCGTCACCGAGGCCTGCCAGGACATCCCCAACACGGATCCGGCGCTGATCCTCGCCGAAGCCATGCGCTCGCTGTTCGATGGCGTGGCCGAAGAGGACGTCTCACGGGCGCTCGTGATGAGCGCCCGGACCTTCATCGAACGCGACCCCAACTACACCTATGTGGCCGCGCGCATGCTGATGGACGCATTCCGCCAGGAAGCCCTCACGTATGTGGGCAACCATGTGGACACGGCAACCCAGCACGAGATGGTCGAGCGCTATCCGCATTACTTCGAGAACTACGTGAAGCGCGCCATCGATCTCGAGTTGATGGATCCGCGCCTCGGCAATTTCGATCTCAAGCGCCTAGGCCATGCCATCAAGGCGGAGCGGGACTTCCAGTTCACCTACCTCGGCCTGCAGACCCTCTACGACCGCTACTTCCTGCAATACGACGACACGCGCTTCGAGCTGCCGCAGGCCTTCTTCATGCGCGTGGCGATGGGGCTGGCGATCAACGAGATCGAGCCGGAAGAGTGGGCCATCAAGTTCTACGATCTGCTGTCCACCTTCGACTTCATGAGCAGCACGCCCACCCTGTTCAATTCGGGCACGCTCCGACCGCAGCTCTCCTCCTGCTATCTCACCTCGGTGCCGGATGATCTCGATGGCATCTTCGGTGCAGTCAAGGACAACGCCCTGCTGTCCAAATTCGCGGGCGGACTCGGCAACGACTGGACGCCGGTGCGCGGCATGGGTGCCCATATCAAGGGCACCAATGGCAAGTCACAGGGCGTGGTGCCGTTTCTGAAGGTCGCCAACGATACGGCGGTCGCCGTGAACCAGGGCGGCAAGCGCAAGGGCGCGGTGTGCGCCTACCTCGAGACCTGGCATATCGATATCGAGGAATTCGTCGACCTGCGCAAGAATACCGGTGACGACCGCCGGCGCACGCATGACATGAACACCGCCAACTGGGTGCCGGATCTGTTCATGAAGCGCGTTTGTGAGGACGGTGAATGGACCCTGTTTTCGCCGGATGACGTGCCGGATCTGCACGATCTCTTCGGTGAGGAATTCGCACGACGCTATGCACAGTGCGAGGAACGCGCTGCGCGTGGCGAGATCCGCAACCACAAGAAAGTGCGGGCGGTGGATCTCTGGCGCAAGATGCTCGGCATGCTCTACGAGACCGGACATCCGTGGGTCACATTCAAGGACCCGTGCAATCTCCGCTCGCCCCAGCAACATGTGGGCGTGGTGCACAGCTCCAACCTGTGCACGGAGATCACGCTGAACACTTCGCCCGGTCACGAGATCGCAGTGTGCAACCTGGGGTCGGTCAATCTCTCGGAGCACATGGGTCCGCAGGGACTCGACATGCAGAAGCTCGAGAAGACCATCGCGGTGGCCATGCGCATGCTCGACAACGTCATTGACTACAACTTCTACAGCGTGCCGGCCGCCCGCGCCTCCAACCTGCGGCATCGCCCGGTGGGACTCGGCGTCATGGGCTTCCAGGATTGCCTCTACCACCTGCGCCTGCCCTACGCTTCGCAGGAAGCGGTGGAATTCGCCGACCGTTCAATGGAGGCCGTGAGCTACTTCTCGATCAAGGCCTCCACCGATCTGGCCGCAGAGCGCGGCACCTACCCCAGCTTCGAGGGCTCTCTGTGGAGCCGCGGCGTGCTGCCCCACGATTCCATCGAGCTGTTGGAACAGGGCCGCGGTGGCTATCTGGACATGGACCGCAGCCAGTCGCTTGACTGGTCAAGCCTGCGCCAGCGGGTGAAGACGGTGGGCATGCGCAACTCGAACTGCATGGCGATCGCACCCACCGCCACCATCTCGAACATCTGCGGGGTCAGCCAGTCAATCGAACCGACGTACCAGAACCTGTTCGTGAAATCGAACCTCTCCGGAGAGTTCACGGTGGTAAACATGTTCCTGGTCGAGGATCTCAAGAAGCGTGCCCTGTGGGACGAGGTCATGGTCAACGATCTCAAGTACTACGATGGCAGCGTGGCCCACATCGACCGCATCCCACAGGACCTCAAAGCCCTGTACGCCACCGCGTTCGAAATGGATGCACGCTGGCTGGTGGAAGCGGGTTCCCGTCGCCAGAAATGGCTGGATCAGGCGCAATCGCTGAATCTCTACATGGCGGAGCCGAACGGCAGCAAGCTGGACAACCTCTACAAGCTGGCGTGGGTGAAAGGCCTGAAAACCACCTACTACCTGCGCACCATCGGGGCCACGCATGTGGAGAAGAGCACGCTCAGCGACGGCAAGCTGAATGCCGTACAGCAGCAGAAGGCGGCACAGATGGCGGCACCTGCAGTCGAGGGTCCCAAAGTGTGCTCGATCCTGGATCCGGATTGCGAAGCCTGCCAGTAAGGTCCACCGCCACCAGGTCTGGAAAGAATTTGCGCAAGATTTGCAGGGGGAGTGAATGTTGAATTGGGATGATCCGCTGGCGAAGTTCAAGCAGCCCGCCGGAAACATGAACGCGAACACGAACACGGACGTCGAGCGCTATGCGCGCGCCGCTGCCGCCACCGAAATGCTGGGCCGTCTCGAACCGGAAGCCGCGGCGCCCATGAAGGCCGTGGGAACCGCCCCGGTCGTGCCTCAGGCACCGGAACAGGCTGGCGCAACCGGCCTCGAGCAGGTGGAGTTTGGCGCCCGCCGGCTGGCCGTAGACGACAAGATGATGATCAACTGCCGGGCAGACCTGAACCAGCTGGTGCCCTTCAAGTACAAGTGGGCCTGGCAGAAGTATCTCAATGCCTGCGCCAACCACTGGATGCCGCAGGAAATCAACATGACGGCGGACATCGCCCTCTGGAAGAGCCGTGATGGCCTGACGGATGACGAGCGCCAGGTCATCAAGCGCAACCTCGGGTTTTTCTCCACGGCCGATTCGCTGGTGGCGAACAACCTGGTGCTGGCGGTTTATCGCTTGATCACCAACCCCGAGTGCCGCCAGTACCTACTCCGTCAGGCTTTCGAAGAGGCCCTGCACACCCACGCCTACCAGTACTGCGTGGAGAGCCTGGGGCTCGACGAGGCCGAGATCTTCAACATGTACCGTGAGATCCCCGCCGTGCACGACAAGGCCTCATGGGCCATGCGTTTCACGGAGAGCCTGGGGGATCCCACTTTCCGCACCGGGACGCCGGAGGCGGATCAGCGTTTGCTGCGGGATCTGATTGCCTTCTATGTGGTGTTCGAGGGCATCTTCTTCTATGTCGGCTTCGTGCAGATCCTGTCCATGGGTCGCCGCAACAAGATGACCGGCGTGGCGGAGCAGTTCCAGTACATCCTGCGTGACGAATCGATGCACATGAATTTCGGCATCGATGTCATCAACCAGATCAAGGTCGAGAATCCGCATCTGTGGACCGAGGAGTTCCAGCGCGAAATCATCACCCTGATTCGCGAGGCCATCGATTTTGAGATCAGCTATGCCAGGGACACCATGCCCAGAGGCATCCTGGGCCTCAACGCGAACATGTTCGAGGAATATCTCCAATACATCGCCAACCGGCGCTGCGCCCAGATAGGGCTGGCCGAGCAGTATCCAGGAGCGAGCAATCCGTTCCCGTGGATGAGTGAAATCATCGACCTCAAGAAAGAGAAGAATTTCTTCGAGACACGGGTCACGGAATATCAGACAGGCGGTGCGCTTAGCTGGGACTAATTGGGCATTAGACCAGACCTCCACGATTGGAGCTAAGCGTGCTGCATTGGCCGGAAGCCAGGAGACTGGCTTCCGGCTTTTTTTATGCGTGCAATCCGGGCGCGCGGCTCATTGGGGCTCCCTGTCGCACTCATTGAAACGACCAATTTCCGCCGACGCAGTGCTCCGCCTAGCATGCATCCTCTTGAAAGATGAGGAGGATGACCGTGCGCAGAACAAGACTCTCGATGATGCTCCTGGCGACAGTGGCTGCTTCGCCACTCGTTTTCCCGGGAACGGCACTTGCCGAAGGCAAGCCGATGACCAACCAGGACTGGTGGCCGGAACGCCTGGACTTGCGCCCCCTGCGCCAACACGCCGCAGAATCGAGCCCCATGGGTGACGATTTCAACTACGCGGAAGAATTCCAGAAGCTCGACATCGACGCGCTGAAGAAAGAGATCGCCACCCTGATGACGACCTCGCAGGACTGGTGGCCCGCAGATTACGGCCACTACGGCCCGTTCTTCATCCGCATGGCATGGCACAGTGCGGGTACCTACCGCATTTCCGAGGGGCGGGGTGGCGCGGACGGTGGCCAGCAACGTTTCGAACCGCTGAACAGCTGGCCGGACAACGTGAGCCTCGACAGGGCGCGCAGGCTGCTGTGGCCAATCAAGCAGAAATACGGCCGGCAGATTTCCTGGGCCGACCTCATGGTGCTCACCGGCAACGTGGCACTCGAATCCATGTGCTTCAAGACCTTCGGCTTTGCCGGTGGTCGCACCGATGACTGGGAGGCCGACTTGTTCTACTGGGGCCCGGGATCGAAATTCCTCGCCGACCAGCGCTACCACGGCGATCGGAATCTGCAGAAGCCCCTTGCTGCCGTGCAGATGGGTCTCATCTACGTGAATCCGGAGGGCCCGAACGGCAAGCCCGCTCCGCTCGCGGCGGCACGCGACATTCGCGAAACCTTTGGCCGCATGGCGATGAATGATGAAGAGACCGTGGCGCTGATCGCAGGCGGTCACACCTTCGGCAAGGCCCATGGTGCCCACAAGCCTGACAAATGCGTGGGCCCCGAGCCTGCGGCCGCTGGCCTCGAACAGCAGGGATTCGGCTGGGAAAACAAGTGCGGCACAGGCTAGAGTGCGGACACTGTGACCAGCGGCCTCGAAGGCGCCTGGTTCAAGCTGACCCATCGCGACATGGGGCCGCGTACGCGTTATCTGGGTTCAGCAGCACCGGCCCAGGATCTGACCTGGCAGGACCCGGTTCCGCCGGTGGATCATGAGTTGATCGACGCCAAGGATGTCGCAGCCCTCAAGACGAGCATTCTGGCCACCGGCATCAAACCGGCAGAACTGGTGCGCACGGCTTGGGCGTCGGCCGCCAGCTACCGCGGCTCGGACCGGCGTGGAGGTGCAAACGGCGCTCGCGTGCGGCTCGCCCCGCAACAGGACTGGGCGGTGAATGATCCGGCCGAGCTTGCGAAGGTGCTGCAGAAGCTGGAAGGCGTGCAGCAGGCGTTCAACACGGCGCAAGCCGGCGGCAAGAAGAAAGTGTCCCTCGCGGATGTGATCGTCCTCGGCGGCGCTGCCGGTGTGGAGCAGGCAGCCAAGGCTGCGGGTCACACCGTGGAAGTGCCGTTCTCGCCCGGCCGCACCGATGCCTCGCAGGAGCAGACCGATGTGGCGTCCTTCGCGGTGTTGGAACCCAAGGCAGATGCGTTCCGCAATTACTATGGCGAGGGCAACGAGCTTCCGCCGGTGGAAATGCTGATCGAACGGGCCAACCTGCTCACCCTCACGGTGCCGGAGATGACGGTGCTGGTTGGAGGCATGCGGCGATGGGTGCGAACACGCGGAGCAGTGCCCACGGCGTGTTGACCGCTCGCCCGGGTACGCTCTGCAACGACTTCTTCGTGAACCTGATGAACATGTCCACCAAGTGGTCGAAGTCAGCGTCTGCTGAGGGGCTTTATGAGGGGCATGATCGCGCGTCGGGCAAGCTGAACTGTACCGCCACTCCAGTGGATCTCATCCTTGGCCCGCATTCCGGGTTGGCGGTGCTTCACGCACCGCCGTCAGGCTTTACCCGCACGTCCGCCCGACCTGGCCTCCCCCAGATTCACGGTCGTGATCTGCTGGGCGTCGAGGAGGGAGACCAGCGTGCGGCTTCGCTGCGAGACCCTGAATACCTTTGCCTCACTCTCCACCGAGTCACGTTGGACTTCGCCGAGTGTGTCGGCGAGCCGGGACGTGATCTCCAGACTCGAGGCGAGATCCCGAACCTGAGCGGCCAGTCCCTCAGCCAAGGCCTCCAGACCCTCACGCTCCGTGGCACAGGCCACGCGCAGATCGGCGAGTTCCTTCCGTCCATTCTCCATCAGGCCACGCCCGCGCTTCAGCGGTTCGGCCGCGGCCGAAGCGCCCGTATCGAGTCTCGCCAGCGTACGACTCAGATCCTCGCTGAAACTGCGCGCACGCCCCGCCAGTCCGGCCACCTCGTCTGCCATGATTGCTGTGCCCTGCCCTGCCGTACCAACGCGTGCAGCCTCGATGGAGGCATTGAGGGCAATCAGTGAGATCTCTTCCGCCAGAGCATCGAACGCGGACAGGGCCTTGGCGATCCGTGCGCCCTCCTCCGCAAGCGCTGCCAGGGCGGCCTCGGCGTCAGCCAATCCTTCGTCGGCTCTCGCCAGCAGGCTGCCCAGGGTCTCCACGCTCTCTCCGTTCCGCTCGACAACTGCCACCACGCGCCCGGCCTCGCTGCCGAGTGCCGACGCCACGGACACCTGTCCCGCCTGGGTCTGCTGGAGGGCGGGCAACTCCTCCACCGCCTGCTGCAGTGACTGGTGCTGGCGGCGCACTCCCTGCTGCGCCTCGCTACAGGCGGCCTGAACTTCTGTCGCGGTGGTCCTGAGCGTGGCGCCTGTTTCGACGAGATACTGGCGTTGCGCCCGCACCCGCCGCTGCTCCTCTGCCAGCAGGTGCGCGATGTCGGCCAGTTCGTCCGCGCCCTCCAGCCCGGGTGTCGTGGCGGCCTCGGGGTTGCGCAGGGCCTGCTTGAGCCGACCTGCCCGCTCGGCCAACCGGGTCCCGAGTATGCCGGCCACCGCCAAGGGCAGAGCCGCCCCGATCAGCGGGAAGATCAAGGTTGCCCGTGGTACGGGCACGAACTCCGCGAGCGCAGTGAGCAGGATGCCAGCGGCTCCTGCGCCACCGACACACAGCATCTGGGCCTTGAGCGAAAGGGCAGTCGAGTGATCACGCATCGGTGGGCTCCGGGTCGAGGACTTGCAGGGAGGCAAGCAGGACATGCTCACCAAGCTGTCTAGCGGCCACGCGGGGGTGGGCTTGAATCAAGAAATGCAAGGTCGTGCGGCCCGTCCCGGGCCGCGAGGACATGCACCGGACAGCTGGGTGTGAGCCGCGGGAAACAGGCATCCAGCACTCCCCGGGACGCAAATTCCCGCAACTGCCCGGGCGTGCAGTCCCGAATACCCGGGTGATCAAAGGGCTTCACCAGCAACAGGGCGTCGGCCTGGAGACGATTGGCGAGCCACAGGGCCAGGCTGTCCGAGCTGAGCGACCAGTCGCGTGGCAGCTGGTCCGCATCCAGCGCATGCTG
>VGUA01000098.1 GCA_016874535.1 Gammaproteobacteria bacterium
AGGTCAAACTGGCGGGCAGATTCCGACACCGTGGTCCTGCCCTGCAGGATATCCAGCACCAAGGCTGACTTCCGTCGCGCCGTCCAGCGCTTGATCTCTTCTTCCATCACGTCGCTCATGGGTATGCCTCCTTCTCAACATAGCACCTGAGCAGAATTTCGGTGGGTCGTTACACGGGTAAGCAGTTCACGGACATCACGCCGGCAGGGCAGCAGATCATCGCGCTTGCCGGGCGAATAATGGCTGAGGCCGAGAACATCAAGCGGATCTCCAGGGAGCATACCGATCAGCGGCGGGGCAGCCTTTCCATCGCGACCACGCATACCCAGGCCCGTTACGTGTTGCCCGAGGTGATTCGCAAGTTCATCGCCCGATATCCGGAGGTGGCCTTGCACATGCACCAGGGTTCGCCTTCGCAAATTGCCGAGCTCGCTGCCGAACATGCGGTGGATTTCGCGATTGCCACGGAAGCACTCGAGCTCTACCAAGGCCTGGTGATGCTGCCCTGCTACCGCTGGAACCGCAGCATCGTGGTGCCACCCGGCCATCCGCTCACGCGGGTGAAGCGGGTTTCCTTGCAGGCGTTGGCGGAATATCCGCTGGTGACCTATGTCTTCGGTTTTACCGGGCGCTCACAGCTGGATGAAGCATTCCGCCGCGAGAGCCTCGTGCCCAAGGTGGTGTTCACCGCGACCGATGCGGATGTCATCAAGACCTATGTGCGGCTTGGGCTGGGAGTCGGCATCGTTGCCAGCTTGTCCTTTGATGCCGGCCAGAATCAGGATCTGGTAGCCATCGACGCCAGTCATCTCTTCGACTACAGCGTGACCCGCATAGGTTTCAGTCGGGGCAGCTTTCTTCGACGCTACATGTACGACTTCATGGAGCTGTTCGCTCCGCACCTCACGCGCGAACTGGTGGATGCCGCCGCGGCGGCGCGTGATGGCGAATCGCTTGAAGCCTTGTTCGCGGGAATTGCCCTGCCCACACTCTGACAGGTTCAGGATTCTTCACCCGCCTTGGGCTTCAGGATTTCATCGGAGCTCAGCCGCCAGTGCACGCAGGGCGTTCTCACGTGCTGCGGGCGGCAGTGTGCCGATATCCGCCGCGGCATCACGGAAGCGCGACAGGTCACCTTGCGAGCGTGCAAGCAAGGCCCGGAAGGACGGCACCCAGACATGATAGGCCGCTACCGAGGCAAGCTTCGCGTTGTTCAAGTCCTGCTCCAGCCAGCGCGAGTAATCCGCCATTTCCGGCCAATCCCGGGCGCTTCGTGCAAAATCCCCGCGCAGCGCGGCCAGGATTTCATCCTTGCGTTTCCGCCTCGAGGGTTCCGGCAACGCCGAGGAATAGAGGTGTGACAGGTGCTCGCGGTATTCGAGCACCAGTGCAACGAATGCTTCCTCATGGGCGAAATCTTCGGGCAGCGGAGCACCGGGATGGCGGGCATGCCACCAGCGAACCAGGCCGGCCTCCGCCACCGTCATGGCAAAGCTTTCATTGAACATGGTGTCGCCGGGCACGTAGAGCCACTGGTGGGCGAGTTCGTGGAACAGTGTGCGCACGAGGGTGGATTCATCCCACCTCAGCATCGAGGAAAGCAGAGGATCAGCAAACCAGCCCAGCGTGGAGTAGGCGCTGACACCGCCCACGAACACGTCCTCGCCGCGTGCCCGCAGACGCTCCGCATGCCTGCGGGCGGCGACTTCCGAAAAATAACCCCGGTAAGTCAGGCAGCCCACCAACAGGAAGCAGCTCGACCTGAGCTCCAGGGAGTAGGGTGGGGCCGCGAACACATTCCACACGACATGAGGCCGACGGAGGTCGACGTAGCTCCGGTAGCTGCCGTTGTCCGGAAGGCCGAGTTCCCTGTGCGCAAAGTTCCGGGCATCGCTTGCCAGGGTCAGCGCGCGGCGAGTTTCCTCCGCAGTCTCGGGCGCGGCCAGCACCTCAGCGACAGGCTGCCGTGCCAGCATCAGCGAGATCTGCCCATGCACGGCCTGGGCGTAGTAACCCGGTGCGGCACATCCCGCGAGCGCGAGGAGGGCCAAGGCCAGTACCGGCAGACGACCCCGGCCAGACCATCGAAGTGTCCGGTGCGAGTCCTTCCATCTCCGGGGTGCAGGCTTGTGGTGCAAAGGCAAATCGGGGCTCGACTTTGGTTAGACTACGGGGGCCTCTTCCGGAGTTTCCCACATGGGCCATCTTTTCAGTCGCGCGGTCGTCCTGCTTCTTGCTGCCTTGTGGGGAATGACCGCTTGGGGCGCGCCGCAGGATCTGATACTGGTGCTCGACAACTCGGGCAGCATGCGCAAACTCGACCCGGGCTTCCTGTCCCGGGAGAAGGCCGCGGACTTTCTCGACGAACTGCCGGAGGAGATCAATGTCGGCCTTATCCTCTTTGACCAGACAGCACGACTGACCAACCCCTTGGCGCCGGCGACGGCGGCCCACAAGGCGGCGCTGCGCGCGAGTCTCCGCAGCATGGATCTGCGCGGGCAGTTTACCGACAGCCCGGCCGCCATCGAACGCGCCATCCTGGAACTCTCGCTGCGTGGCAGGCCCCAGGTGCCACGCAGCATCATTTTCGCATCCGACGGCATCGTGGACACCGGCAGCGCGACGTTGGATCGCGAGCGTGCGGACTGGCTGCGCAACGCGCTCACCCGGGAGGCCAGTGCCGGGAAAATCCGCCTTCTGTCGCTGGCCTTCACGGCTGGCGCCGATTTGGAAATGCTCGATGCGCTTGCCGAGCGCACCCGGGGTGAGGTGGTGCGCGCCGTTAATCCGAAGGATCTCGAAGCAGCCTACGCGGGGCTGCATGAGCTGCTCATGCGCGAGACGCCCGTGGTGGATGCGGAGACCGCAGCTGCCGCCGCGCGAAAGGCCGCGAACCTGAGTGCTGAGGAAAGGGCGGCACTGGAGGCTCTCGCCAAGGAGACCGGGGTGGCGCTGGACGAACTGCTGGCCGGCGTCGAGACCGAGCCGGACGCGCCCGATGCCAACGAAATCCCCGGCGATCCAGTCGAGGACATCGGCGATGCGGAAGCCTTGTTCGAGGAGACTCCCGAGCAGGAAGTCACCTCCGAACCGGTGGCACCGGAGGCAGCAGGCGAAGCCGAGATTCTGGAGGAGTTTCTTTCGGCCACACCCGAATCACTCGCCGCTGAGGCGGGTACCCAGACCGCCACGGACAAGAAGGACGCAGCCGAGACCCCGGTGCTGAGCCCCGAGGAGCGTCAGGCCTTGGAGGAGATGTCCCGCGAGAGCGGCGTGCCGGTGGAGGATCTCTACCGGGAACTGCAGAGCGCTCCGGCGGATGCGCCAGTCGTCACGGCGGACAAGAAGACGGGGCTGCTCGCGAGGAACCCGGCATTGGTGTGGGGTGGTGGCGTGCTGATCCTGGGGGGGCTGCCCTTGTGTGGTGGCGCCGACGGAACGGCGTGGCCGCGGCTGCGAAATCCTCAGCCCCCGCGCAATCGGGGCGTGCCGTGCTGGTGGATGTTCACGGGATTACCGACACGCCGAGCCGGGCCTTGAGCGGACGTCAGATGGTGATCGGACGCACGATGGGGGTGGATACGGAACATGTCGATTATTTTGTCATCAACAAGGCGACGGTCGGCCGGCGCCACGCCATCCTCAAGCAGAAGGATGGGGCATGGTGGCTGGTGGATCTCGGCAGTGTGAACGGGACGTTCGTCAACGATGAACGCGTGCTCGGTGAGCGCCAACTTCGCCCCGGGGACCGCATCCGCTTTCACAAGTTTGAATTCGCGTTCACCACCGAAGGCAAGGAGTCCCCGCAAGCGGGGACTTTCTCGGGTGAGCAGACCCTTGTTTCGGATCGGAATACCCTGCTGGCGGCGGGTCTCTCGGCGGAGGATCTGGCTGCGCTGGAAGCGGATCGCGAGGCCTTCTTCTCCAATCCGGATGGGGATGATGTGAATATCGAGCCCCGCGCTGTGGCAGGCCGGGATGATCGGACGCTCGACGATGGCAGAGCTGCAGCCTTGCTTTCCGAGCGCAGCGCAGCTGCGGCAGCACTGGGCAAGGATCTGACCTTCGAAGTTCCGGTGCCCGCCGCGGTCAAGCCCGCGGTGGACCCCGATTTGCAGAAGACCCAACGCCTTCATCCCCCAGCCCCGGATTCTGCGCGAGACTGACGCGCCGCGTTTACCCTAGCGTAGACCCCAGCGTGCGCACAGACTCCAGGCTCGCCTCCGATCACCATGACTGACAGGACTTTCGAACTGCTGGCGTCGCTGGCCGATGGACGGGCGCATTCGGGTGCGGATCTGGCACGCGCTGCCGGAGTGTCCCGCGCGGCTATCTGGGCGCGGGTGCAACGCCTGCAAGCCATGGGGCTGGACATACTCGCCGTGCCCGGGAAGGGCTATCGACTTTCGCAGGGCTTCGAGTTTCTCGACGAGGCCGCCATACGCAGCCAGCTCACGCCTGCCGCCAATGCCGCGCTACCCGTCCTCACTTGCCTGCAGGCAACGGATTCAACCAATGAGCGTCTGTTGCAACAGGCAACTGCAGGGACGGTGCATGGACATGCCCTTTTCGCGGAATACCAGAGTGCGGGCAGGGGGCGACGCGGCGATGTCTGGGTGGCGCCGCCCGGCAGTGGGCTGTGTGTCTCGCTGGGCTGGCGCTTCGATGCTCCGCCCGCCACGATGAGCGCACTCGGTCTTGTGGTCGGCATCGCGGTCGCGCAAGCAGTGGACGACATGGGAATCGCAGGCGTGCGCCTCAAGTGGCCGAATGATGTGCTCTACGATGGGCGCAAGCTCGCTGGCATCCTCATCGAAATGCGCGCGGAACATGGCGGGCCCAGCACCGTGGTCATCGGTATCGGCTTGAACGTGCACATCCCCGCCCGCGTGCGCGCCGCCATCTCGCAGCCGGTGGTTGATCTGCACGAGGCCTTGGGCAGGGCGCCGGGCAGGAATCGGGTCGCTGCGCGTGTGCTGGAAGCATTGGCCCGGTATCTGGCGGATTTTGCGCGTGCAGGCTTCGACCCGCTCACTGCTGCCTGGGCCCACTACGATGGCCTTGCGGGGCGGCGCGTACAGCTGGAATTGCCGGGCCGCACGGTCGTTGGCACAGCTCGCGGCGTGGACTCCACTGGCATGCTGCTCATCGAGCACGAGGGCCGCACCGAGGCCTTTCTTTCGGGCCATGTTCGGATCGTCACGCCATGAGACTTGTGATCGATATCGGCAACACGCGGATCAAGGCCGCGCTGGAAGACGCTGGAAGTCTGCAGCTGCTGGGAGCCTGTGCTTGGCGCGGTGAGGCGCTTGATTCGATTCTCGCCCGTGCCCTGGAGCAGGCCGCCAGACCGGGTGAGATTCTGGTGGCCAATGTCGGCGGAGCCGCCGTGGCGGACGCGCTCACCGGATTCTGCGAAGCCCGTTGGGGGCTTGCGCCGCGCTTCATGCGTGTGCAGCGTGAGTGTGCAGGCATGACGACGCATTACGACGATCCTTCGCGCCTCGGGGTCGATCGCTGGCTTGCCGCGCTCGCCGCATGGGTGGAGACACTGGGACCGGTCTGCGTGGTGGATGCGGGAACCGCACTCACGGTGGACGTTGTCACCGGGCAGGGGGACCACCGCGGCGGACTCATCGCCCCGGGGCTGGCGCTCATGGCGCGCAGTCTCACCCAGGGTACGGCGCAGCTCGACATCGACCATCTTGAACCCGTTGCGCATTTCGCCACCAACACCAGGCAGGGGATTTCTCTCGGCTGTCGGGATGCCGTGGCCGGTCTGCTGGAACGTGTGGCCGCACGCTGGAAAAACGAACTTGGCGTACAGCCCCGCTGGTTTCTGACGGGAGGGGAAGCAGCGCAGGTGCAGGAGATCTGCTCCTTCAGTCTCGAAATCGTCCCGGATCTCGTCCATCGCGGCATTCTCGCCGCTGCGGAGGCGGGATGAGTCCCTCGAGTCGCGCGAGTCGTTTGCGCTGGGTGGCCATAGCATTGGTCGTGGCCAACGTCGTGTTGTACGGATGGCAGGCGCAACGCCGGCAGAGTGCGCTGCGCGAGTTACCCGTGGAACTTCAGCCTTTGCCCGAAGGCACGCCTTCGCTCGAACTTGTGAGTGAGCGAAGCCCACCGGGAACGCAACATCCTCGCCCGGCACGCGCCAGACGCGGTGACCACCTTGAACACGTGGGGAATCTTGCTGGGAGGAGTAGGGCTCTTCCTGCTGGGTATGAACCTGCTGACTTCCGGGCTGCGTACCGCAGCCGGCCCAGCCTTGGAAAACCTGCTGGCGCAGTCCACCCGAACCCGCTGGCGCGGACTCATGGCGGGCGCCGTGGTCACTGCACTGGTCCAGTCTTCGAGCGCGGTGACGGTGGCCGCCATCGGTTTCGTGAACGCGGGTCTGCTGACTTTCAGCCAGTCGCTCTGGGTGCTCTTCGGAGCCAACGTGGGAACCACCATGACCGGCTGGTTGGTCGCGGTGCTGGGTTTCAAGATCAAGATTGAGGTTGCGGCATTGCCCATGATCGGGGCCGGCATGGCGCTGAATCTGAGCGACCCTGACGGTCGAAGGGGTGGTTCGGGACTCGCACTGGCAGGCTTCGGCCTGCTCTTTCTTGGAATCGGTTTTCTTCAACAGAGCTTTGCCCATCTGGGGCAGCAGGTGGATCTCGGTGCCTATGCGGATGCGAGTCCCGGAGCCATTGCTGCCATGGTGCTTGCGGGCATGTTGCTCACGGCACTCATGCAATCCTCCAGTGCGGCGCTCGCTGCCGTGCTGACCCTCGCGGAATCCGGGCTCTTGCCCACCCCGGGTGCGGCAGCGGCCGCAATCGGGTCCAACATCGGCACCTCCATCACCGCGCTGCTGGCCACCATCGGTGCCACGGCCAACGCTCGACGGGCTGCCGCCGCGCATGTTGCGTTCAATCTGGTCACGGCAGCAGTGGCACTCCTGCTATTGCCGCTACTGCTCCTGTTCACGCGATGGCTGGTCGACACGCTCGAGTTGCAATCATCTCCAGCTGTGCTGCTTGCGCTGTTTCACACGGTGTTCAACGTGCTTGGTGTCTTGCTCATGTGGCCGCTTGCCGAACACCTCGGGCGTTTCCTGCAACGACGCTTTACGGCCCGGCCTGAAATTCTGGCCGTGCCTCGTTTCCTTGGACGTGACGTCGCACAGATCCCTGCCTTGGCGGTTGCAGGTCTCGAGAAGGAGCTGCTGCGACTCGCCGGGGAATTGTTGCCGCTGGTGCGGGCGCGCGTCACGGTGGGTCTCGCTCCCGGGATGGTCAACGGTGGTGAGCGCGCGCTGACCCGGCTGGCCGATGCCCTCGCGAATTTCGTGACCGAGGTGAATCGACAATCCATGACCGAGGAGACCCTGCCCCGGCTCGCCAACCTCCTGACCGTGTTGAGGCACTATCGCGCGGTCTTGGAGACTCTGCCGGCCCTGCATCAGCAGCGCGCAGTGCTGGGACTGCTGGCGGATTCAGCGGTGGCCGGACCTACCCGGGAGCTCGCGGATCAGGCGGCGGCGCTGATCGATCTGGCGCAGCCGGGTGCGGGACATGCCACCGAATGCGAACAGGCGCTGGAAGCTTTCTTCAGCGCTTACGAACACTGGAAGGCTTCCATCTTTCGAGCCACCGCCCATGGCGAAATCCCGGCGCGTGTGATGGAAGACACCCTGCAATACATGCGCCTGGTACGCCGCTTGGTCGACCGCTGCCGGTGGCCTGCCAGGTCCTCGATGATCAGGGCGGCGGCGGAGCGGGCCGCGAACGCAGCCCGCCGTTCTGAGCACGAAACACTTTGAAAAAACGACGGGGCTCGGCTACTTTTGCCGCCCGCCGACGCCGGATTAGCACAGTGGTAGTGCAGCGGTTTTGTAAACCGAAGGTCGGGGGTTCGAATCCCTCATCCGGCACCAGTCGCCCTTCCAATAACGTCCAGCAACGTCCAGTTTCCCGCCTTATTTGATCGAATAAACAGTAAGTTGTAGTTTATCTGCGTCCAACGCCTTCCCTGGAAAGCCAGGTACAGGATGGGGCAAATGGTGGGGCAACTCGGTTCTCCGAAAAGCAGTTGCCCCAGATTTTGCGGATGCGAGGTAGACCATGCCTTTGACCGATACGCAGATCCGGAAAGCAAAATCTCGGGAGAAGCCGTACAAGCTCACCGACGAACGCGGCCTCTATCTCGAAGTATCGCCGAGCGGCGGGAAGTGGTGGAGATTCAAGTATCGCTTCCACGACAAGGAGAAGCGGCTGTCGCTCGGGGTCTATCCCGACATCGATCTCAAGACCGCGCGCGAGCGGCGCGACGAAGCGCGCAGGCTCGTAGCGAACAAGATTGACCCAAGCGAGAAGCGCAAAGCGGAGAAGGCGACCCGACTGGAAGAAGCGGCAAACACTTTCGAGTCAATCGCGCGTGAGTGGCACGCAAATCGACAGAATGCACTCGAGCAGAGCACCCTCGACGGGATCATAATGCGGATGGAGAAGCATCTCTTCCCCTGGATCGGCTCCAAGCCGATCGCGCGGATTGAGGCACCGGACTTGCTTGAGGTGCTGCGGCGCGCCGAGTCCCTGGAACTGGGAGAGACGCCGCGCCGACTGCGGCAGTACTGCGGCCAGATTTTCCGGTATGCGATCTACACGGGGCGCGCCAGACGGGACCCTGCCGGTGATCTTCGCGGTGCGCTTCGGCCCCATAAGCCGAAGCACCACGCCGCGGTGGTCGAACCCAAGGCAGTGGGGGAATTGCTCCGCGCCATCGATGGCTGCACCGGCGAGCCGGTCACGCACGCCGCCCTCCGGCTTGCGCCGCTGGTATTTGTGAGGCCGGGAGAGCTTCGGCGCGCGGAATGGACGGAAATCGACTTGGACCGCGCCGAATGGCGTATCCCTGCCGTCCGCATGAAGATGCGCGAGGCGCACTTCGTGCCGTTATCGCGACAGGTGGTCGACATCCTCCGCGAGTTGCAGCGGATCACGGCAAATGGATCTACGTATTCCCCAGTATTCGTTCCAAATCGCGCTGCATGAGCGAGAACACCGTGAATGCGGCGCTTCGGCGGCTCGGTTACGCGCGTGAGGACATGACCGGCCACGGGTTCCGTTCAATGGCCTCGACATTGCTGAATGAGCAGGGTTGGCATAAAGACGCTATTGAGCGTCAGCTTGCCCATGCTGAGCGAGACGGAGTGCGGGCAGCGTACAACCGCGCCGAGCACTTGCCGGAGCGGCGGAAGATGATGCAGGCGTGGGCGGATTATCTGGACGCTCTCAAGGCGAGAGCTGATGTCATACCGATCTTCAAGACATCTCAGTAGGACCGCACAGCACAGCACCGCCCGCCGCGACTCGCGCGTATCTGCCAGAGAAATCTCAAGCGTAGACCGTGATCTCTCGTTCGGGATAGTTCTCATACACGTGCTCAAATATGGCAGAGCACTTTTCGCCGAAAAGCTGCGGGGAATATGCCCTCGGCAGCCCGCTATCGAGTGAGTCCTCAATGGCCAGCTTCAATGAAGAGCGCGCTGCCGCTTTTTGCCGCCAATTCAACACCAGCAATGCCTTCAGGCTTGCCAGCAACTCCTTGGCTACTCTCTTGACCTCGTTACGCTCAGCAGTGCTCAGCTCCGGCGCGGGCCGCGTCAAGATGTCGAATATCACCAGTTCCTCTTCGCTGAGATTTTCGCGGACGTGGCGCAATTCTTCATCGTCGAGACTGTTTGAAAGTTTCAGCAGTTCCTCGAAGAGCTGTTCGATGTTGCGGCTGCCATTGTTGTAGCTTTCGATCAGCGCCTCGAACTTCTCGGCGAAGTCGGCGCCATGCTAAGTGGGACTGTCTCTGCGACGTTGGCCACGGAAATGCTCGCCGCTGTAGCAGTTGCCTCGCGGGCTGTGCCTGAGGTG
>VGUA01000099.1 GCA_016874535.1 Gammaproteobacteria bacterium
TGCAGAAGCTGGAACTCCGCAACCGGTTCATCCGCGAGACCTTCGGGCGCTACCTCTCGGACGATGTGGTGAACAACCTGCTGGATGCGCCGGAGGGTTTGCGGCTGGGGGGCGAGAAGCGCGAGGTGACCATCCTCATGTCCGACCTGCGGGGCTTCACGGCCATGTCGGAGGTCTACGGTGCGGAACAGATTGTCACCCTGCTCAACAATTATCTCGGCACGATGACCGACATCATCCTGCACTACGGGGGCACCATCGATGAATTCATCGGTGATGCGATTCTGGTGCTGTTCGGTGCGCCCCAGCAACGTGAGGACGATGCGGCGCGCGCCGTGGCCTGTGCGCTTGCCATGCAGCAGGAGATGGCCAAGGTGAACGCCTGGAATGCCGCGCAGGGCCTGCCGACGGTGGAAATGGGCATAGGCCTCAACACCGGGCAGGTAATCGTGGGCAACATCGGTTCCCAGCGACGCACCAAATACGCGGCCGTGGGCAGTCATGTGAATCTTACGGGACGGATCGAATCCTTCACCGTTGGTAGCCAGGTGCTGATTTCCGGGAGCACGCGCGACGCCATTACCGCCGAGTTGCAGATCGAGAGCGAAACCCTGGTCGAGCCCAAAGGGGTGAAAGAGCCCATCACCCTGTTCGAAGTTTCAGGAATCGGCGCGCCATTCGACGTCAGGCTCGAACTCGACGCCGAGTCCATGCGCACGCTGGCGGCGCCTCTGGCTTTGAGTTTCTCCCTGCTGGAGGGCAAGCAGGCTCTTCAGGAGCGCAGCCCCGGAATGCTGTTGGCGGTGTCCTCGAGGGAGGCGGAACTCAGGACCGAAACGCCGTTGCCACCCATGAGCAACCTGCGTCTGCGCCTGGAATCCCATCCCGAGGCTGACATCCACGCCAAGGTGCTGGCGCGCGAAGCGCGGATCAGCGGTGCCCGGGTGCTCCGCTTCACCTCGCTGCCAGCCGAGGTGGCAGCTCATCTCGCTGCCCTGCCTGGCATCCTCTGATGATGTGAGCCGCTTGCCTCGGCCACGAGTTCGGGGCGCTTGTTGAAGATAGGTTAACGACCTCTGGTCCCGCGCACACCCGCACCCACAGAATGCCCCTCAAGAAGAGCGACCGTGATCACCGTCACAAACGGCCCGGTTGCTCCAGGTCAAGGATTTCCTCCCCCATGAATGGAGGATGGGAACTCCAAACCCGGAAGTGCGTCACATCGGTGGACCGGCGGACAGGTGATAATCCCGGTGCGCCATTCCCCGGATGGGGATTCCGGAACAGGAATTCGGAAACAGCGGAACATTGAGGATACAGGTATGAAGACTCTGCGCAGATTAGCCCCCTTGGGCCTCGCGGCCGCCGTGTTGGCGGCCTCTGGCGTGTCATACGCAGCGCCCCCTCAGGGCCCCCGGTATGCCCCGGGCGTCGTGCTGGTGGAATACAAGGGTGATGCCAGCGCCAACGTGGCCAGCGCCCGTCGGGACCTTGCCCGCAGCAACGCCCGCAATCGGGTAGGAGCGACTCGCGCCGAGCGGGTCTCACCGCGTGCCGTCAACCTGGAAAAGCTGCGGCTGCCAGCCGGCAAGACCGTTGAAGAGGCCATCAAGGCCCTCGCCCAAGACCCGAACGTGAAATTCGCGGAGCCGGACTACCTCCTCACCAAGGCAGCGACCTCCAATGACCCCAGCTACACCAACGGGGGTCTTTGGGGCATGTACGGGGATGCCACCTCTCCCGCCAACCAGTTCGGCAGCCAGGCCGGCGAGGCTTGGGCTCTGGGTCATACAGGTTCGCGTGATGTCTACGTCGGTGTGATTGATGAAGGCATCGACGTCAACCACCCGGATCTGCAGGCCAACCTCTGGGTGAACCCCTTCGAAATCCCCAACGACGGCATCGACAACGACGGCAACGGCTACGTGGACGACGTCCACGGCTGGGATTTCTTCAACAACGACAAGACTGTCTACGATGCGGGCGGTGCGATACCCACGGCACGCACGTGGCCGGGACCATCGGGGCAGTTGGTGGCAATGGCGCCGGCGTTGCCGGCGTGAACTGGCAGGTCACGATGATCTCGCTCAAGTTTCTCGGTGCCTCCGGTGGCTACACCTCGGGCGCCATCGCGGCGGTCGATTACCTGAATGATCTCAAGTCCCGGCACGGCCTCAACATCATCGCCAGCAGCAATTCCTGGGGCGGTGGCGGCTTCAGTCAGGCGCTGCTGGATGCCATCAATCGCGGTGGTAACCGCGACATCATGTTCATCGCGGCGGCTGGCAACAACTCCACCAACACGGACGGAGCCAGCTACTACCCCTCCAACTACCAGTGCACCACGAGCAGCCGCAGCTGGGACTGCGTGATTTCAGTGGCGTCCATCACGTCGACCGGCGCGATGTCGTCATTCTCCAACTACGGCGCAGCCACGGTGGACCTCGGCGCGCCGGGTTCCAGCATCAACTCCACCCTGCCCGGCAACACCTATGGCAGCTACAGCGGTACTTCGATGGCCACCCCTCACGTGAGTGGAGCCGCGGCCCTGTGCAAAGCCATGAACCCCTCGCTCAGCGCGTCCGAGATCCGCAGTGCCCTCACCTCCACGGCACTTGCCACGGCTTCCTTGAGCGGCAAGACAGTCACCGGTGGCAGGCTTGACGTGGGTGCGCTCGCCGCCATGTGCGCGGTGCCCACCTCACCCGTGGACGGCGCACCTTCCAGTCTCTCAGCCGTGGCCGAGGGCGCGACGGCGGTCAATCTGAGCTGGACGGACAACTCCACCAATGAGTCCTACTTTGAAGTCCAGCGCTCACCGGCCGGCTGCGGCAATTTCACGACCATCGCGACCGTGGGCGCCAACACCGGGACCTATCGCGCGGGTAGCCTGCAGCCTGAGACGGAGTACTGCTTCCAGGCTCGTGCCGGCAACAGCCAGCCTTCGCAGAGTGGGTGGTCCACGACAGCCTCGGCCACCACAGGTGTTCTGCCACCGCCTTACCAGTGTGCCGCCACGCCCTATGGCTGGGTGAGTCTTGGGTCCTCCACGTCGCTCAGCTTGGGCGACGAAGGCCAGGGCGAAGTCAACATGCCTTTCAGCGTGCCCTTCTACGGCACCTCGACCTCGCGGTTGATGGTGTCCCCGAATGGACTGGTGCGACTCGATGGTGGCTAAGTGACTTCCGCCTTCACCAACACAGCCCTGCCAGCGGCGAGCGAGCCGAACGGTTTGGTGGCGGTATTCTGGGATGACCTCAATCAGGGCGCCGGTGGCTCCATTCGTGTGGGCACGGTGGGCAGCGCCCCCAACCGCCAGTTCGTGGTGTCCTGGGAAGGTGTGCCGCATTACTCGGTGGCCGGCAGCAACCTCACGGCCCAGCTGGTCGTGGAAAAAGCGACCGGTGACTTCGTGATGAACTATGCGGATGTCGTCTTCGGCAACGTGAGCTATGACTACGGTCGGTCGGCCACTGTCGGCGTCGAGCACATGACCGGCACCGGGGCGTGCAGCATGTCTACAACCAGGCTGTGCTCAGCGACGGTTCGGCCGTGCGCTGCTCCACCGGCGAGATTGAGCCCATGCCGCAGCCGCCTGCCGCCCCCACCGGGCTTGCCGGCAGCGCCGTCTCCGGCACGCAGGTCAACCTGAGCTGGAACGAGGTGGCGGATGAGACCAGCTATGTACTGGAGCGTGCCGTGGGTTCCACCGGCAGCTTCTCGGCGCTGGCCACCCTCTCGGCCGACACCGTCAGCTACAGCGACACCACGGTCAGCGAGGGCACGACCTATCGCTACCGCTTGTTGGCAGCCAACGCGAATGGCAACTCGGCCTGGTCCGGCACGGTCAGCGTGACCACTCCGGCCTCTCCGCCGGCCGCCCCGGGCTCCGTGAGTGCCACGGTCTCCAGTCGTCAGGTGACCGTGAACTGGACGGATGCGTCCAATAACGAGACGGGCTTTGATATCGGTCGGGCCACCTTGAACACCCGCAACAACACTTGGGGTGCCATCAGCGTGGTGAACAGTGTGGGTGCCAACGTCACCAGGCTCATCCGCAGCAACGAGACCAAGGCCACGCATCGCTACTATGTTCGGTCCAAGAACAGCGCCGGCACCTCCAGCTGGACAGGCCCGACGGCGAACATCGTGGTTAAGTAAGCTCAGACTGAACGGGCAGGGATTGCCCTGATGAAAGAAAGCGGCCGGGGAAACCCGGCCGCTTTTTTTGTGGGAGACGACGGCGCGAGAAAAGTGTGCCGTCCGCTTTTTCGGGTGCTCAGTGCGGAAAGACGATCATGTCCCGCAGGCTCTCGCCGCCCTCGAGCTTGTCGAAACCGCGATTGATTTCGGCCAAGGTGAGGCGTTCACCCATCAGCTTGTTCACCGGCAGCTTGCCCGCAAGATACAGGTCGATATAGCGGGGGATGTCGCGCTGGGGCACGCAGGAGCCGATGTAGCTGCCCTTCACCGTGCGCTCCTCACCGACCAGGCTCACCTGCTGCAAAGACCAGTTGGTTTGCGGCGAAGGCAGGCTGGCGGTGATGGTGGTACCGCCACGGCGGGTCATGCGGTAGGCCATTTCCATCGCCTGGGCAGAACCCGCCATTTCAAAGGCATGGTCCACGCCACCGCGGGTGGCCGCTTTCACTTTTTCGATGGCATCGCTGTCACGCGCATCGACGGTGAGCGCCGCGCCCAGTGAGCGGGCAATCTCAAGCTTGCTGTCGTGCAGATCCACCGCCACGATTTCGCGCGCACCACTCGCCACCGCACCCAGCAGGGCGCAGAGGCCCACGCCACCGAGGCCGAGAATTGCGACCGTCTGGCCGGCCTGTACGCGCGCCGTGTTCACGACCGCGCCGACGCCAGTGAGCACCGCGCAGCCGAACAGCGCGGCTTCCACGGGGTCAATGTCCTGTTCGATCTTGATGCAGGAGCGGCGGGACACCACCGCATGCTCACCGAAGGCCGACACGCCAACATGGTGATGCACCTTGTTGCCGTGAAGGTGCAGGCGTTCACCGCCAAACAACAGGGTGCCCTTGGTATTCGCCTCCGCGCCGGGCTCGCACAGTGCCGGGCGGCCCTCCATGCAGGGCAGGCAATGCCCGCAGCTAGGCACGAACACCAGCACCACGCGGTCGCCCTTGCTCAGGTCTGTGACTCCCGGTCCGATCTGCTCAACCACGGCAGAGGCTTCATGCCCCAATGCCATCGGCACCGGGCGTGGTCGCGAACCGTTGATGACCGACAGATCGGAGTGGCACAGGCCCGCTGCCGTCATACGCACCAGGACTTCGCCATGTCCCGGCCCATCCAGATCGATTTCCTCGATCCTGAGGGGCTGGCTCTGGGCGAAAGGAGGGTGGTTGTCCAGCGCGTGCAACACGGCGGCGCGAGTCTTCATGGGGAGGCTCCAGGAGATTGGGGTGTCTCAATTGTACCCGTGCCACCGGCAGACCCAAGCCTGAACTGCCGCAATTGATCGGCCAACGCCTCACGGATGGCTCGCCAAGAGTACTTGCGGGCAATGGCTTCGCGACCTTCACGTACCTGGCGCTGGCCCAGCGCCGGGTTTTCCAGCAGGCGCACCGTCTGCGCCACAAACTCGTCCGGGTTATCTGCAAGCAGGTAATGTTGCTCCGGGGAGAGTTCTATTCCCTCCACCCCGACGGTGGTCGTGATGACCGGCACTCCGGCCGCCAGGGACTCCAGGATCTTCAGGCGCGTACCACCGCCGATGCGCACGGGCACGATTGAGACACTGCACTGGCGGACGTACTCAACCACATCGGGCACGTCACCAAACACCCGTATGTTACCGCCGTTGTCCAGTGCCAATACCTCCTCAATGGGCCCTCGACCCACTATCCAGAACTCGAGAGCGGGGAAACGCTCCAGCAGCAGCGGCATCGCTTTCTTCGCAAACATCAGCACGCCTTCCACATTGGGCGAGTAGGCGAGAGCGCCAACGAAGATCACACGGGGTGCGTCATTCTGCGGCTCCAGAAGAGTCAGCAGTTCGTCGTTGAAACCGTTTGGCACCACCCAGACCCGATCCCGATGCCGGGGCCAGAATCGGGTGTCGAGTTCCGAGCACACGGCCACGCGCTGGAATACATCGAGCGCCTTGCGTTCGGTGCGTCGCGTTTTCCACCAGTCATGCCAAGCTGCGAGAGTCGCAACTGAGAACTCTCGATCGGCGAGTACGCGTGCGATTCTCACAGATTCGATGTCATCAAGATCCACGATGATTTTTCGACCAAGATCCCGGAGGTGATGTGCCACCCACAACCTTTCCACCCAGATAATCTCGACGTCATCTGCGTGCCGACGCACAGCTTCAACCAAGGGGCGACAGCTGAATTCCCGGAATACAAATGCTCCACGCATTTTCTGCTGGACCACTGTGGACAAACGTTCAGCCTGCTTTGGGCCGCCCCCCTGCCACCGCCGGATCGGGTGCAGTTGAATCTCATCGCCGAGTGGCGGGCGAGGGGCTTGCCGTTGCGCGTGCTTGGGGTGGGCTACGCAACCGGGACCACAGGAATTGATGTGGTGATTGAAGATCCGGACCGCCGGATTGCCGCCCGCTGAGGCCTCCCGCCGGAGGGGGGCGTGTATCTGATTCGCCCGGATCAGCATGTCTGCGGACGCTGGCAGGCACAGGATATGGGAGGACTGAATCGCACCCTCCACAAGATGTTGGAGTTGATCCCCAAACCTCGGAGCGGCTCATGATGGCGCGTGAAAAAGCACTGAATCTTCAGGGGCTGGAATCGGTTTACGACAGTCTGGCTGAAGCCATCGATGAAGTCGGCGAGACTGCGACACCGCTTTTTTTGGTGAAGCTGGTGCTGCTTCTTGCCGATACCTTGGGGGATGAGCAAGACTTCAAGGATCTGCTGGCCCGAGCACGGACAGATCTCCCGCAAACAGGGTGACTACTCCATCCGGTGAGTAGCCAACGCCACCGCTGCGGCCTTAAGCTCAGGAACGCAAAACAACCAATAAATAAATCGCCCGGAGTCGTCCGCACATGCAGGTCCGGCTTCCATACAAGCACCTATGACAGGGATAGCATTCGACCCCGCGGCCCTGGGTGTCACGAGCGCTCGGGAAGGAACGCGGGAGCGACCCGTCGAACCGGCGCCCGCGGGTGCCCGCGCACGCCTCGCAGGACTGGATGGGATGCGCGCGCTCGCCATCCTTGGCGTGCTCCTCTACCACGGCGATCTGGCCTGGTTTCCCGGCGGATTTCTCGGCGTGGACCTGTTCTTCGTGCTGTCGGGATTCCTGGTCACGGCACTGTTGCTTGAAGAAGCAGGTGAGCGGGGCGGCATCAATATCCCGGCTTTCTATGCCCGTCGTCTGCGTCGCCTCTTTCCTGCCTTGGTGGCCTTGCTGCTCGTGCTGCTTGCGGTAGTGCCGCTCATCGCACCTGATGCACACCGGCGCACGGATCAAGATGCCCTCCCGGCGCTGCTGTATGCCGCCAACTGGTGGTTCATTTTCAACGAGGGCTCTTATTTCGATTTCATCGGCCGCCCACCTTTGCTCCAGCATCTGTGGTCGCTGGCCATCGAGGAGCAGTTCTATCTGCTCTGGCCCTGTGCGCTGATGCTGATACTGCAGATTGGCAATAGGCGTACGGTCGGATTGGTGGCGCTCGCGACCGCGCTGCTTTCGACCGGGTGGATGTGGCAGCTGGCGGTGCTGGCGGATCTTCCAGAGCAGGGTGATCCCAGTCGGCTTTATTTCGGCACGGACACCCACTGCATGGGTCTCTTCGTTGGCGCCGCGCTGGCGGCCTTTACGCGCCCGTTCGGCGGCGCGCGCACGCCGCTCCCTGGCGGACTCGTGCTGGCGCGCGACTTCCTCGGTTTCGCCGGACTGGCGGTGCTGGTGCTTGCATTCCTTCTGATTGGAGAACAACAGCCGGCGCTTTATCGCGGCGGTTTCCTCGTCGTGGCATGCGCGGCCGCCGCGGTGCTCTTCGCGGTGTTGAGCCCGGGATCGTTGCTCGCCTGGATACTCGAGCGGCCGGCTTTGCAGTGGCTGGGGCAACGGTCCTATGGCCTTTATCTCTGGCATTGGCCTGTTTTCATGCTGACGCGACCTGAGCTGGATACACCCTTGAACGGTGTCGCCAACCTTGTGTTGCGTCTGCTGCTGGTTGGACTCGTTGCCGAGGTCAGCTACCGCCTCGTGGAAAATCCCATTCGCAATGGCAGTTTCTTCCGGCTGTTCGGAACCGGTCTCGGGATGGCCACGCATGCGCGGCGGCGGCTGGTGTTTGGGGTACTGATTGTGGGTGCGCCAGGAGTGGCCGCGCTGGTGCTGCAAAACGCCTCCGAACACCCCTCGCCGCAGGGACTGACGGGGCACGGAATTCCATCGGATATCGCAGAGGTGATGGGCATTGCCCATGGTGGGCCTCTGCAGGTCACGGTTGTGCCGGTGCGCCTGGATAGCAAAACCATCAGTACCCCGGCAGCATCACCGAGCTTCAACCCGCCCGCGCCGGAACCTCTGGTGCTGCCACCGCCTGACGGTATCGCCTCGCCCGCCGGTGCCGAGGCAGTTGTGAGTGAGCGACCCGAGTCACCCGCAGAGAGTCCAAAGTTCGTGCCTTCTCCAGCGCCCACAGTGGCGGTGACATCGGGGCCCGCCAGTCAGACACTGACGGCGGTGGGTGACTCCGTACTGCTGGGTGCGCGCCAGCAACTGGAACAGACTCTCCCTCAGGCCCAGACCGACGCCGAGATCGGTCGCCAGGCTGCCGCGCTGCTGGTGCGCCTGCGTGCGCTGAAGGAAGGCAACCTGCTTGCCGGCACCGTGATGTTGCATCTGGGCACGAATGGTTATGTCACCGAAAAGCAGCTCCGCGAAGCGCTCGAGACCCTCGGCGACCGCGAGCGCATCATCCTGGTGAATGCGCGCGCGCCGCGCCGGTGGGTGGAAGAGAACAATTCGTTGATGGCACGAGTGGTTGCCGAATATCCGAATGCCGTGCTCGCCGATTGGGCCGGGCTTGCCAATGATCACCCGGAGTATTTTGTCTCCGACGGCATCCATCTCTCGCAGGCGGGGAAGCGGGCTTTCGTCGAGCAGATTCTTGCAGCCGTCGGCTTGCCACGAAAAGTTGCGGACGATGCTCCCGCCGCTGCGGATGCCATCGACAAACAGGCGGCGGCGAGCCTTTTGACCCAAGTGGGAGTCGAGCAGATGCCCGGGGATGGGCAGTTGGCCCATTGCTCGACAGGAATTTTCTGGGCGACGCCGGAAGATCTGGTGGCGCGCGATGCCTTGCGCTTGCCGGAGTCCCCCGGGGTGATCGATCTGCCACTGTTCGGCCGTCGCGTGCAGGTGGCGGCACTGAATCTCGATCTGGCCTTGCCGCTGGAGGCTGATGCTCTCCCGACAGCAGAGCTGCCCGCCAGCTGGCACTGCCTGGGTGGTGACGCCGGGCTTGGGCCGTGATCCGCTGATTCGCCGCCGCTTGAGCTCCACGACGTGAATGGTGCCCATGCGTTATCAGCGGGGCTCTTGTTCCTTGCACTGCTTCCGTTCCCCGGTGCTGCGGTTGCATACGAGAGCCGCATTCAGCTGCATGCGCGCAGCCACTCCAACGCGCCAGACCTGACCTGTCCGGCACCTGCCGCCGCGCCCCCGGCCACCGCCGCGGGCAGCTCGCGGCGTCGCCCCTCAGGTGGCGTGATGCCGGGCACTGAAGATCTGGATGTGCTCCCCGCGACTGCCTCGGTGCCGCAAGCGCCTATCGCAGCCGAACTGCTGCGAGGTTTTCGGTTACCCGCTGCCGGGAATGACGGGGTGCTGCGCGTCGGCT
>VGUA01000100.1 GCA_016874535.1 Gammaproteobacteria bacterium
GCCCTGGAGTCCGCCCCGAGCTGCGATTTCGTGCACGAGCTGGCGGCCAAGTTGCCGCTCGCTGCCACCGGCGAGATCCTGGGTCTCGCCCCCGGCGACTGGAAACAGCTTCTCGTCTGGTCCAACGCCATGCTGGGCGAGGTGGCGCCGGAGCACATGCTGCCGGGCGAGAGCGTGCAGCAGGCGGCGGAGCGCAACATGAATGAATTGCGGGCTTATCTCGAGGCGCTGATCCACGCGCATCGAGCGCCGGGTGGCGGCCCCTCACCCTTCATCAACCGCCTGGTCAGCGGCCGCGTGAACGGCGAGTTGCTGAACGATCAGCAATTGAATGGCTACCTGTTCTTGCTCATCGGCGCCGGCAACGACACCACGCGCAACGCGACCACTGGCGGACTGGTTGCACTGCTCGAGCACCCGGACCAGCTCGCGCGGCTGTGTGCCGACCCGTCCCTCATCCCGCGGGCGGTGGAAGAGATCCTGCGCTGGACTTCGCCCGTCATCAGTTTCCTGCGCACCTGCACCGATGACTTCACCTTGAATGGTCAGCGGATCAAGGCCGGTGACACGGTCTGCGTGTTCTATCCTTCGGCCAACCGTGATGAGCGGGTGTTCGCCGAGCCTGAACGTTTCGACATCACTCGGGACGACAACCCGCATCTTTCCTTCGGCTTTGGTGCGCATTTCTGCCTTGGCACCAATCTCGCCAAGGCGGAGCTGCGATCCATGCTCAAGGCCTTGTTACCGGTGTTGCCGGAGCTCGAGCTGACAGGTGAGTTCCGGCGTATCGCCAACACGCATGTCTCGGGTTATTCGACCCTCGGAGTGCGGCGGGCGGCCTGAGGCCCTTCAGGCCTTTCAGGCGTACTGCAGCCAGCGGCGGAGGAGGGTGGTGACCGCCTGGGGTTGTTCCAGGGTGGAGAGATGTCCGCAATCTTCGATGATGGCGAGCTCACTGCCTGGAATGGCGTCCGCCATTTCCTCATGCAGGTCGAGCGGCGTGATGACATCTTCCCGTCCGCAGATGAGCAGGGTCGGAACCCGGTAGCCCGGGAGCGCCGCACGGCGGTCCGGGCGGCCGATGATGGCGCGGGTCTGGCGCAGGAAAGCCGCGGCGCCGACCCGCATCGCCATGGTCGCCACCTCTGAAACCAGCAGATCGTCATGGAGACGGCCAGGGTGGACCAGGGCCGGCATCAGGAGCGGCATGATCTCGGCGAAACACCCGTTCTCCGCAAGCGCCACGAGCTCGCGGCGCCGTCCGGTCTGGGCCGGCGTATCTGCGCGTGCATTCGTGCCCACCAAAGCAAGTTTCAGCACCCGCTCGGGCGCCATCGCCATGACGGCGTGTGCGATGAGACCACCCATCGAAAGCCCTGCCAGGGCGAAACGCGGTGGTGCGGCGGCAAGGATGGCGCGGGCAAATCCCTCCATGCTGTCCTCGCGGGAGGTGTCGGCGACCTGACAGTCGGCGATGTCCGACAGGTGACGACACTGGTGCGCCCACAATTCGGCGTCACACATCAAGCCGGGGACGAGTACCAGAGGAGGCGCCGAGGAAGACATGGCGATCACGGGGTGGGATAAAGGCCGAGGATAGCAGCGGCAGGCGCCTGAAGCGACCTTCCGGCCGACCTTGTGGCTGGCGGTGGAGAGGTCAATTTGTCACTATTGGGACCGCAGCCAGGCCCGCCCGCCCCGTTCCCGCCACAGGACTCCGACGCATGCGCACTGAAAAGACGCTCACCGAATTCATCATCGAGGAACAGCGCCGCTTGCCCGCTGGCACAGATGGATTCACGGCGTTACTCAACGACATCCGGCTGGCCTGCAAACGTATTTCCTATCTCATCGGCAAGGGCGCGCTGGCGGGTGCGCTCGGCAATGCCGGCACCGACAACGGACAGGGCGAAGCACAGATGAAACTCGACGTGCTCGCCAATGACATCTTTCTGCGCACCAACGAATGGGGTGGCTATCTGGCGGGCATGGTCTCGGAGGAGCTGGATGATCCTTACGTCATTCCCGCGCAGTATCCGCGGGGGCGTTTCCTGCTCGTGTTCGACCCGCTGGATGGATCTTCCAACATCGACGTCAATGTATCGGTCGGCAGCATCTTCTCCGTGCTGCGTTGTCCAGACGGGGTTACCGAGCCCACCGTGCAGGATTTCCTGCAACCCGGTTCGCAACAGGTGTGCGCGGGCTATGCGATCTACGGACCCGCCACCATGCTGGTCATCAGCCTGGGGCGCGGCGTACACGGCTTTACCCTGGATCGGGAAATCGGTGAATTCATCCACACCCATCCCAATCTCACCATCAGCGAGGACACGCGCGAGTTCGCCATCAATGCTTCCAATGCGCGCTTCTGGGAGCCGGCGGTCAAACGCTACGTGGATGAATGCCTGGCCGGGCGCAGCGGTCCGCGCGAGAAGGATTTCAACATGCGCTGGATAGCCTCGCTGGTGGCCGAAACCCACCGCATCCTCATGCGCGGTGGCGTGTTCATGTACCCGCGTGATACCAAGGATCCCAGCAAGGCAGGCCGTCTCCGGCTGCTCTATGAGGCCAATCCGATTGGGTTCCTCATCGAACAGGCGGGCGGACGGGCGAGCACCGGCTATGGTCCCGTCCTGGAGGAGCAGCCGCAGGATCTGCATCAACGTATAGGTTTCATCTTTGGCTCCCGGCGCGAAGTGGAAACGCTCGAACGCTACCACCAGGCGCATCCGGGTGAATTCGGCAACCCGCTGTTTGCCAACCGTGGACTGTTCCGCGAGCAGGGCGCACGGTGACTCGCCCAGCCGGGGCCCGAGGCAACTGACTCTCGATGTCGGCCCTGCATCCCATCGTCGCGGTGACCGGCTCGTCCGGTGCCGGGACCACCGCCATCACCCGCATCTTTGAGGAAATTTTCCGCCGCGAGAGCATCAATGCGGCGTTCGTGCATGGCGACAGCTTTCATCGCCACGATCGCAAGGAAATGCAAGTGCGCATGGCGCAAGAGGCAGCGCGGGGCAATGCCCACTTCAGTCATTTCGGTCCGGAGAGCAATCTTTTCGCCGAACTCGAGGGTCTCTTCAGGGAGTATTCGGAAACGGGTGCAGGTCGCACACGACACTATCTGCATACGGACGAGGAGGCCGCCCGCCATGGCCAGGCCGCGGGCACCTTCACGCCTTGGGAGGATTTGCCGCGGGAGAGCGATCTGCTGTTCTACGAAGGCCTGCATGGTGGCGTGGTCACCGGCACGGTGAACATCGCCCGTTATCCCGACCTGCTGATCGGCGTGGCGCCCGTCATCAATCTTGAATGGATCCAGAAGCTGCATCGGGACAAGGCGGTGCGCGGCTACACCACCGAGGCGGTCACCGATACCATCCTGCGCCGCATGCCGGATTACGTGCACTATGTGGTGCCGCAGTTCTCACACACGCATATCAATTTCCAGCGTGTGCCCATCGTGGATACCTCGGACCCTTTCGCCGCCCGTCATATCCCGAATCCGGATGAATCGTTTCTGGTCATCCGTTTTGCCAATCCTCGGGGCATCGACTTTCCCTATCTGATGTCGATGATCCAGGGCGCTTTCATGTCCCGTGCCAATACCATCGTCTGCCCCGGCGGCAAGATGGATCTCGCCATGCAGCTCATCCTCACGCCCATGCTGTGGCAGCTGATGGACAGGCGCCGGCAGGCGCGAGGCTAGGGCAGAAAACAGGACTTGCGCCAATCCGCGCGGATTCCAAAGACAACCATCCTTCACTTTTTTTCCGGAATCATCCCCTCATGGCAGATCACTCAGACACCCGGAGCATGGCGCTCTATTGCGATTTCGAAAACGTGGCGCTCGGCGCCCGGGATGCCAAATACGCCCGTTTCGATATCGGCAAGATCCTGGAGCGCTTGCTGCTGAAGGGCAATATCGTGGTCAAGAAAGCCTATTGCGATTGGGATCGCTACAAGGACTTCAAAGGGGCGATGCACGAAGCCGCCTTCGAGCTGATCGAGATCCCCCACGTGCGCATGTCAGGCAAGAATTCCGCCGACATCCGCATGGTGGTGGATGCGCTGGACCTCTGCTACACCAAATCGCATGTCGACACTTTCGTCATCATCAGTGGCGACTCCGACTTCTCGCCGCTGGTGAGCAAGCTCCGTGAGAACAACAAGACCGTGATTGGCGTGGGCATCAAGTCCTCGTCCTCGGATCTGCTCATTTCCAACTGTGACGAATTCATCTACTACGATGATCTGGTGCGGGTGGAGAAACAGCGCCGGCCGCGCCGCAAGGCGAGCCCCAAGCCTGCAGCGGCGCAGACTGAAGCACCTGCTGAAGGGGGCGTGGGGGCTGGTGAGGCCACCGAAGCAGCAGAAGTCGATCGCAGCCAGGAGGCCATCGACATCGTGATGGAAACCGTCGAGGCGCTGCTTGCCGAGCGGGGTGCGGAGGACAAGATCTGGGGCTCCATGGTCAAGCAGACGCTGAAGCGCCGCAGGCCCGGCTTCAACGAATCCTATTACGGCTTCAAATCCTTCAGCCGCCTGCTGGAGGCCGCGGAGGCCCGCAAGCTGCTCACCCTCGAACACGACGAGAAGTCGGGCGGCGTCATCATCCGCAACATCCAGATCGAGCAGGACTGAGCGCCGGAATTCGCGAGCGCGCGTTCAGGCGGTCTCGCGCAAGACTTCCTGATCGAAATCACCGTCCATGAGACCGGCCATGTGGGGATAGAACTCGGCGAAATCCGCCTTGATTTCGGCGAGAGGGACATCGGCGTATTCGCCGCGATACCGCAGATATTCCATGTGCTGGCGACCGTCTTGGTCGAAGGGGTGGTAGATGGAGTCCTCCGTGCCATCGAATTCCAGCGGCTTCAGCCTGAAACGCTGGCAGAGCTCGATGTTGAAGGCGGGCGTCGCTTTCAGCCATCGGCCGTCGAGATGGATGTCGGTGTAGCCATGCCAGTGAAAGGTGTCGGTGCCCATCAGATCACGCATGCGCTGGGTGGAGAGATGGTTGCGCACATCGGCATAGCCCAGACGCGCCGGCACGCCTACCACCCGGCAGCAGGCGGCGAGCAGCACCGCCTTGTTCACGCACCAGCCTCGACCATCGGCCAACACCTGACTGGCTGACAGGCCCCGCGGCGTGAGGTCGATTTTGTACCCGTCGTAGCGAATGCCATCACGCACCGCGTAGTAAAGGCGGATGGCCTTGGCTGCGGGCTCGACGGCATCGCCGACCTCGGCCAGCGCGTACTCGCGCACAGCAGGATGGTCCGCATCGACGATGGCGGTGGGCGCAAGAAAAGGGCCGAGATCCACCTCAAGCGTCTCCATCGAGGCGCTGGCGGGCGTCGGCCCGCAACTCGACCTTGCGAATCTTGCCGCTGGAGGTCATGGGGAAGGCCTCCACGAAAATCACATGTCGGGGGATCTTGAAGCTCGCGATACGACCCTTCATGCGCTCGATGAGCTCGTCTCCCGCCACCTGCTGGCCGGGCTTGCAGATCACATAGGCAACGGGAACCTCGGTGAGACGCGGGTCGGGATACGCCACCACGGAGGCATCCTGGACCTCCGGCATGTTGCGCAGATACGCCTCCACCTCGGCCGGAGACACGTTTTCCCCGCCCACCTTGAGCATGTCCTTGGCGCGCCCCATGAAGACCAGATGCCCGTCCTCGCGCAGGTAAGCGGTATCTCCCGAATGCACCCAGCCATCCACCAAGGTCTGGGCAGTGGCTTCGGGCTTGTCCCAATACCCTTTCATGATGGCGTAACCCTTGATCAGCAATTCGCCGGGCACGTTCACCGGTTGCTCCTTGCCGGTTTCGGGATCGATCACCTTGAACTCGTAGTCGTTCATCGGGTAGCCGGAGGCATACACGCGCTGCTCGCGGGTGTGCGACGGATTGTTGCAGGCGACATACGCCCAGACTTCGCTCATGCCGAAACCGGAGATGGTGGGACAGAACACGTCCTGGGCTTTTTCCGCGATGGGGATGGTGCTTTCCTGGCCCGCAGGCAGGGTTCCCATGCGCACCTGGAGCTGGCGCGGCCTGCGCGCCTGGACATTGAGAAGATCGGCCCAATGCGCCTCGAAGCCGTGCAGGAAGGTCGCACCCTCGGCTTCGGCCAGATCGAGCGCGCGATCGGCATCGAAGACATCCATCATCACCTGCCGCGCACCGGTGAGGGCGCACATCATGGCGATTTCGCTGTAGGCATAGATGTGGAACATCGGCAGATAATTCATGTGCACCTCGGCCATGGTCTGGCCGAGCAGCTGCGCCCGCTCCTGGACGCTGCGAATAGGGATGTGACTGTGCATCACCCCCTTGGGGTGACCGGTGGTGCCTGAGGTATAGGCAATCATCATGAGATCGTCGGGATTCACCGCTGCCGCGCGACTGGCCAGGGTTTCGTCCGTGACGTCCCGACCGGCGGCCAGCAGGCCGGCCCAGTCGCAGGCATGTGGAATGCGCGTCTCGCCCAGCACGACCAGGCGCTTCAGATCGGGATATTCGGCAACCGTCAGTTCACCGTTGGCCGCGCGCTCGACCTTCGGCATCGAGGCCATCAGCATCCCCTGATAGTCCACCGGGCCCGAACGGTCCAGCGTGATGAGCGTGGCACTGCGGGACTGGGTTACGGTGTAGGAGACATCGTCCGTGCGGTAGCGAGTGTTGAGGGGCACGATGCAGGCGCCAATCTTGCCGAGGGCAAACATCACCCACAGCCATTCCGGACGGTTGGTCATCCAGACTGCCACGCGCTCGTTGGGCTGCACGCCAAGGCCAATCAACCCTTTGGCCACCGCGTCTGTCTCGCGCTTGAAACTCTCCCAGGTCCAGCGCTGGCCGTTGTACAGCAGCGCTTCGCGCGAGCCCCAACGCTGGGCTGCCTCATCCACCAGTTGTCCCAAGGTGCGTTTGCGGTACCAGTCCATTCCCGTATCTCCCCGAATCAGTCTTGTTGGATGCCGGGCATGGTAATGGTCCCCATCCGCCTGTCCAAGGAGCACAGGCATCCCTGCTCTGCCACGCCGCAGCATTCAGGTGCGCACGAGCCTTGCCCGCGTCACGCATCGGATGGACACTAGCCCTGCGCCTTCCGGGCGTGGCCGCCGATCGGTCAATTCAGAAAGAGACGAGGGGGAGAGCATGGATTTCGAAGAACAGATTCCGCGCAAGTATTTCAGCAAGCGTGAGATGGCCAAGCGCGTGGCGCGCTGGTCTGATCTCAAGGGTTCAGACGGCGGACTTCCGGACAGTCATCATCCCAGCGCCGAGCGCATCCTCTACAACGTCATCGGCTTCCAGCCGCCCGAGCAGGAAACCGGCGCGATGGTCTCGCCCGTCGGTGCCAAGGCAGCGCGCATGGCGGCCATCAAAATTTCGGAAGGCTTCAATCTCGGATTTTGCCGCGCATTGCCGGGCAAGGGTCCGATGATGCACAACCATGACACCAACGAAACCTTCATCTGCATCACCGGCAAGTGGCGGGCGAGCTGGGAGCAGCCGAATGGCACGGTGGATCATTTCGATCTCGATCCTCTCGATGTGATTTCCTTCCCGCCGGGTTGCATCCGCCGTTTCGAGAACGTGACGAAAGGTCCGAAGAACCAGCACTCCATCCTGATGTTCGTGATTGCCGGCGATGGGCCGCAAGCGGAATTCAGCACCGAGGCCATGGCGGAACTGGTGGCGGCGGGGCTGGTGGGCAAGCGGGGCAGTATGCGCCGCGCACAGGTTCACTCGACAGCGACTGCCAAGGCGCCGGCCAAGCCGAAGGTGCGGGCCACACGCACGTCCTCAGCCGCCGCGACCAAAACCCGCACGACTGCCAAGCGGACGACCACACGCAAGGCCGGTCCTGCCGGCACAGGTGGCGTCGCCCGGCGCGCAAGTTCTGCCCGCGTGACCCGCGGCAAATCCTGATCAAGCAGCCACAGGAAAATCAGATGAACACCAGTGTCCGCCGGACCGTCCTCTCTCTCTCGCCTTGCTCGCGACGCATGCGAGCGCCGGGGCCGCGAATGCCAATATCGAAGATCCCGAGCTCAAGGCCTGCATGGAGCGCAGCTTGCCGCAGAAAGCGATGACCCAGAAGCTGACCTTCTCGGTCTTCGAGGGCGATTAGGCCATCGACAGCACCAGCGCGGATCTGCTCTGGAAGCGCGGCGAGGATGGCCTCTCCAAGGTCATCGTGCGGGTGACGGACCCGGCCGATCGGGCCGGCATCGCGGTATTGGCACTGGAGAAACCGAAGGGCGATCCCGAGTTCAACGTCTACATGCCGGAAACCCGCAAGGCCCGGCGGGTGGCGGGCCGTACCATCGATGCTTCGATGTTCGGTACCGACTTCAGCTACGAGGATTTCTCCCACTTCCGGGGCATGACGACTGACGGCAGCCTGAAGTGTCTGGACAACGAACAGGTCGAAGGCGTGGAGAACTTCGTGGTGGAGGTTCTCCCCGGCAGCGAGGGCACCAAATACAGCCGTATCGTGACGTGGGTGGAGAAAGAACGCTGTGCGCTTACCCGCATGTCGTTCTTTGCCAAGAACGGCACCCCGCTCAAGGAACTCGAGGTGCCTCGTGACTCGCTCAAACAGATGGGAGAGCGCTGGGTTCCGCACAAGATTGCGCTGCAGGATCACAAACGCGGTCGGCGCACAGAACTCATCGTGAACGAAATCGCCATCGACCCGGAATTGAGCGACAACACTTTCAGTGTCACGCGCTTCGGCGCAGGCAAGTGAACTGAGTAGGGAGCGCGGGCGTTTGCCACAGGACCGCCCGCGGCCGGTCCGCGCGAGCAGCTGAGCACCGGGGGTCTGGGCTCCGGAAGTCCGGGCTCCGGGCGCGCCACAACGGCCGCGCCCGGTCCGTCCCTCAGCCCGGCATGGGCCTCAGCGCTTCTTGGCGGCTTTCTTGGCGGGTTTGGCTGCGGCTTTGGGCTTGGCCGCCCTGCTGGCACCGGACTTCTTGCTGGCTCCCGTCTGTGCTTCCCACAGGGCCTGGGCTTCTTCCCAGCCGACGATCGCCATGGGCTTGCCGTCTTCGGTGATGAAGTTGAGCGGACCGAGGAAGGTCATGTAGAACTCGCTCGCCACGGGAAAGAGGGTCTTGTCATGGCGGGCATTGGCTGATTCATAGCCATAGCCCGGCGCGACGGCCGTGGCACCACCTTCGCCCACACCACCGCGCACTTCCATACGTCCCTTGGTGAGAAAGTATTCACCCGGGCCGATGTGCATGTGGCGGGCGAAGGACGAACCCTTGGGGCAGTCGAAGATGGCGGTCCAGGCGCCCATCTCGGGTGAGACATGCAGCAGCTTCCAGCGTATGCCGCCCTCTGACAGCGCGGCAGGGAAGGGCATCCAGGGCGTTGCATCTATCTGCACGTATTCTTCTTTGACCTTGCTCTTCAGCATGATTTTTCCTCCTCCAATGACGTTTCTTTATTGTGCCCGTCCGTGCATTCCGTCGCGGCCGCGAGGACGGCGAGTTGCTTGCGCGCGTCCTCCAGACTTCCCTCATTCGTGACATTGCGATAGCCGAGGCTCTGCAACCAGACTTTTGCAACCTGCGCCCGTCCGCCGACTGCGCAGTAGAGGCGGATGTCGGTGTCGGGGTCCTGCGTGATCTGCCGGATGCGCGTGCCCACTTCCAGATAGGGCACGTTGACGGCGCCGGGCAGATGCCCTGCAGCGAATTCTTCGGCGCTGC
>VGUA01000101.1 GCA_016874535.1 Gammaproteobacteria bacterium
CTGCCCTCGTAATCGCGCCGGGTGAAACCCCGCGCATTGGTGAGCATGGAGGGATGGTGGAGTTTCGGTTTGGCGAGATAGGTCATGTCAGGCCACCTTTCCGGAAATCTGCCCCAGATGCAGGGCCTTGATCATTTCGGCGATCGCCTGGGTGATGAAGCGCGCCGTAATGGGGGTGCCATCGTAATGCAGGATCGGGATCACGCGTGCGGGATCCACCTCCAGCTCGTTCATGAGCATGGTGCGCAACTGGCCATCGCGGTTCTGCTCGACCACGAACACGCGTTCATGCTCCATGATGAAATCGAGCACCGAATCCGGGAAGGGGAAAGCGCGCAGCCGCAGCAGATCGACCGCCATACCCTGAGCTTCCAGTTCCACGACCGCTTCCGACATCGCCGGGCTGGTCGAGCCGTAGTAGAGGACGCCCGTGCGCGCCGGCTTGCCGGCCTTGCGCAGCACCGGTTGCGGCATCAGACCCTTGGCTGTATGCCATTTCTGCTGCAGCCGGTGCATGTTGTAGAGATAGTCCGGCCCCTGCTCGGAGTAGGTGGCGCGCGCGTTCTTGGTGGTGCCGCGCGTGAAGTAACCACCCAGTGTCGGGTGGGTGCCGGGGTAGGTGCGATAGGGAATGCCGTCGCCGTCCACATCGAGATAGCGCCCGAAGTCGCGTCCCTCGTCCAGCATCTCGCGGGTCATGACCTTGCCGCGGTCGTAGCTGCGGCTGTCATCCCACTCGAGTGGCTCGCACAGGCGCTGGTTCATGCCGATGTCGAGATCGGTCATGAGGAACACCGGGGTCTGCAGTCGGTCGGCGAGATCCAGTGCCGCCGCAGCCTGCTCGAAGCATTCCTTGGGGTCCTCCGGGAACAGCAGGATGTGCTTGGTATCCCCGTGAGATGCGTAGGCCGAGGAAATCAGATCCGCCTGCTGGGTGCGTGTGGGCATCCCCGTGGAGGGGCCACCGCGCTGCACGTTGATGATGGTGACGGGAATCTCGGCGAAGTAGGCCAGGCCCAGGAACTCGGTCATCAACGAGACGCCGGGACCGGAGGTGGCGGTGAAGGCGCGCGCGCCGTTCCAGCCGGCACCGACCACCATGCCGATGGACGCGATCTCGTCCTCCGCCTGCACGATGGCAAAACGGTTCTGCTGGGTGTCCGGATCCACCCGGAACTTCTGGCAGTGGCGCTGGAAGGCTTCCGCGACCGAGGAGGATGGGGTGATGGGATACCAGGCGCAGACCGTGGCCCCGCCATACACCGCGCCGAGCGCGGCTGCATTGTTGCCCTCGATGAAGATGCGCTTGCCGACATTGTCGGCGCGCTTCACCCTGAGGCCTATGGGGTGCTGCAGGTTTTCCTCGGCGTATTTCCGTCCTATGCGCAGCGCATTGACGTTTGGTGCGAGGAGCTTCTCCTTGCCCTTGTACTGCTCACCGATGAGCTGGACGATGGATTCTTCCTCGATTTCGAGGAGGATGGACAGCGCCCCGATATAGATGATGTTCTTGAACAGCTGGCGCTGGCGCGGGTCATCGTAAGTGCTGTTGCAGAGCGTGGTCAGCGGGATGCCGATGACGGTGATGTCCTCACGGAACTTCGAGGCCGGCAGGGGCTTGGAATTGTCGTAGAACAGGTAGCCGCCCGGCTCTATCTCCTTCACATCGTTGTCCCAGGTCTGCGGATTCATCGCGACCATGAGATCCACGCCACCACGTCGGCCGAGCCAGCCCTTCTCCGTTACCCGGACCTCATACCAGGTCGGCAGGCCCTGGATGTTGGAAGGGAAAATGTTGCGTGGACTGACCGGTACACCCATGCGCAGGATCGACTTGGCGAACATCTCGTTCGCCGAGGCAGAGCCGGAGCCGTTGACGTTGGCGAATTTGACAACGAAATCGTTGACGGCGGTGATGGGCTTCAAGCGGCATTCCTCCGCGTAGTGGGGGTGCGGCAGGCCGGACTCGCGTGTGCCATTTCAAGCAGGAATTTCTGCATGTCCCAGGCGCCAGTGGGGCAGCGCTCCGCACACAGGCCGCAGTGCAGGCAGACATCCTCATCCTTCACCATGACTCGCCCGGTCTTGAGTCCGTCCGCGACATAGAGATCCTGGCTGGTGTTGAGTGCCGGGGCAGTGAGGCGGTGACGCAGTTCGGCCTCCTCGCCATCCGGCGTGAAGCTGATGCAGTCCATTGGGCAGATGTCCACGCAGCCATCACACTCTATGCACAGCGGCGCCTTGAACACCGTCTGCACATCGCAGTTGAGGCAGCGCTGGGTCTCAGCCCAGGCCGTCTGCTGGTCGAAACCGAGTTCCACTTCAATCTTGATGCTTTTCAGCGTCTTTTCCGCGGCGGCCCAAGGTACGACATGCCGCATCTCGTTGGAGATGTCGTTGTCGTAACTCCACTCGTGGATACCCATCTTCTGCGACACGAGATTCACGTGTGGGGCAGGGCGCTCCGCGAGATTCTCGCCGTTCAGGTATTTGTCGATGGAAATGGCGGCATCATGACCGTGGGCCACGGCCCAGATGATGTTCTTGGGTCCAAAGGCGGCATCACCGCCGAAGAACACCGAAGGCACGGTGGACTGGAAAGTCTTCTCGTCCAGCACGGGCAAACCCCATTGGTCGAAGTCGAGGCCGAGATCGCGCTCGATCCAGGGGAAAGAATTCTCCTGGCCGACGGCGATCAGCACTTCATCGCAGGGGAAGAAGGCATCGGGTTCGCCGGTGGGCACCAGCTGGCGACGGCCCTTGGCGTCGTACTCGGCGCGCACCACTTCGAAGGTCATGCCGGTCAGGCGGCCGTTCTCGTGTTCGAAGCTCTTGGGCACGTGATAGTTGATGATCGGAATCCCCTCGTGCTGGGCATCTTCCTTTTCCCAGGGCGAGGCTTTCATTTCCTCGAAGCCCGAGCGAACGATGACTTTCACGTCCTCGCCGCCGAGGCGCCGCGCGGAACGGCAGCAATCCATGGCGGTGTTGCCCCCACCCAGCACGATGACGCGCTTGCCCACCTTCTCGATGTGACCGAAGGAGACCGAAGCCAGCCAGTCGATGCCGATATGGATCTGGCCGGCGGATTCCTGCCGGCCCGGCAGGTCGAGGTCACGGCCGCGTGGTGCACCGCAACCCACGAATACGGCATCCCAGCCTTCGTTGAGCAGGGATTTCAGGGAATCGATACGGCGGTTGCCGACGAATTCCACCCCGGAGTCGACGATGTAGCCGACTTCCTCGTCGATCACTTCCTCCGGCAGACGGAAACGCGGCACCTGGGTGCGCATGAAACCGCCGGCCTTGGGATCCTGGTCGAACACGGTGATGTGGTAGCCGAGCGGCGCGAGATCGCGTGCCACGGTGAGTGAGGCGGGGCCACCACCCACGCAGGCGATGCGCTTGCCATTTTTCTTCGCGGGCGGCGCGGGCATGCGGGCGGAGACATCGCCCTTGTTGTCTGCTGCAACGCGTTTAAGGCGGCAGATGGCAACGGGCTCCGGCTTCTCGATGTTCTCCTCCTCCACGCGACCGCGGCGGCAGGCCGGCTCGCAGGGGCGGTCGCAAGTGCGACCGAGAATTCCCGGGAAGACATTGGAGTACCAGTTGACCATGTACGCATCCGCGTACCGGCCGGCGGCAATCATTCTGATGTATTCGGGGACCGGGGTGTGGGCCGGACAGGCCCATTGGCAATCTACGACCTTGTGGAAGTAGTCGGGATTTCGAATGTCTGTGGTGCGCAAAGCCTCTTTCCTCAACAGGCTTGAAAACAGGGCCTTTTCATAGGCGTGGCGAAGTGTACTGCGGCCACTTGAACTAAAAAAGGTCCCGATTCACAACATTGCGTGCGGATGTTTAGACTGACCATACGGCACCGTCCGGAATGATGCACCTGCACAAAAATCCCTTGAACGAGGAGGCGATATGGCCCTGGACAGGATTCAGACAACCACCGGCGCAGCGCGCCCGGAAGAACTCGGTCGCACACTGATTCATGAACATGTCCTGGTGGGCTATCCGGGTTGGGAGCTCGATGCCAAGGCCCCGAAATTTAAACGCGCGGAAGGCATGGCGCGCGCGGTCGACCAGATGCACGAGCTGCAATCCTTCGGGGTGAAGACCTTTGTCGATCCCTGTCCGATGGATCTCGGGCGCGACCCGGTGTTTCTTGCTGAGCTCTCCCAGAAATCAGGCATGAACATCGTGTGCACCACGGGTGCCTACTTCGAGGCGGAGGGCAACACCTACATGTTCCGCCAGATGTCGGTGGAAGATGTCACCGAGATTTACGTGAAGGAGATTGAAGAAGGTATCGGGGAGACCGGTATCAAAGCCGGTGCGATCAAGATCGCAACCGGTGCGCCAACCGTCTCGGCTTATGAGCGCAAGATGGTCACGGCGGCCGGTCGGGCTTCGACGCTGACGGGCGTGCCGCTCATCTCGCATACCCAGGACGGCTGCTGTGGTCATGACCAGATCGACATCGTGACCGGGGAGGGCGTGGATGCCTCGCGCCTGGTGGTGGGTCACAGTGATGGCGCGGATGATCCGGACTACCACCGCAGCCTTGCGGATCGCGGGGCCTTCGTGGGTTTCGATCGCTTCGGCATCTCGATGTTCCAGCCGGATGAAGTCCGTATCAAGAACATCCTGAAGCTCGTCGAGGCCGGACATCTCGAGCGGATTCTGGTGTCCCATGACTCCATCATGTGCTGGCTGGGCCGACCACTGCCGTATGCGCAGCGCTTCGAGGATTTGCTCGCGGCCCTGCCGAAATGGCGCTCCACCCACATCTTCAAGGAGATCATTCCTCAGCTCGAAGCGCGCGGACTCTCAAAGACCCAAGTGGAGCAGATTCTGGTCGGCAATCCCCGCCGCCTGTTCAGTCCGGGTCACGGCTAAGCCTGAGCGCTCACAACGCGTGCTCTCGCTAATCCCTCAGAGAGTCATGCGCTCTTGATACTCGACGAGTGTCTCGAACTCGCCGCGGCCTGTGTTGAACGCATGGGGCCGCGGCGAATCGTGCACGCTCTCCTGCCCGAGGCGCGCCCGGACCCTGCTTGCGATGCCGAGTTCGGGGTGCTGGTTCTGGACGATGGTTGTGCCGGGCTCTATTACGCCTGGCTGGGTGAGACCCAGCAGCACATGGCACGCCGGTTTCCGCCGGCGTCCCTCGTGGGGCGCGATGCGCTGGAACTTGCGCACACCTTGCGTGCCGGGGACGATGCGGCGCGCTCGGTCGCAGTGGCTGCACTCAATGCGCTCACGGCGAGCTTCTGGCGATCCGTCGACCATATTCCACCGCCGGCGACCGACTCTTTCGGCCTCGCTCTTGAAGCAGGTCGTAGGCTTGGCATGGTGGGCAATTTCCCTTCACTGGTGCGTCAGGCACGAGCTTCAGGGATCGAGGTCACGGTGCTGGAACGCAAGGCGCACATGGTGAAGCGGGAACCGGGGCTCGAGATCACGTTGGATCCCAAGGCGCTTGCCCACTGCGATCAGGTCATCTGTACGGCGGCCACCTTGATCAATGATTCCCTGGACGAAGTGCTGGGCTTTTGTGCACCCGGCGCGCAGGTGGCGGTGGTCGGGCCTACGGCAGGCATCCTGCCGGAACCCCTGTTCGCCCGTGGGGTTGCGGTGGTAGGCGGCACCTTGTTGCGTGATGCGGAGACGGCCTGTCAGCGCCTCGCGGCCGGACAGAAACTCGGGGATGCCGGTTATCGCTATCGGCTGGTGCCGGAACTGTATCCCGGCACCAGAAGTCTCGGTTTCAACTGAGCGTCGGGGCGGCTCAGGCGACTGCGGCCACCCGCCGTTCCAGCAGGAACTGCGCCACGAGTGTCGCCAGTCGGCCCGGTTGTTCCATCTCGGGCACATGACCCACTCCACTGAGCGTGGTGAGCTCGGCATGCTGGATGGCTTGCTGCCAGGCTGGGCCGTGGGCCGCCGGCACCACGCGGTCCTTCTCACAGGTCACGATCAGGGTCGGGGCCTTGATGCGCGGCAGGCGCTTGCTGATGCCGGTATCCGGAATGGGCCACAGGAATTTGGCACTGGCCCGCAGATCCAGCAGTTCGCCCACATGGGCGTCCACCTTGTCGCGGCCGTCAAAGACATGCTTTCTGCGCAGGTCCGCCGAACTGAACAACAACTCCGAGGGCATGCCGGGGTGGACGGCGAAGGGATCTTCTCCCTGTGCATTCTCCAGCCACAATCCCACGGGATTGATCAGCACCAGTCGATCCACGCGCTGTGGCGCGATTGCGGCGAGTTCCGCGGCCATCCACGCGCCTATGCTCGTACCCGCCACATGCACGCGATCCAGTCCCAGATCATCGAGCACATCGAGGTTGTGCAGGGTGAGATCGAGCGGACCTTGATCCATGCGCGTCAGATCATCCTTGGCCGGGCCCCAGCCGGGCGCGCAGGGTGCGATCACATCGAAGGACTCGGCGAGACGCGCAAATGCTTCATCGAAGCTCGTCAGCCCCAGCATCCCATGCAGGTACAGCAGTGGAGCGCCACGACCGGCGCGTGCGTAATGCACGGTGAGCCCACCGACGGTGGTCACGAATTGTTTCAGTTCCATCAGCGACCTCCTGTGGCAACCTGCAGGGCAGGTCGGGTGTCGTCAATCGCCGTGAAGGCGCCTCGGCTGGGGTCGCGCGGCACCGTGCGTTCTTCCTTGGCCATGGGCTTGGGGGACCAGTGGTCGGTGTACTCGCCCCAGATGTTGCGGATCTTGGGAATGACCCGGGTGGCGAAGAGTTCGCTGGAATAGCGGCACAGTTCGTTCGGCATGTCACCGAAATGCAGCAGACAGACGAGGTGCCCGCATTTCAGGCCACGGGCAAGCTTTTCCATCTGTTCGATGACGCTGTCCACGCCACCGGCAACGATGTAGCCACGCTCGACCATCTCCTCCCAGCTGAGTGCCGCGGCCTGATTGAGGGCGGAGGACTGGCCCGCCATCTGGCTGGTGAGTCCGGCACGGATGGTGGCCTCGGTGCGATAGCCGGGGGCGTCGGCGAAGCCCGGATGAACGTGCAGGCAGCGCGAGAAGAAGTAGCGCGCGTGCTTTTCGTAGAGTCGCTTGGCTTCGGCATCCGTCTCGGCCACGCAGATCTGCTGGGCGAACGCACCCTGGTAGGGATTGAACTCCAGACCCGCTTTTTCCATGTGCTGCCAGAAACCCTCCATGAGCTGTGCGCCACGCACATAGCCCTGGAAGGAGAGGTAGCTGTAGTTGTAGTTGTTCTGGGCACAGAAGTCCCAGGTTTCCACCGAACCGCCGCCGGGAATCCAGATGGGCGGTGGTGTCTGAATCGGGCGCGGCCACAGGTTCACGTAGCGCAGTTTGTAATGCTTGCCGTTCCACGGGAAGACATCGGGGTCGGACCACGCGCGCTTCACGAGGTCATGGGCCTCATAGTACTTCTCGCGCAGGGTGGCGGGATTCACACCGCAGGCGTAGTTGTCGTCCATCGAAGTCCCCACGGGGAATCCGGCTATGAGGCGTCCACCGGACATGCAGTCGATCATCGCCATTTCCTCGGCGACGCGGGTGGGTGGGTCGTAGAGTGCGAGTGACTGGCCGAGTAGCAGGATTGAGGCGTCCCGCGTGCGTCGGGAGAGGGTGGCCGCCATGATCTGCGGCGAGGGCATCAGGCCATAGGCGTTCTGATGATGTTCATTGACGCCGATGCCGTCATAGCCGAGCTCCTCGGCGAATTCGAGCAGGTCGAGATAGTCGTTGTAGACCTTGTTGGCCTTGCGGGCATCGAACAGCCTTGAATCGACATCCACCCAGACGCTGCGGTGCTGGGTGGTGAAGTCGTCTGGCAGGTACGGCCAGGGCATCAGGTTGAACCAGTGGAATTTCATCGCTCCTCCTCTCGGGCCGCGACACGCGGCGACATAGCCTAGCGACGAAAACTGTCATGCAGAATTGACGCAGGTCAAGTCGGCGGAATGGAAGCGGCGCGCGCTTTTGTCATGCGCTCACGATGATGCGATGCGGCGGGAGAGATGGCGCGTAGTCAAACCGCCCGGTACGTTTTCATCCGGCGTGGCCCCGGGCTCCTTGCAGGCCGCCCCCGGCCCGGTAAGCTTGGCCGCCCCGCACTGCTCACCGGAGACGTTCATGAAAGCTCGCGTGCAATCCTGGTTCCTCTTCCTGCGCCTGCCGCTGCTGGCGCTGCTGCTGTCGGCCTGTGCGGCGCCGGTGTTGATGATGTCGCCGCAGGGACAGGTGATGTGGGCCCTGTTGAAGCCGCTGGTCGGACTCGACCCGAACACGGTCAACCTCTGGGAGCAGCCCATGTTCAAATCCCGCATGAGTTTTCTGCTGGGGGATCGCTACGAACCGGCGATGCGTCTGCTGCGCACCGCCAACCAGTTGCAGCAGGAGGGGCCGCTCTTCTTCATCGTGTCCCGCTCGCCGATTCCGGAAATCGCAGAGGGCGCGGGTCTCGTCTGGAATGCGGACACCAACCAGATGGCTGCCATGCTGGCCAAGGGCGAGGTGGCCGAGGTGTTTGCCGAGTATGTGAAGGAGACAGTTGTGGCGACGGGGACTGAAGCCGCCGCAGCCGCCACGGCGAAGGTTCTGCCACCTACCTGGCCGGCCGCCATGCAGCCCTGGCTTGCGGCAGCCGCGGAAGTGAAGCAGATGTCCGATCCGGCTATGCCGCGCTGATTCGATCTTGGCTCAGGAACTGCACGAGAGCATGGAGCAACCGGCACGCTGCCTTGCCCAGTCCGGACGTTTGGCCGCGAGATGGTCGCGACCGGGCTGCACCTCGCAGGGCCTGCGCAAGGTGTCGAGCAATTCCACGATGAGACCGGGGTCGCCCGCTTCGGCCTGATCGATGGCGAGCTGTGCGAGGTAATTCCGCAGCACATAAAGCGGGTTCACCCGATTCATGCGTGCCTGCCTTTCCGCAGCGGGCGCGCCGTCTTGCTCGACCCTGGCGAGCCAGGCGGAGATCCATGCCAAGAAGCGCTCGCGCACTGCGGGGCTGATGCTTTCCGGCGTGTAGAAGGCTGGCTGCAGCGCCTCCCACACGGTCTCCGGTGATGAGGAGGCAGTCACGCGCGGATCGGCCAGGCAGCGGAAGAAGAGCGTCATGTCCGTTTCCGTGAGCTGCATCACCGCAAAGAGCTCGTCGCTCAACGGCTGATCGCGCCCTGCGTCGAATGCCCGCAGACCGAGCTTGGCCGCAAGCATCTCTTGCCAGGTCTGTTCATAGGTTTCCGGATAGAGGGCGAGCGCGGCTTCCAGGCTCGGCACGTCTTCCACCAGCGGATACAGGGCATTGGCGAGCTGGACCAGATTCCACATGCCGACCTGCGGCTGCGTGCCATAGCGGTAGCGCCGACGCTCGCTGTCGGTGGTGTTGGGTGTCCAGTCAGGGTTGTAGTCCTCCAGCCAGCCATAGGGTCCATAGTCCAGGGTCAGGCCGAGAATGGACATGTTGTCCGTGTTCATCACCCCGTGCACGAAACCCACCCGCATCCAGTGCGCCATCAGCACCGCCGTGCGGCGCGCCACTTCGCCCAACCAGGCCAGTGTCGTGGCCGTATCGGGTGGGCCAAGTTCGGGAAAGTCCGTGGCGATGGTGTAGTTCACCAACTGCTGCAGCAGGGCC
>VGUA01000102.1 GCA_016874535.1 Gammaproteobacteria bacterium
CGTTTCGGGACAGGCCGGCTGGCACGCACCGCAGGCCACGCAGTCGGCATGTGAGCTGCCCGTAACGCGCCGGGCAGCATCGCTGTCGGCGCGTGGCCATCCAGCGGGCGCGGTGGGAAGCAGCTCGATGCAGTCCACGGGACAGGGTGGAAGACACAGGCCACAACCTGTGCAGTCTTCGCCGACAACGACATGGAGCTGACGCGACGCTCCAAGGATTGCATCGACAGGACAGGCATCCAGGCATTTTGCGCAGCCTATGCATTCCTCCGGATCGATCCGCGCACGCACGGGTTCCGGAAGCGGTGCCAGCGCGTCCACCACCGCGGGCAGTGTCGAAGTCCCCAGTCGCCGCTCAAGGCGTGCGCGCACCAGACTGCCGCCGGGCGCGCAGTCCTGTACCTGCGCAGCCCCCTCGACCAGTGCGCGCGCGAAGGGTGCGCAGCCCGCCTGCCCGCAGGCTCCGCATTGGCTGTGAGGCAGCACTGCCAGCAGGGCATCGGGCTTGCGCATCGAGGGGGCTCCCGCCGGTATTATTTGACCCGCATGCCGGGTTCTGCCCCGGTCTCGGGTGAAATCAGGAAGATTCCCGGCCCCTCACCGCTGGCCGCGAGCACCATCCCCTCGGAGACGCCGAAGCGCATCTTGCGGGGTGCGAGATTGGCGACCATCACCACCAACTTGCCCACCAGCGCCTCCGGTGCACAGGCGGCCTTGATGCCCGCAAAGACTTGGCGCGTCTCGGTACCGAGATCCAGGGTCAGTTGCACGAGCTTGTCCGCGCCTTCCACCGCATTTGCCGCGGCGACCCGCGCGACGCGCAGATCGATCCGGCCAAACTCGTCGATGGAGATCTGAGCCGGAGCATCGGCCTTTTCAGGCGCGGTGACGGCGGCGCCGGCGGCAGGCGCCGGATTCGCTGCCTTGGCAGCAGGTGTCGGAGGAGTGGCCTTGGAATCTTCGATCATGGCAGTCACTTTCGCGGGGTCGATACGGTTCAGGAGCGGTTTGAAGGGCTTGATGACATGTTCGCCCAGCACGGTCTCATGGTCGCGCCAGTGCAGTTCGCCACAGGCCAGAAACTCTTCTGCCTCACGCGCCATGAAAGGCAGCACAGGTTTGAGATAGATCAACAGCAGGCGAAACAGTTCGATGCCCGTGGAACACACGGCGTGCAGCTCCTCCGCGGCGTTTTCCTGTTTTGCCAGCACCCAGGGCTTGCGTTGATCGATGTACTGGTTGACGCGGTCGGCGAGCGCCATGATCTCGCGCATCGCGCGGCCGAATTCGCGCGCCTCGTAGGCTTGCGCTATCCCGCTGCCGGCGGCCTGCAGCGCGGACACCAGCGCCGGATCATCACCCTGCGCAGCGAGCCTGCCCGCGAAGTTGCGCGTGATGAACCCTGCACAGCGGCTGGCGATGTTCACGACCTTGCCGACCAGATCCGCGTTCACCCGGTGCTGGAAGTCCTCGAGATTGAGATCGATGTCATCGATCGCCGCGCCCAGCTTGGCCGCGAAGTAATAGCGCAGATATTCGGGATGCAGATGGTCGAGATAGGTGCGGGCTGTGATGAACGTCCCGCGTGACTTCGACATTTTCTGGCCATCGACAGTCAGGAAGCCATGCACGAAGACACTGCTGGGCAACCTGAAACCGGCGCCTTTCAACATCGCCGGCCAGAACAGCGTGTGGAAGTACATGATGTCCTTGCCGATGAAGTGATACATCTCGGCCGTGCTGTCGTCTGCGCAGAAGCTCCCAAAATCGACTCCCGTGCGGTTGCAGAAATGCCTGAAGCTCGCAAGGTAGCCGATGGGTGCATCCAGCCAGACATAGAAATACTTGCCGGGAGCGTCCGGGATTTCGAAGCCGAAATAGGGCGCGTCGCGCGAGATGTCCCAGTCCTGCAAGCCGGCCTCGAACCATTCCTGCAGCTTGTTGACCACACCGGGTTGGAGATCGCTGTCCGCCAGCCATTCCTTGAGCATGGTTTCGAAATTGCCGAGGCGGAAGAACAGATGTTCGGATTCCCGTTGCTCGGGCGTCACGCCCGTAAGTACCGAGCGCGGATCAAGCAGATCAGTCGGTGCGTAGGTGGCACCACAGGCTTCGCAATTGTCGCCGTACTGGTCCTGGGCACCGCACCGCGGGCAAGTGCCCTTGATGAAACGATCGGGCAGGAACATCTGCTTGACCGGATCGAAGGCCTGCTGGATGGCGCGCCGCGTGATGTGCCCCGCATCGCGCAGGCGTTCATAGATGAGCGTGGCGATTTCGCGGTTTTCCGGCGAATGCGTGGAGTGGTAGTTGTCGAAAGCCACACCGAAGGCGGTGAAATCCGCAAGGTGTTCGGCGCCGATTCGGGCAATCAGCGCTTCCGGGGCGATACCTTCCTGCTCGGCCCGCAGCATGATTGGCGTGCCATGCGCATCATCCGCGCACACGTAATGGCACTCGTGCCCGCGCAATTTCTGGAAGCGCACCCAGATGTCGGTCTGGAGGTATTCCACCAGATGACCGATGTGAATCGGCCCGTTCGCATAGGGGAGCGCGCTGGTGACTAGGATGCGGCGAGGCGCGGTACTCATGGGGTGTCCGGATGGCTCTGCAGGGATATTCCCGCACGCGGTGCGGGGTCGGGTGCGTAAGTTAGCACCGCGTCCCCGGTGATGCCATGAATCGCAAGGCGCCAGCGGCACCCTCAAGCCTGCTTGTGTACAATCCGCTCGCCCCAACGGAGGACCCTGCATGAGCGTCGACAAAGCCCGGATCGAGACCGCACTCAAAGCCTTCACCGACCCATACCTCGGCACGGACGTGGTCACCGCAGGCATGCTCAAGGATGTCACCGGGGACAGTGCGGGCGTCACCCTGCATCTCGAGGCTGGCTTTCCGCTCAAGCGCTACGGTGAAACCCTGAAGCAGGCGCTGCTCGAGGCGGTGGCGCCAGCCTGCGGCAGCACCCCGGTCAATATCGTCATCGAGAGCAAGGTCATTGCGCGCGCAGTGCAGAAGGGCGTGAAAACCCTGCCCGGTGTCAGGAACACCATTGCAGTGGCCTCGGGCAAGGGCGGCGTCGGCAAGTCCACCACCGCGGTGAATCTGGCGCTGGCCCTGCGCGACGAGGGCGCGACCGTGGGTCTTCTGGACGCGGACATCTACGGGCCCAGCCAGCCGCGCATGCTGGGATGTCCGGGCCGCCCTGATTCGCGCGACGGCAAATCCATGGAGCCCAAGGAGAGTTACGGTATCCAGTCCATCTCCATCGGACACCTCATCGAGGAAGACACGCCCATGATCTGGCGGGGCCCCATGGCCACCAGCGCGCTGGAACAATTGTTGAGAGAGACCAACTGGCGGGATGTCGATTACTTGATCATCGATCTTCCGCCGGGCACGGGGGACATCCAGCTCACGCTGTGCCAGAAAGTGCCTCTGAGTGGCGCGGTGATCGTGACCACACCCCAGGACATCGCGCTGCTCGATGCACGCAAGGGCCTCAAGATGTTCGAGAAGGTGGATGTGCCGGTCCTCGGGGTCATCGAAAACATGAGTGTCCACGTCTGCTCTAACTGCGGCCATGCCGAACACATCTTCGGCAGCGGCGGCGGTGCGAGCATGGCCCACCAATATGGTGTGGACCTGCTCGGCTCGCTACCGCTGGACATCCGCATCCGGGAAGGCGTTGACGCTGGCCGCCCCACGGTGGAGACGGATCCCGACAGCGCGGCGACTACCGCCTACCGGGACATTGCGCGCCGGGTCGCCGCCAAGCTCGCTTTGCGAGCCCGGGATTACAGCGCACGTTTTCCGAACATCGTCATCCAGAAAAACAGCTGAAACTCGCACCGGGAGCTCGTTTCATGTCCGTGAAAGCCGATCGCTGGATTCGCCGCATGGCGCAGGAACAACGCATGATCGAGCCGTTCGAACCGGAGCAGATCCGGGCCGTCTACGGGCACCGCGTGATCAGCTACGGCACCTCCAGCTACGGCTACGACATCCGCTGCGCGCCGGAATTCAAGGTCTTCACGAACATCAATTCGGCGGTGGTTGATCCCAAGAACTTCGACCCTTCCAGCTTCGTGGACGTGAATGCCGATGTCTGCATAATCCCGCCCAACTCCTTTGCCCTGGCCCGCACCGTGGAATACTTCCGCATTCCGCGCAATGTGCTGACCATCTGCCTCGGCAAATCCACCTATGCCCGGTGTGGAATCATCGTCAATGTCACGCCGCTCGAACCGGAGTGGGAAGGTCATGTGACCCTCGAGTTCTCCAACACCACCACCCTGCCGGCGAAAATTTATGCCAACGAAGGCGTAGCCCAGGTGATTTTCCTGGAGTCGGATGAAGCCTGCGAAGTGTCATATCGAGATCGGGGTGGCAAGTACCAGGCACAGACCGGGGTGACCTTGCCACGCGCCTGAGGCGCCCTCTCAAGCGCGAACTGGCGGCCCCTTGCGGATGACAAACTCGAAGAGGCCACCCTCCTCGCACGCATACAGGACTTCGTGACCTGCCTCCGCGGCAAAGGCCAGCAGATCCCGCATGGAATTCGCATCCGTGGCCCGCAGGTAGACGGTGCCGCCAGGGGGCAGCGGCGCCAGCGCCTTCTTGGTCTTGAGCAGCGGCAAAGGGCATTTAAGGCCCTCGGCCTCGATCCGTACCGCGCAGGCGGCGAGCAGCGCGTCCAGATCCCTCAAGACCTCACTCCCCACGCTCACGCAGGGCCAGGGACACCGAGTTGATGCAGTAGCGCATTCCAGTGGGCTCCGGCCCGTCGGGAAACACATGCCCGAGATGCGCTTCGCATTGGGCGCACAGCACCTCCACCCGTACCATGCCGTGGCTACGGTCCGAGCGGGTTTCTATGTTGCGGGGCTCCGCCGGTTGCCAGAAGCTTGGCCAGCCGCTGCCCGAGTCGTACTTGTGACTGGAATCAAAAAGCAGCGCCCCGCAGCACTTGCAGACGAAATCGCCCGCTTTGCCGCAGTGGTTGAATTCGCCGGTGAATGGTCGTTCCGTGCCGTGCTCGCGGCATACCGCATACTCCAGCGGGCTCAGCTCCGCACGCCACTCCTCGTCGGTTTTCCTGATCTTGCTCATGCTTGCTGTCACTCCTGTTGCACTGGCCAGTCAAAAACCTCGCGGCACACGGCCACAGGTGCGCCGCGCGCCAACTTATTATAGCCTCGGGCAGAGGCTGGCCAGCGCAGGAAGCGGCCGCCTCGACCCCCATTTCCCGTCAGAGGAGATCCGGCATGAGAATCGCACTGCTGGAAGACGATCAGGATCAGGCCAATCTGTTCCTCGAGTGGCTGAAAGGTGCCGGCCACACCTGTGAGCATTTCAAGTCAGGCAAGCTCTTCGTGCGCAATATCCGCCACGACAGCTACGACATGCTGATCCTCGACTGGATGGTGCCCGAGATGGACGGCTTCGAGGTCCTTGCCTGGGTTCGGGAGAATTTCGACTGGCCCATTCCCGTGCTTTTCCTCACCGCCCGCGATGATGAGGACGATATCGTGCGCGCCCTGCAGCAGGGTGCGGATGACTACGTCGTCAAACCTGCCAAACAACGCGAACTGCTCGCGCGAATCAAGGCGGTTGCGCGGCGCGCCAGCGCGGTGGACGAGGCGGACACGCAAATTGCCATGCCGCCCTATCTGATCGATCTCGCCAACCACGCCATCTACCGGGATGGCGTGCGCGTGGAGGTGACCCAGAAGGAATATGAGCTCATCGTGTTCCTGTTCCGCAACGTGGGCCGCGTGCTTTCGCGGGCACACATCCTCGAGAGCGTGTGGGGCCGCAATCCGGATGTGAACACGCGCACCGTGGACACCCATGTCAGCCGCATCCGGGGCAAGCTGGAAATTACCCCGGAGTCAGGGTGGAAGCTCTCCTCCATCTACCAGCATGGCTATCGACTGGAGCGTCCTGCCACCCCTTGAACCCGGTGGAGGGGCCTCGCGGGCTGGGCTAGAATCCCGGCGTCGGCAGCGCGCCCGATTTCCCGCCCCCAGCAATGGATTCCACCAGCATGAACGTGCATCCCCTTTACCACCGTCGCCGCAGTGTCGGTGTCCGAGTCGGCAGTGTGACCATTGGTGGCGACCACCCCATCGTCGTCCAGTCGATGACGAATACCGACACCGCCGATGCCGCGGGCACCGCGCGCCAGATACAGCAACTGGCCGCCGCCGGCTCGGAGCTGGTGCGGATCACGGTCAATACGGAGGAAGCGGCCGAGCAGGTGCCGAGAATCCGGGATCTGCTCGATGCCGTCGGTTGCCGCGTCCCTCTGATTGGCGACTTCCACTACAACGGCCACCTGCTGCTCACGAAATACCCCTCCTGCGCCGAGGCTCTGGGGAAATACCGTATCAACCCCGGGAATGTCGGTTTCGGGCGCAAGAAAGACGCGCAGTTCGCCTCGATGATCGAAGTGGCAATTGCCCGCAACAAGCCGGTGCGAATTGGCGTCAACTGGGGCAGCCTCGATCAAGCCCTGGTCGTGAAGATGATGGATGACAATGCACGCAGCGCCAATCCGCTGAGCGCGGACGAGATCACCCGCGCCGCGCTGATCGAGTCCGCATTGATCAGCGCCGCTAAGGCCGAGGAAATCGGCCTGCCGAGGGACAAGATCGTGCTCTCTTGCAAGGTGAGCGGCGTGCAGGATCTCATCGCCGTGTACGCCGAGCTGGCCGCGCGTTGCGACTACGCATTGCATCTTGGTCTCACCGAAGCCGGCATGGGCTCCAAGGGTATCGTGGCGTCCACCGCGGGCATGGGCATCCTGCTGCAACAAGGCATAGGCGATACGATACGGGTCTCGCTGACCCCTGAGCCGGGTGGCGAACGCGCCCAAGAAGCGGTGGTGGCCCAGGAAATCCTGCAGACCATGGGCTTGCGCTCCTTCACACCACTGGTGACCGCGTGCCCGGGCTGTGGGCGGACCACCAGCACGGTGTTCCAGGAACTCGCTCAGGAAATACAGGCCTACGTGCGAACCCAGATGCCCATCTGGCGCGAGCAGTACCCCGGAGTGGAAGACATGTCGCTGGCCGTGATGGGCTGCGTCGTGAACGGACCCGGGGAGAGCAAACACGCCAACATCGGCATCAGCCTGCCGGGTACCGGCGAAGCACCCTCTGCGCCGGTGTTCATCGATGGAGAAAAGGTCACCACTTTGCGTGGTGAGCACATTGCACGGGAATTCCGGGCCATCTTGGACGACTACGTGAAGCGCAAGTACGCCCCGGCCGCGGCGCAGGCCACCGTCTGAGCGCATTCTCCCGGCCACCGGCCAGACCCGCGACCATGCACATCCACATCGCGGGGATCTGCGGCACTTTCATGGCCGGCGTGGCGCAGCTCGCAAGGGAGTTGGGCCATCGGGTGAGCGGCTCGGACGCCAATGTCTACCCGCCCATGAGCGATTTCCTGCAGGCGGCAGGCATCCCCATCCGCCACGGCTGGGACCCTGCCCATCTCGCCGACCGCCCGGATCTGGTCGTGATCGGCAACGCTCTCAGCCGCGGCAATCCGCTCGTCGAAGCCGTACTCGACGCGCATATCCCCTATACCTCCGGCCCCGCCTGGCTGGCACAGGAAGTGTTGCAGACCCGGCACGTGCTCGCGGTGGCGGGCACACACGGCAAGACCACCACCAGCAGCATGCTGGCGCATCTGCTCGAGGCTGGGGGACTCTCGCCCGGTTTCCTGATCGGTGGGATCCCCGGAAATTTCGGGGTGCCGGCCCGCCGGGGGCAAGGTCGGTATTTCGTCATCGAGGCGGATGAGTACGATTCGGCTTTCTTCGACAAACGGTCCAAGTTCGTCCACTACCGGCCGGACACGCTGGTGATCAACAACCTGGAATTCGACCACGCGGACATCTTTCCGGATCTGACCACCATCCAGACCCAGTTCCATCATCTGGTGCGCACTGTCCCAAGCAGGGGACGCATCCTCTGGAATGCGGATGAAGCCCATATTCCGCCGGTCCTTGCACGCGGCCTGTGGAGCGAATCGCAGCGCTTCGGCACGGCGGAAGACGCGGACTGGCGGTTGCTGGAGCAGGGAGAACCGGCACAGCGCAGCCTGCGGATTCCGGAGGCCACGGTAAGCGGGAGCCGCACGCTCACGCTGCCGGACGCAGCGCCCGGCAGGCACAATGCGCTCAACGCCATCGCGGCCATCGCGGCCGCCTCCCATGCCGGGGTTCCGCCTGATGTGGCATGCGCGGCCCTCGCCCGCTTCCGCAATACCAGGCGACGCCTGGAGGTGGTCGGCGAGGCCGGAGGCGTCACCATCATCGATGATTTCGCCCACCACCCGACTGCCATTGCGGCAACCCTTGCAGCGCTGCGCGAGCGTGTCGGTGCCGCGCCCATCATCGCGGTGCTGGAACCCCGCTCCAACACCATGCGCATGGGCGTGCACAAGGACTCACTCGGTCCCTCGCTGACTGTGGCCGACGAAGTGCTGCTCCTGATGCCACCCGGGCTCGATTGGGACACCACGGCGCTGGAGGCTGCGCTGGCGGGGCGTGGGGCACTTTGCTCGAACCTCGACTTGCTGCTGGACGCACTGCTCGAGCGCTGTCGGCCCGGCGCACACGTGATCATCATGAGCAACGGAGATTTCGGCGGCATTCACCAGCGCCTGCTGCAGCGACTTTCGGCCCGCGGAGGCGATGTGTCGTGAGATCCGGAACCTCACGTCTTGCCCTGTTTCCGCTGCACACGGTGCTCTTTCCCGGTGGCACGCTGCCTTTGCAGATCTTCGAACCGCGTTACCTCGATCTGGTCCGTGAATGCGCACGCACCGGCGAGGGTTTCGGGGTGGTGCCGATCCGGGAAGGACGGGAGGCCGGGGGCGCGGCCCAGCCGCATCCCATCGGGACCTTGGCGAAGATCGAGGATTGGAGCCAGGGCAGCAACGGCCTGTTGAACATCCTCGTGCGTGGCGGCGAGCGCTTCAACATCCAGTCGACCGAAGTCGGGGACCGGGGCCTGTTATACGGAGACGTGCTCTGGCGTACGACTGTTGCCAGACGCGCGTCCGATCGCGACTTCGCGGACTTGAGGGCGTTACTTCAGAACATGCTTGAGCATCTGGGTGCAAGTGACGATCACGCAGCCGTATCGACCCTGGAGAATGCCGAGGTGGTGTGGCGGATTGCGGACCACCTTCCGCTGCCGGTGCCCGAGAAGCTTCCTCTGCTCACCGCAAACGATGATTTGGAACTCCTCAAAGCGATCACTTCAAGACTGGCTGGAATCCTGCGCAAAACGCCACTGAACTGAACTGTTCGGGATGGCGCGACAGCCGCTCGCATCGGTTGAAGCGCCGGACGACATGTGCGATTTTAGTCGCACGCTGACGATGCGTCGCATCGGACCCCATGATTACAAGAATAACGATCATCGCCCTGATCGCGATGCACGCGATGGCGGCTTCTGCTGCCGTCCGTGAGCGCTCCAAGGAAGAATACTGGTGGCTGTGTCCGGTGGATCGCAGCATGCCCGTGCGCCCGGAATTCTCCAGCACCGACA
>VGUA01000103.1 GCA_016874535.1 Gammaproteobacteria bacterium
GATCAAGTGGCCTACCGGGGCAAGCGTGTCTACCTCAACGGCGAGCCACTGGAATACAGTTCCAATGGCAAATTCGTGGGCGTTAAGTCCGCGGCCATGCACACCGGGGCGGACAGCCTGCGCGAATCCTTGGGAACTGATGGGCACGACATCATCCTTACGCCGCAGGCACCCGCCTACGATGCCGAATTCGAGGTTCCTGTCGGCCAGTATTTCGTGCTGGGTGACAACCGGGACAACAGCCGGGACTCCCGGTACTGGGGCTTCGTGCCCGACGAGAACCTGATCGGACGAGCCTTCCTCATCTGGATGAACTGGGATGGTGGTCCTGACTGGCGGCGTATTGGCAAGGGTATCGACTGATACACTGTGGGGGTCACATGGCGATGATCAATGCACGGCAACGCGGAATGTCCTTGGGCGAGCTGCTTTTCTTCTGTGCGCTGCTGGGTGGGGCAGCCATGGCAGGGCTCAGGCTGTTTCCGCTCTACAACGAGAAGATGAAGGTGGATCTGGCGCTGGACAAGGTGGCGCAGGATCCAGAGGCAGGTAACCGCACGAAGGCGCAGATCGTGGACACCATCATGCGCAATTTCGAGGTTTCGGACGTGGATCGCTGGAACGGGCAGGAGTTCAACCGCCTGCTGCAGATCGAACGCGCCAGCGCAGGGAAGGGACGGGTGATGCGGCTTCAGTACGACATCCGCAACCGCTTCTGCTGCGACCTCGATGTGGTGCTGAACTACCATCGCGAAATCGAGCTGCCTCGCGGCACCGTCGAATAGGCCGTTGGGCACGGAAGCCGCATTGCGCATCGGCGTCACGCACGAATTCAGGGACCCGGCGTTGTTGGCGCTTGCGCTGACCCATCGCAGCGCCGCGGGGGCGCATAACGAGCGCCTCGAATTCCTGGGCGATGCAATCATCGGCTTCGTGATTGCGGAGTTCCTGTACAGCAAATTCCCGCGCGCGGACGAGGGCCAGCTCACGCGCACGCGCGCCACGCTGGTGAACAGGGATACCCTCGCCGATATCGCCAGGGAGCTCGACCTTGGCAACGCCATCCGGCTGGGCGAGGGCGAGATGAAGAGTGGCGGATGGCGCCGGGATTCGATCCTTGCCAACGCTCTTGAGGCAGTGGTGGGCGCCATCTATCTCGATGCAGGAACCGAGACCACCCGTCAGATACTTCTCCAGTGGTATCGTGACCGCCTGCTGCGGGTCGACCCGACGGCCACCAGGAAGGATGCAAAAACCCGCTTGCAGGAGCATCTGCAACGCCACCATCAGCCGCTCCCGATTTATGAAACGGTCAACGTGCAAGGCCCAGCGCATGACCAGCACTTCGTGGTCCGCTGCCAGATTGCGGACCCGGATCTCGCCGTGGAGGCTACGGGCAACAGCCGGCGGCAGGCTGAACAGGAAGCCGCCCGCCTCGCGCTGGCCGCCCTTCTGCCGGAACAGGAACAGCAATGAATTCGAGCAATGAAGCCGTCGGCAGCCCGACACCTGCCCGCTGCGGCGTGTACGGCATCGTGGGACGCCCCAACGTCGGCAAATCGACCCTCCTGAACCGGATGGTGGGTCAGAAGATCAGCATCACTTCGCGCAAACCCCAGACCACCCGGCAGACCATCAACGGCATCATCCAGCTCGAAGGTGTGCAGCTCGTGTTCGTTGACACCCCGGGCTGGCAGCGCCAGCCACAGGGCAAGCTGCACAAGCTGATGAACCAACAGATCGAGCAGGCCGTGCAGGACATCGACGGGATCCTCTTCGTGATCGATGCCACGCAATGGCGGGAGGAGGATGAGACCCTTGCGGCAGGCCTTGCCGACTTCAAGGGTGCGCGCTATCTCGTGGTGAACAAGGTGGACAAGCTGATCGACAAGGAGAGACTGCTGCCGCTGATTGCGGAGCTCACCGGTCGCTTCCAGTTTGATGGCGTGTTCCCGCTGTGTGCACTGAACGGACAGAATCTCCAGCCCTTGCTCGACAGCCTGGCTGCGGCCGCGCCGAAGCGCGATTACCTGTTCGATCCGGAGCAGATCACCGACCGTTCCGAACGCTTCGTGGTGGCTGAACTCATCCGGGAAAAGCTGGCCCGCCAGCTGGGCGCGGAGTTGCCTTACGCCACGCATGTGGTGATCGATGTGTTCGAGGATCGCCCCGAGATCACCTGGATCGAGGCCACCATTTGGGTGGAAAAGCCCGGGCAGAAGGCCATCGTGATCGGTGCCGGTGGCAAGCGCATCAAACAGCTCGGCTCCGCCGCACGGCTCGACATCGAGAAGCTGCTCGAACGTCGGGTGTTCCTCAAGACCTGGGTGAAGGTGAAGGGTAAATGGACTGAAGATCCCGTGGCGCTGGAGCACCTCGGTTCACCGGAGAGGCGCTGAGGCCTTGGCCGGCGCCGAGATCACCGACACCGGTTACGTCCTGCATCGCAGGCGCCTGCGTGAAACCAGCCTGCTGCTGGAACTCTTCACTCGCCAACATGGCCGGGTGGGGGTGGTGGCGCGAGGCGCCGCGCAAGGTCGCAAGGGCACCCAACCACCCCTGGAATTCGTACCGTGCCATCTGGCCTGGTCGGGAACCGGTGAACTGCCGCGACTGCTACGTGCCGAGCCCTCCGATCGACCGCTTGTCCTGGTGGGTGAGCGGCTCTTCAGCGCGCTGTACATGAATGAACTGCTGATGCGCCTGCTGCATCGGGGTGAGGGCGATGCCCTGGCCTTTGCGGCGTATGAGGAAAGCCTGAGCCATCTGGCTGACGGCCGAGCACTGGAACCCGTACTCAGGCATTTCGAAGCGTTGCTGCTGGAAGCTTGTGGCTACGGCATGCAACTGGAGGCGGAGGGCGATACCGGCGTTGCAATCGAGATTCAGAATGTCTACTGCTATGTCCCGGAACGCGGAGCCGTGCGCGAGACGCCGAACGCCCCCCATCGGGTGATACATGGAGGAACCCTGCTTGCTCTGGCAGGCCAGTTGCCGTGGGATGACGAGAGACTGCGGGAAGCCAAGGGCTTGATGCGCTTCCTGCTCCAGGGATATCTCGGGGGCCGGCCCCTGGCCGCGCGCGCGTTGTTCGGTCTGGTCGTGGAGGATCGCTCCTGATCTGCGTGGCACCGCAGCGGCTATGCCCGTGGACGTGCAACGGCTACACTCGCGCGCCTCCTGCCTGAACCCGACGCAAGGCCGCGCCCATGCCCAACACTCTGCAGAGCCCATCCCGCTTGCCGCTCCTTGGCGTGAATGTGGATCACGTGGCGACCCTGCGTCAGCAGCGACACACTCCCTACCCGGATCCGGTCCTGGCTTCGCGGCTGGCGCTTGCAGCAGGCGCGGACGGGATCACGGTTCATCTGCGCGAAGACCGTCGACACATCCAGGATCATGACGTGCTGGAATTGCTGGCACTGCCGGGAATCAAGCTGAATCTGGAGATGGCGGCCACCGAGGCGATGGTCGATTTCGCCTGCGCCCATCTCCCGGCCTGTTGCTGCCTGGTGCCGGAACGCCGCGAGGAGCTCACCACCGAAGGTGGGCTCGATGTGCTTGGGCAGGGCGCGCGAATTCGCGCTGCATGCGACCGGCTCGGCGCCGTCGGCATAGAAGTCTCACTGTTCGTGGAACCCGACTTTGCGCAGTTGGACGCCGCTCGGCAGGCAGGCGCCCCGACCATCGAACTGCACACGGGCGTCTACGCGGATGCTCCTGACGCGGCGGCGCGCGCGGCGGAGCTCGCCCGCCTCGTGGCCGCGGCCCGCCATGCGCACGCGCTCGGGCTGCGGGTGAACGCGGGCCATGGCCTCCACTACGACAACGTCCAGGCTATCGCCGCATTGCCGGAGATGCATGAATTGAATATCGGGCATGCCATTGTGGCCGAAGCGGTGTTGAGCGGGTTTCCCGCTGCGGTGAAGCGCATGAAGCACCTGATGCTGGAGGCGCGTGCATGATTTGCGGTCTCGGGATCGACATTGCGCAAGTCAGCCGCGTCGAGCGCGTCTACCAGATCTATGGCTCGCGCTTCGCCCGCCGCGTGCTCGCCCCCGGAGAGCTGGAAGCGTTTGCCGTGAGTCGTAATCCCGTGCGTTTCCTGGCCATGCGCTTCGCCGCCAAGGAAGCCACTTCCAAGGCCTTGGGAACCGGTTTCCGTCAGGGGGTCTCCTTGCGGCAAATCGAGGTCTGGCACGAAGGCTCGGGCAAGCCTCACCTGCGTCTGCACGGTGCCGCCAGCGCCCGCGCCAGCAGCCTCGGCGTACGGGACATGCACATCAGCCTGACGGACGAGCAGGAATATGCTGCCGCCGTCGTCATCTTCGAGTCGCACTGAGAGCCATACCGCGTGAGTTCACTGGAGCAGGCGGTGCAGCGTCGCCGCACTTTCGCCATCATTTCCCACCCGGACGCGGGCAAGACCACGGTCACCGAGAAGCTTCTGCTGTTCGGCGGGGCGATCAATGCGGCCGGTACCGTGAAGGCACGCAAGAATTCGCGCTTTGCCACCTCGGACTGGATGGAGATCGAGCGCCAGCGCGGGATCTCCGTGACTTCTTCCGTGATGCAGTTCGAGTACGGGGATTGCGTCATCAACCTGCTGGACACTCCCGGGCATCAGGATTTCTCTGAAGACACCTACCGCGTGCTGACGGCCGTGGACTCGGCGCTCATGGTGATCGACGCCGCCAAGGGCGTGGAAGAGCGCACCATCAAGCTGCTCGAAATCTGCCGGATGCGCCAGACGCCAATCGTCACGCTGATCAACAAGCTCGATCGACACAGCCGGCCGCCACTCGAGTTGCTCGATGAAATCGAGAATGTACTCAAGATCAAATGCGCACCTGTGACCTGGCCCTTGGGCTCAGGTCAGCACTTCGGAGGGATCTTCCATTTCGAACAGCAGCACATCGTGCGTTATGCCCGCGAGGTGGATGCCAATGCGGCGGTTACCGAAGCTGAAATCCTGACTCCCGAAGAGGCCATGGCCGATCCTCGTCTTGCCGGGATCTATGCGGAGTGCGAGGAAGAACTCGAGCTGGTGGCGGAGGCCGGCACCGGTTTTTCGCTGGAGGATTATCGCGCGGGCGCCGTCACACCGGTGTTCTTCGGCTCGGCTCTACAGAATTTCGGCGTGCGCGAGATGCTGGACTATTTCGTGAAGATTGCGCCGCCGCCCCAGTCGCGGCCGGCTGCGGAACGGATGGTGCAGGCCGATGAACCCGGCTTCAGCGGATTCGTGTTCAAGATCCAGGCGAACATGGATCCTCAGCATCGGGACCGTATCGCGTTTCTGCGCATCTGTTCCGGACACTTCGAACCGGGCATGCGCCTGCGACATGTCCGGCTTGGACGAGACGTACAGATCTCCAATGCCCTCACGTTCTTCGCGCGTGGTCGCGAGCAGGTCGAGGACGCTTGGGCGGGCGACATCATCGGCCTGCACAACCACGGCACCATTCAGTTGGGCGATACCTTCACCTCAGGCGAGAGGCTCAACTTCCAGGGGATCCCGAGTTTCGCTCCCGAGCTGTTCCGCCGCGTGCGTGCAGTGGATCCGATGCGAGCGAAGGCGCTGGGCAAGGGACTGACCGAATTGTGCGAGGAGGGCGCCGCCCAGGTGTTCAAGCTTCTGCAGGGCAACGATCTGATCCTCGGCGCCATTGGCGTGCTGCAGTTCGACGTGGTCGCCTACCGCTTGAAGCATGAGTACGGGGTGGACTGCATCTTCGAGCCCGTCTCGACGCAGATGGCGCGATGGGTGACGAGCCGCAAAGCGGGCGAACTGGAGAAGTTCATGCGCCAAGCGGGCAGTAATGTCGCGCTCGACGGTGGAGGCCTGCCGGCCTACCTGGCACCGTCGAGGGTAAACCTGCAACTGACGTCCGAGCGGTGGCTAGAACTGGAATTCCATGCCACCAGGGAGGTCAGCCTTCGCCGGGAGGATGAGGCGATACTCTGAGCGCCTCGTCCTGATCCACCGTCTCAGGCGCCGGGCTGATCCTCACGGGCCGGGGGCGCCCCACTGACAGCCACAGGAACCACGGGCGCGACCATGGGTGCCGGCCCGGGTGCTGGTGCAGCCTCGGCTTCCCACAGGCTCGACTGAGCCATGGGCGCCACGCCGGGCGGCTCCCGCACCTCTGGCGCAACCACGGCCAAGGCCGGCTTGCCTTCAGATTCGGCCCCGCCTACGTGCGAGTTCGGGCCCGAGCCACCAGCGGCCTCGGGTGCACTCGTCATCGTCACAGGCGCAGGGGCAGACTGCAACACTTCACGCACTACCTCGACAGGCTCATGCACGGCCGGGGCTGTGGCGAGATCCGGCTGCATCGGGAACTGGGATGGCGTCGGCGCCTCTCGCCGCGGTTCAGCGTCGGGGCCGGCCTGTTCGGCGCGCTGTTCACTCCCTCGCGGCTGGCGTTCGCGACGCCGGCTCTCACCACGATCCTGGCGCTCGCCACGTTCACCGCGATCATGTCGTTCGCCACCGCCTCTGCGGCCGCTCTGGGCATCGCCGCCTTCAGCCGACGCCGACTGCTGGCCCTGACGGGGTTCCTGGCGTCGTCCCTGCTCATCGCTGCGCCCGCGACCCTCGCCGCCCCGCCGGGAACGGGACTGCTGACTTTGTCCCTGCGAGGAGGCCTGGCCCTGTCCTGAGGACTGGCCGCCGCTTCTGCGCCCGTCGCGACGGCTGTCGTTGCGGCTGGGCTGCGTGGATGTCTCGGTCGCGGCGGTGCTCCTGCGCTGGCCTGAGGACTGGCTGCGCTGGTCACGCGGCGCATTCCTGGAGCGTGGTGCTTCGGCGACTGGCGTCTCCGCCTCGTCACCGCCGAAGAGAGCGGAGAGAAAGCGTTTGAAAAGTCCTTTGCCACCATTCGTGGCCGCCGGGGTCTCGGTCGGCGTGACAGCGTTGGCAGCCGGAGCGCTGCGCACGATGTCGCGCACCGCCGCCTGCTGCTGGCGGGGCTGCTCCTTCCGGTTGAAGTCGTAGGCCGGGGCGTCGTCCGCTTCCTCCACCAGCTCGTGACTCTCGCCGATATCACGGCGTGCGAGATCCTGGTCACGGATTCGCTGCACATTGAAGTGGGGCGTTTCGAGATTTGGGTTGGGAATGATCAGCAGTTCCACCTCCTGCTGTTCCTCGATGCGGGCAACTTCCCGCCGCTTTTCGTTGAACAGGAAGGCTGCGACGTCGACCGGGACCTGGGCCACGACCTTGGCGGTGGAATCCTTCATCGATTCCTCTTCCAGCATCCGCAACACCGACAGGCCGGTAGGCCGCAGACTGCGGATGGTGCCCACACCGTCGCAGCGCGGGCAGATCTCATGACTGAATTCGGCGAGCGAAGGCCGCAGGCGCTGACGGGACATTTCGAGCAGACCGAAGCGCGAGATCCGCCCGATCTGGACGCGCGCGCGATCCATCTTCACGCAGTCCCGTAGCTTGTTCTCCACTGCACGCTGATTCTTCGCCGCCATCATGTCGATGAAATCGATCACCACCAGACCACCCAGATCACGCAATCTGAGCTGGGTCGCAATTTCGTCCGCCGCCTCAAGATTGGTCAGCAGGGCGGTTTCCTCGATATCTCCGCCATGGGTCGCGCGCGCGGAATTGATGTCGATGGTGATGAGGGCCTCGGTTGGCTCGATCACGATGGCGCCGCCGCTCGGCAGGCGCACTTCGCGGCTGAATGCAGTCTCGATCTGGCTTTCGATCTGGTAGCGCGTGAACAGCGGAACGCTGTCCTTGTAAAGTTTCAGCTTGCCGAGATTCCCCGGCATGACCTGCTGCATGAAATCCTGTGCGGTCTCGTACAGCTTCGGGTCATCGACCAGGATTTCCGCAATGTCGCTGCGCAGATAGTCGCGGATGGCGCGGATGATGACGTTCTGGTCCTGGTAAATCAGGAAGGGTGCCTCGCGCGTGCGTGAGGCCTCGTCGATGGCCGACCAGAGCTGTAGAAGGTAGTCGAGGTCCCATTGCAGCTCTTCGCTGGTCTTGCCAATCCCGGCCGTCCGCAGGATGAGTCCCATGTCTTCGGGGATGGTGAGGGCGGACATCGCTTCCTTGGCTTCGTCCCGCGCCTCGCCTTCGATCTGGCGTGACACGCCCCCGGCCTTGGGGTTGTTGGGCATGGCCACCAGATAGCGCCCGGCCAGGGAGATGAAGGTGGTGAGCGCGGCGCCCTTGTTGCCGCGTTCCTCCTTCTCCACCTGGACGATGATCTCCTGGCCTTCGTCCAGCACCTCGCGGATGTTCACCTTGCCGGAGGTTTTGGCATTGTCCTTGAACAGCGTGCGGGAGACTTCCTTCAACGGCAGGAAGCCGTGGCGCTCAGATCCGTAATCCACGAATGCGGCCTCGAGACTGGGCTCGAGACGCATGATGCGGGCTTTGTAGATATTGGATTTTTTCTGCTCCTTGCCGGTGGCCTCGATATCGAGGTCATAGAGCTTCTGGCCGTCCACAAGCGCAACACGCAACTCCTCCGGCTGGGTTGCGTTGATCAGCATTCTCTTCATCGGACTGAAATTCCCAGGCTGAGCGCCCGTGCCGCAGGAGGGGACCCACGTTGATCGCTGTGCTCGATCCCGGCACTATCGCGCGCTTCGGCGCGGTGGCGGACGCTGATTCATATTGTGTGGCGCCGGACTCGCGCTCGCGCGGCCGCGCCGTATTCCCCAGCGGCCTCGATGCGAGATCGAGTGGCAGGCGTGCTCATGCCCGGACGAGGGTGATCTGCAGGGAACTGTCACTGCCGTCACCCCGACACCTCGGGACGGAGCGATTTCTGAATATCGATTGGAGCAGGCGTCTGGGCAGGGTCTGCAAGCGTGGCCGCGGGGCCTTGACCCTGAGTGATGGGATGTCGCCGGTTTCGACGCTAACTGCTTGCTCTCAGTCCAAAAACGGAATCGCTTTTCATGCGCTGGGACCGTCCGACTATATCAGCGACACACCGCCTCAGGCAATTGCGCGTGGAGCATTCCAATGAATGATGAGGAAACCATCCGCCAGGGCGTGCGCCAGCTCGAAGTGGGCGCCGATCAGGCCTCCCGGCGGCTCGACAATTTTCTTGCCTCACAGCTCGGCAAGCTCCCCAAATCCGTGGTCTACCGGCTGATCCGGACCGGCCAGGTGCGGGTGAACGGCGGACGGGCCAAGGCGGATACCCGGCTCGCCGTCGGTGACCGGGTGCGAGTGCCGCCGCTGCGGCTCAGCCCGGAAGGGGGGGCGCCCATGGTGGGTTCGGAGCGGCTGGAGGCCTTCGAACGCGCGATCCTGCATGAGGATGCGCGGGTCATGGTGATG
>VGUA01000104.1 GCA_016874535.1 Gammaproteobacteria bacterium
CGACCTGCTGGCCGAGCACGTTCACCCAGCGCGGCTGGTAGCCACGGGCAAAACCAGCGAACACCCGACCCTGCAACATCTGCGAGACCATCGCGATGTTCTCGGCGAGGTTGATCGGGTTTTGGGACGGCAGTACGTTGCCGAGCTGGCCGAACTTCATATTTTTGGTCTGCATGCCGAAGTAGAGATCGAGGATCACCGGGTTGGTGGAAACTTCCTCCCCCTCCACATGGAAGTGGTGTTCGGTAAAGCCGGCCCCGTAATAGCCGGTCTCGTCCATGTAGGCGAAATGCTCGGCGAGATCTTTCAACATGCGCTGATAGAGGTCGGTGCGCTTACCGGCCATGCCCTGCATGATTTCGTCCTTGGTCCCGACGGATGGCAGATAAAAAGCGCCTATTTCCATTGTCTTGCTCCCCTGATGCGAATCTTTGCTTGTGACGAAGAAGCCCGTGACAGGCTCTTGTGTTTCGTGTCGCACCAGTCATGCCAGCCCCGGGTGCGCTCCATCGCGGTGGTTTGGCCGAAAAATCCGGTTATAGTGTCCCGAAATGAAACAGTTGCTCACGCGTAACTGTGCCGAAACACGACAGTCGCGATACACATGACACAACTGGAACGCACTGAAGGACTGGACAGCGAAATCGTCAGCGCAGCCTGGCAGGCCTTCATCGAGGGCTCGCCAATTGCGCTTCGGGATGTGCGGCCGGTGATCCATGATTCCTGGTTGCGCTGCAAAAACGCGAACGTGGAACCCCGCGAACAGGTCGCGCCATTTGTCGGGGAGGCTGAACTCGAATCGCGGCTGACCACCCATCTGGAGCTGGTGGAGGCCACCCGACACACACCTGGCAGCTGCTCAAGGACAGCATCCTGCCGAGCCAGAGCATTCTGGTGCTCACCGATACCTCCGGGGTCATCCTCGAGGTGCATGGCAACGGCGAGATGGTGGCAAGTGCGAGGGGGCGTGCCGTGGCACCCGGTTTCGACTGGCATGAAATGCGCGCAGGCACGAATGCGATTGGGACTGCGCTGGCCACGGATGCGCCGACCATTGTGCATACCTCGGAGCATTACTGCTCCGGTGCCAAAATCTGGGATTGCGCCGCGGCCATCATCCGCGATCTGCACGATGGCAGTCCGGTAGGCGTGCTGGACATCACCAGTCTCGGTGGTTTGAGCGGCGCGCACACGCTGGCGTTCGCTGTGACGGCTGCCAAGCAGATCGAGCACACCCTGCACTCGATGGAGCTTGCCCGTTCGGTCCAGCTCCTCAACTGGTACCGGTCACAGCGAGGGCGCTGGCGACGAGGTTTTAACCTGCTGCTGGATCGCCGGGGGCGAGTCATCACCATGAGTGATGCCGCACATGAAGCCTTGAGCGGGCAGAGCGTGTCTTTCCGGATTGCCGGAAGAATCCCTGTGCCGGAGCAGGATGAGCTATTGGTGGTGGATCACCTCGATCCCTATTCGGCGGCACCGCCGGCACACCGCGCGCCCGCAGATCTTTGGCCGGGGGGAGTGGCCACGGTGGCGATCCGTCATCGCCCGGCGAAACTCTCACAGCACGAAGTGACGCGGGAGCGACATCCGGCGTTCGATGCCATCTCTACTCGTGACAGCCAGCTGCTCAACCTCATGCATCAGGCGCAACGCATGGCATTGTCCAACGCGCCAGTGCTGGTGACAGGAGAAACGGGAACCGGCAAGGAGCTGTTTGCGCAGGCCATCCATCGCTGCTCGGCGGTGGCCAATGGGCCATTCGTCGCCGTGAACTGCGGGACCCTCACCCGGGAACTTGCCGTCAGCGAACTGCTCGGCTACGAGGCTGGTGCCTTCACCGGTGCGTCCAGCAAGGGACGCTCGGGCAAGTTCGAGGAAGCCGATGGTGGCACGCTGTTCCTGGATGAAATCGGTGAACTGTCACTGGACGTGCAGGTACATCTCCTACGCGTGCTGCAGGACAACGTCGTCATCCGCCTGGGTGGCAATCGCGAGCGTTACGTGCGGGTGCGCATCATCGCTGCCACCAATCGTGATCTCAGGCTCGAATCAGAGGCCGGTGCCTTCCGTTCCGATCTCTACTTCAGGCTCAAGGTGCTCAACCTTGCCTTGCCTCCTCTGCGCGCCCGGCCCGAAGATTTCCAGCTGCTGATAGACAAATTCCTGTCCAGGCTGCAACGCGAATACGGACTGGGCAGCCGTGTGTTGACACCGGAACTCCGGGAAGTGCTCATGCGCTACCAATGGCCGGGCAATGTGCGCGAGCTGCACGGACTGCTCGAGCGAATGTACATCCTGAGCAACCAGCCCGTGCTCGGGGTCGACGATCTCCCCGACGATTTTGCCCGTCCGCCGCAGCTGATGGCGGAGTCAATGCATGCCCGCAATCCGGCCAACCTCAGGGACCGTGAGCGGCACTCCATCGTCGAGGCACTTGCCGGCTCGGCAGGCAACCTGAGCAAGGCGGCCGCGGCGCTGGGTATTTCGCGCAGCACGCTGTATCGCAAGCTGAGGCAATACGGAATTCCGTTCTAAGCGCGGTAGCCGGGGAGGACGCGCAGTTCCGTCCCAGCGTCAGGCCTCCGGCCCCAGCTCCACTTCCAGCGATTCGATCACCCGGAATCGCGCCCGGTGCGGACGCACCGCCGGTGCAAGGGGCCGAACTTGCGGAAATCTCTGCAGCAGCTTGCCGAAGGCGAGCATCGCTTCCATGCGGGCGACGGAGTTACCGGCGCAAGTGTGGATGCCATGCGAAAAGGCCAGATGGCGATTCGGATCGCGGGCCACGTCAAAGCGTTCAGGGTCGGGAAATTGCCGCGGATCCCGGTTGGCCGCCGCAATCACGAGATGCAGATAGGTGCCCGCGGGTATCGCGACATCCCCGAGTCTCGTATTACGTACCGTGCGCCGATTCCCGATCTGAAGCGGGCTTTCCATGCGCAGCATCTCTTCGATGGCGGTTTTGAGAAGCTCGGGCTCAGCGCCGAGGCGTGCCCGTTCCTCGGGATGACGGAACAGCAGATCCATGCCATTGGCGATGAGACTGCCGGTGGTGTCGTGGCCTGCGTTCAGCATGAAAATCGAGTTGTGCAGGATCTCGAGTTCGGTGAGTCCATCCCCCGCTTCGCTCGCTTCGATGAGCGCCCACAGGACGTCTATCTCCTCCGGCCGCGGAGGTGCGGCGCGCTTGCGACTGATGAGATTGCGCAGATAAGCCTTGGCGTCTTCCACCGCCGCATTCCCCTCGGCGAGCTGGGCTGCCGAGCGTACAGGCTCAAGTGCGCCGAGGATCGCAGTGGCCCAATGCAGCAGAGGCTGTCTCTCATCCCACGGCAATCCCAGCAGGTCACCGATGAGATTGAGCGGGATGACCAGTGCGAAATCCTTCACCAGATCCATCCGCCCGCGAGGTGCAGCCTGGTCCAGCAGTCTGTCCACCATGCGACCGATGGAGGCTTCCATCTGCCGCAGGGTGCGTGCGGCAAAGAACGGTCCCAACAGTCTGCGCACCCGTGTGTGGTAGGGCGGGTCGTTGAATACCAGCGAGGTGGTGTGATGCTCGTAGAGCAGCGAATCCCCGAAGCGGGGCTTGAAGTCGATACGCTTGTCCGAGCTGAAGGTCAGCGGATCCGCCATCACCGCCCGGATGTCCTCATAGCGCGTGAGCACCAGTGAGCCGTCCGGTTGACGACACAGCGGCGCGTGTTCACGCAGCAGGGCGTAGGTGGGATAAGGATCTCGCGCAAAGGCGTGATCCACTTCCGACAGGACGAAGCGGTCGGCGGTAGCGGGCGTCAGCAGCATGCCTTGCGCGACGGGGAGCGGGCTCAGCCGCCCGCAATACCGATCAGGAATGCTATGGTTTCACCATCAGTCAGCCTGTCTTCCATGTACACGCGACGCCCCTTGGAGTCGACGTACATGGTCCCGCGCTCGTTGAGTTCGTTGGTTTCCCGGTCAATCAGCAGCGACTCCATGCGATCACCGTACTTGCCGGCGATCTTCCATGCCAGTTCGGATACGAGCGGTTGCTCCAGTTCAAAGGTCTCACCGGGGATACCGGTGATCTCCCGGAACCGCGACTGGTATTGCGTATGAATCCTGATCATTCCCGTCATTCCCTGGCGAGTGCGCCCTCTGCCGCCAGAACATCGGCTACATCACCGAGGCCCAGCGCTTCCATCCTGTCCCTGCGCTGCAGGCCAGTGGTACGGTCCCAGCCACGCCATTCGTAGTACTCGTCGAGCACAGGCTCAAACATGTTGGCGGCCACCGAACCGGGATACATGCCCTCGGTGGTCGGCTCATACATCCAGCGTTCGCAGATGGTGTCGTGTTCACGGCGCAGGCCCAGTCGGGAATTGAACGCCTTCTCGAGGTTGCAGATGCGCTCACCATCCCGCATGAGTTCCTCGGGCGTGCGCGCGATGCCCGTGACTTCCGTGAACGCGGGCTGGTAGTACTCCTCGGGCGCAAATCCGGCGGGGTCAAGCATCCAGTGGAACAGGCATACGCCGTAGGAATTGATCAATGCCACCTGGTTTTCGATCAAGGCGGTGGAGGCGCCCTTGAGATCCGGGATGGTGAGATCCGCCGCCTCGGTGCGCCCGTTGAAATAGCGCTTGGAAAGATCCCGGCGCTGGAATTTCTCGATGAGTCCTATGCCTTTGAGGTGATCTGCGCCGCGCGAGGCCACCGCCATGTTGTTCATCCAGGTCGGGAAGGGTCGCATCTCCTCCGTGAATGAGGCGCCGCCCTTGCCGTAGGTGGCGTATTTCATGAAGTTCTGGCCCTTGCGCTGGGAGTAGCGCAACGCACCCCAGTAAGGCCCGTCATTGAACAGCTCGGCAAACAGATTGCTGCGCGTGGCCATGTCGTGAATGCAGGCTTCGATGTCTTCCATGTTGCCCCACTCGAGACGCTGTGACCGGCCGAACAGCTCGGCCACATCTCGATCGGAAATCAGGTCCTTCTCTTTCAGCTCCATCAAGAAGCTTATCGAACAGCTGAGATCCTGATTGTCCATGCCATATTCGTTGGTGACCTTGCCCCAGTGCGCCACTTCGGCCCAATCCCGCACATCCAACGCACCGGCCGCACTGGCGGTGGTGAGGTACTCGGGGCGACGGAAACTTTCGCCGGCATACTTCGCGGCTTTGGGCGATTCACTGCCGTCCAGCTTGTAGCGACCGTCGCATGCGATGAAGCAGTCAGCCGAGCAGACTTCCGAGTATTTGTGGTACTTGCGTACCCAGTTGTCGGAGCGCACTTCATCACCGCGAAACAGGCACCCTTGGTTGTTACGCCAGAAGTGACTGCCGATGTGCTGGTACATTTCCACCGCGCCGAGCGTGCCACGTCGCTTGAAGCCGTAGATGGCCTCATTCGCATCGATGCGTCGCCGAAAGTCGGCCGACCACTTGAGCATGCCCTGCGGATTGTGGACCTTGATGCCACCACTGCCCTGCACGGCAATGGCCTTGAGATTCTTCGAACCCATGACGCAGCCACCGCCGCCACGGGCGTGGATGCGCGAGGCATCCGAAATGACGCCGGCCATGCCCACCAGATTCTCTCCGGACACACCAATCGTCAGGGTGTGCGTGTGTGAGGGGTAGTCCCCCAGCTCCTGTTGCAGGAGTGCGTGAGTCTCGCCGGTGCTGCGTCCCCACAGATGGCTGGCATCGCAGAGCACGGCATTGCCGTCACAGATGTAGAGGTACACCGGCCGAGGCGCGCGCCCGGTGACCACGATGTGATCGAAGCCTGCAAAGCGCACCATGTAAGGGAATTTTCCGCCGGCGGCCGAATCCCCAAAGATGCCATAGGACGGGCTCTTGAACGTGATGCGACCCTTCACGCCGCTGCCGGAACCAGTGCCAGCCAAGGGCCCCACGCCGAACACGAAAACATTGTCTGGGCTGCGTGGGTCGCAGTGGATGTCGTGCTCCAGGAAGTGTTCCCACATCAACCAGTTGTTGATGCCGGAGCCACCCACCCAGCGCTCGAACAGCGCATGCGGCAGCGTTTCGGCGCGCATCTCGCCGGTGGTCAGATTCACCCGCAACAGTCGGCTTTCCATCATCTCCCCCTCGCCGGCCTCAGGCCGAGCTGCTGATTTCGCCGCGTTCGAGCATGGCCTGCATCATGCCCACTTCATCGCGTTTCTCCGGCTTCTGCTGCATCACACTGCGGAAGGCCTTGGCATCGGCATGGAACAGGACCGGCGCGCGTGTGTACTGTTTGCCGGCATTGTTCATTTCGGGACGCGTGGCACAGGCCTCGACGCACGCAGGCTCCCCACCGCAGAGATCGCACTTCAGCAATTCGCCATCGGGTGCAACAAAGACCACGTCGAATGGGCAGGCCGGCACGCACTCCATGCACTGGATGCATTTGTCCTGGGCAATCACCGCCACATTCGTCTTGGGATCGTAGTAGAACGCGTCGACTGGACAAACCTCGGCGCAGGGCGGCGGGTTGCCGCAGTGGTGGCAGATGGCCGAGATGAAGCCAAAACCATGCGTGGCCTTGCGGCTGTTGACGCTGGGTGCATGACTGATCCGGATGCGCGACAGCAGCGGATTCAGCTCGCCTTCCGGTGAATGTACGAGGGAGCAGGCGATCTCGCAGACGTTGCAATCCGTGCACTGGTTCTGGAGTGCATAGAGCTTCTGGTCCACATCGGGAATTTCTGCGCCCGGCGCATACCACTGCTGGCCGGTGACCAGCTCTTTCTGGGGCGGATTGGACATCGTGAATACACCTCGGCTAAGGTTCACCGCACTTAAAAGGCTACCGCGATCGCTGTCAAGCACGCGGACAAGGGGGGAATTGGATGAGTACGCCTGCTGACACGAATCCTCCGGCAACTTCCGGCACTGTGCTCGTGCATCCGGAGCTTGGCATCCTGCCTGCACGTCAGGTGCTCGACTGCATCTTTGCCCTGCATCCCCAAGGCTCGATATTGCACCGCCACATCACGGAGATGCGCACGGAGCAGGACACCTCAGGCACACGCTTCGTGCTTGAGTCCCTCGCTCCGGATCCGGCGCATGCACGCTGCCGAATCATCCCGCCGCGCGTCGCGGAGTTCCGCTGATGAGCCAATCCATCACCGCCCTCAGTCCCGAAGAACTGGTAGCCGCCTGGGCTGCCGAACCCGGGCTTACCTACATCGACGTACGGACCGTTTCCGAATTCTGTACCGGGCGACCCAAGGGCCAGGTCGTCAACATCCCCTGGGAGTTCCATGCTCCGGCAGGTAGCACGCCACATCCCAATATCGGGTTTGTTGAAGTGGTCTCGGCGCTGTTTGCGCGCGATGCCCCGCTGATCACGGGCTGCGGCAAGGGGCCTCGCGCCCTGGCGGCTGCCGAGGCGTTGTGCAAGGGGGGTTTCAGCAATGTGCGCATGCTGGCAGGAGGCTTCGCGGCCTGGCAGGCACAGCGCCTGCTCTGCACGACTGACAACCGGCCCGGGGTAAGCTATGTCTCCTTGCTGACACGTGTGCGGCGTCCCGACGCGAAGATCGGCCCTGCCGGGCACTGAAGTTCCAGCGCAGGCCAATACCAGTTTTGACGGCCAGATTTGACGGAGAGAACAACATGCCGACTTTCGACTTTCACTGCCCGGCCAACGGCCAGACCATCGAAGTGATGCTCAAGTTGCACGAAACCCTCAGCACCTGGGGCGAGCTGTGTGCGCGCAAGGGATTGCCCCTGGGCGACACACCGGCCGATGCGCCCATAGAGAAGCTCTTCACCGGGGCCGTGGTGATGGACAAGTCGAACATGGGCAGTGGGGTGGCGCCGGTGAACATGGCCTATACGGGCAAGTCCGCCAGCTACAACACCTGATCGGTCCAGAACCGGAGGAAGCGTCCATGCCGATTGCACGTCTCGAACGTACCGTCAACGCGCCACAGGCCTATGTCTGGGAATGGCTGGCTGATTTTGGCGCGCTGGACAAGCTCCACCCGCCGGGGAATCTCATCGAATTCCGCTGCGAGGGCAGCCAACCGGGCGCACGCCGGTTCGCGCGCTTCAAACCCGAGATGCAAATCGAGGGGCAGATCATCGAGCGCCTGGAACTCGCCGTGGCCCCGCACGTCATCGCCTATTCCATTGTCGAAGAGTACGCGCTGCCCATGCGGGACTACACGGCGGTCGTGCTCTTCAAGCCGGCCGGAGACAGCCAGACCGCGGTGACCTGGGAAGGCCACTACACGGAACATGGCCTGCCGGCGGAGCAGATGAACGGCCTGCTACGGGACTTCTACGGCATGTTCCTGGACAACATCGAGAAGGCGTGGGCACTGGGTCGCAAGGTGGGTGAAAGTCCCTACTGAGGGCTGGTCTCACCGCGACGGCTTGTCGCTCACTCCTTGGCTTTGAAAGCTGCATTCGGTTGCAGTCTCGTGCTGTTCGGGGTCACTGGCCGGTTGAAGGCGACCCGGACCGGGCCGCACGGACTTGCGCCCGGGAACAGAAAGGAATGCGGATGCTTTCTCGCTCAACAGTCGCCTCCGGCCTGCTGCTCGTGATGCTGGGTCTGCAATGGGTGACTTCTGTCGCCAGCGCGCAAAGCCTGCAGGGCCGCGTGGTGGATGCCTCAGGCCAGCCGCTGCCGGGCCTGTTTGTAACCGCACTCGACGGCGAGGATGGGATCAAACGCACCGTGTACACCGATGCGCACGGGCAGTTCGGTTTCCCGGACGGTCTCGCTACCCCCGCACGGATCCGCATCCATCATCCTCGTTACCAGACCAAGGAGCTGCCGTTCGTCGCCCCCGGCGATTTCGGGGTGGTGGCACTGCAGGCAGCTGAAGATCCGATGCAGCAGGCCTCGACCGCCGCGTGGTTCGCACAGGTGCCGGACAGCCCTGAAAAACGCGAATTCCTGCTGAATTGCGCGTCCTGCCATGAAATTCAGGCCAGCCGGATTTTCAAGGAGGGCAAACTCCGCGACCGTAGCGGCTGGCATGCAGGCATCTCGATGATGAAGGCTCTGGATGTGTACGCCGTGATTCCGCCGGATTTTGACACGGACCACTACGCGGACTGGACAGCTCGCCAGTTCACGCCGGAGAAGCTGGCAAGCCTGGAGGCACAAAAGCCGGCTGACGCAAGCCTCGCCGCGGAACAGGTGCTGGTAACCGAATACCCGATCCCCGAAGCGACGGAACTGCCGCACGACCTCGTCTTTGGCCCCGATGGCCGCGTGTGGGTGACCGGCTTCTGGACGAGCCAGATCTGGGCCATGAATGTCGCCACCGGCGCCTACGAGCATTATG
>VGUA01000105.1 GCA_016874535.1 Gammaproteobacteria bacterium
CATCGCGAAGTGCACGCCGTCGAGCTCGCGTCCCGGCAGACCAAGGTCACGCGGGACCGTTGCACCTCCCGCGAGAAGGATGGCATCGAATTCCTTGCGCAGCCGTTCAGTCGCCACGTTCACGCCAACATTGGCGTTGGTTTCGAACACCACACCTTCGGCGCGCATCTGTTTCAGGCGGCGATCCAGCACGCGCTTTTCCATCTTGAACTCGGGAATGCCATAACGGAGCAGGCCGCCGATGCGATCATCGCGCTCGAAGACCGTCACCGCATGACCCGCGCGCCGCAACTGCTGGGCTGCGGCCAGTCCAGCCGGGCCGGAACCGACCACGGCCACCCGCTTGCCCGTTTCGTGCACGGGAGGCATGGGTTTGACCCAGCCTTCCTCGAAGGCGCGATCGATGATGGCGAGTTCCACCGCCTTGATGGTCACCGGATTGTCATTGATTCCGAGCACGCAGGAACCTTCGCACGGCGCAGGGCAGAGCGAACCGGTGAATTCCGGGAAATTGTTGGTCGCGTGCAGGCGCTCGATCGCTTCGTGCCAGCGATCACGGTAGACAAGATCGTTCCAGTCCGGGATCAGGTTGCCCAGCGGGCAACCCTGGTGACAGAACGGGACACCACAATCCATGCAGCGGGCCGCCTGACGAGTGAGCGGTTCGGGTGACCAGTTCTCCATGACCTGGCGCCAGTCGCGGAGTCGCTCCGCGACCGGCCGATAGGGCTGCTTGTCGCGTCCGTATTCGAGAAATCCAGTCGGCTTAGCCATGAGCTGCCTCCATGATCGCTTGTTCCTCCGGGAGTCCCGCCTGGCGGGCCCGTGCAATGGCCTGCAGCACCGCCTTGTAGTCGCGCGGCATGACCTTGACGAATTCCTTGCGATGAACGGACCAGGCCTCGAGGATGCGAGCGGCCACGGTACTGCCCGTGTGTTTCTGGTGGTTGGTGAGCAATCTGATGACGGCTTCCTCATCCTCGGGTTCCTCAAGGCGATCGAGGTCTACCATCTCGGTATTGCAGAGCGCCGGGACGCGGTTCTCGGGATCAAACACATACGCCACGCCACCGGACATGCCGGCGGCGAAATTGCGGCCGGTGCGACCGATGATCACGACACTGCCACCCGTCATGTACTCGCAACCATGATCGCCCACGCCTTCGACGACCGCCTCGGCACCGCTGTTCCTGACGCAGAAGCGCTCACCGGCGACGCCGCGGACATAGGCCTCACCGGAAGTCGCACCATAGAGCGCCACGTTGCCGATGATGATGTTCTGCTCCGGCACGAAGGTCGACTGGCGTGGCGGGAATACCGTGATCTTGCCACCGGAGAGCCCCTTGCCCACGTAGTCGTTGGAATCGCCTTCGAGGGTGAGGGTGATGCCGCGCGGAATGAAGGCACCGAAGCTCTGGCCGGCCGAGCCGGTGAAGTGGATGCGGATGGTGTCGTCCGGCAGGCCCTCGCCACCATGACGGCGGGTCAGCTCGTAGCCGAGGATGGTGCCCACGGTACGGTTGACGTTGCGGATGGGGAGGGAAAGCTCCACCGCTTCGCGATGCTCCAGTGCCCGCCGGCAGGCCGGGACCAGGGTAAGCCGATCGAGCGAGCGATCGAGCCCGTGATCCTGACTGCGCACGCAGCGAACCGGGGTCTCCGGTCCGACCTTCGGTTGATGCAGGACTTGGGTGAAATCGAGTCCGCGCGCCTTCCAGTGGTCCACCGCCTCGGCGACGTCGATACGGTTCACCTGGCCGATCATCTCGTCCATGGTGCGGAAGCCCAGTGCCGCCATGTACTCACGCACTTCCTGCGCCACGAAGCGGAAGAAGTTTTCGACGAACTCCGGCTTGCCGGAGAACTTCTCGCGCAGGCGAGGATCCTGGGTGGCGATGCCCACCGGGCAGGTGTTGAGGTGGCATACGCGCATCATCACGCAGCCCATCACCACCAGCGGTGCGGTGGCAAACCCGTACTCCTCAGCGCCGAGCAGCGCCCCGATGATCACATCGCGCCCAGTCTTCATCTGGCCATCAACCTGCACCACGATGCGATCGCGCAGCTTGTTCTGCACCAGCACCTGCTGCGTCTCGGCAAGGCCGAGCTCCCACGGCACGCCAGCATGCTTGAGCGAGGTGATGGGCGAGGCGCCCGTGCCGCCGTCGTAGCCTGAGATGAGCACGACATCCGAATAGGCCTTGGCCACGCCGGCGGCCACCGTGCCCACACCTACCTCGGCCACCAGCTTCACGTGCACGCGCGCCTCGGGATTGGCGTTTTTCAGATCATGAATGAGCTGCGCCAGATCCTCGATCGAGTAGATGTCATGGTGGGGCGGAGGAGAGATGAGGCCCACGCCCGGTGTGGAGTAGCGCACCTTTGCAATCCAGGGGTAGACCTTGTGACCGGGAAGCTGGCCGCCCTCGCCCGGCTTGGCGCCCTGAGCCATCTTGATCTGCAGGTCGTCCGCGTTCACCAGATATTCGCTGGTCACGCCAAAACGTCCGGAAGCCACTTGCTTGATGGCGGAGCGACGCAGATCACCATTCGCATCCGGCTTGAAACGGACAGGATCTTCGCCACCCTCGCCCGTGTTCGAGCGGCCACCGATGCGATTCAGCGCGATGGCGAGTGTCTCGTGGGCCTCGGAGCTGATGGATCCGTAGGACATCGCGCCGGTGTGGAAGCGCTTCATGATCGCGTCCACCGATTCAACTTCGTCAAGCGGCAATGGCTTTGGCAAAGTCTTCAGCTTGAACAGGCCGCGCAAGGTGGCGAGGTGCTCACTCTGCTGGTCCACGAGCGTGGTGTATTCCTTGTAAATCGCAAACTGCCCGGCACGGGTCGCATGCTGCAGCTTGAACACGGTCTCGGGATTGAACAGGTGGTATTCACCATCGCGCCGCCACTGGTATTCCCCGCCCCACTCGAGCTCCGGCGCACCGACAGGGCGCTCCGGGAATGCAGCGTGGTGCCGCATGGAAACTTCACGCTCAACAAGTTCGAGGCCGATGCCGCCGATACGTGAAGCGGTGTAGGTGAAGTAACGGTCCACGAAGCCCTTGTCGAGGCCGATGGCTTCGAAAATCTGTGCACCCCGATAGGACTGCACGGTGGAGATCCCCATCTTGGACATGACCTTGACCAAGCCCTTGTTGACCGCCTTCACATAGTTGCGCACGGCGGCCTTGGTTGCGCTCTCCCCGCTCTTGCGTCCCTTGACCGCGGACTCACGGATCACACCCTCGGCCAGCAGATCGTGGATGGTCTCGAAAGCCAGATACGGGTTGATGGCGTCCGCGCCATAACCGAGCAGGCAGGAGAAGTGGTGCACTTCGCGCGGTTCACCGGACTCGACGATGAGCGCCGTCTTCATGCGGCGGCCATTGCGCACCAGATGGTGATGGGTGCCCGCCATCGCAAGCAGCGCGGGCATGGGTGCCTGGCCGGCATCCATTCCGCGGTCAGACAGGATGACGAACGAGTAACCCGCGTCCACGGCTTTGTCCACTTCGGCAAAGAGCCGGGTCAGCGCCGCTTCCAGTCCGGCCGAGCCCTCTGCAATCGGATAGAGGGTGGAGACGGTGGTCGCACTGAACTGATGGCTCGCGATGTGGCGCAGCCGCGCCAGATCATCATTGTCCAGAATGGGGGTGGCGAGCTTGATGCGATGACAGCTCTGCGCCGTAGGCGCGAGCAGATTGCTCTCCGGCCCGATGGGGGTGGAGAGCTGGGTCACCAGTTCCTCGCGGATGCCATCGAGCGGGGGATTGGTCACCTGGGCAAACAACTGCTTGAAGTAATCGAACAGCAGGCGCGGACGGTCTGACAGCACGGCCAGTGCCGCGTCTGTGCCCATGGAGCCGATCGGCTCTTCACCCTTTTCGGCCATGGGCTGCAGGATGATGCGCAGATCTTCGTGCGTGTACCCGTAGGCCTGCTGCCGCTGGAGGACCGTGTCATGTTGCACGGGATGGACATGCGGCGGTTCCGGGAGGCTCGCCAGAGGCACATGGTGCTGCTTGAGCCACTCGGCGTAGGGGTACTGGTCGATGTAACGCTGCTTGAGCTCCGTATCGTCGATGATCCGCCCAGCCTCGGTGTCGACCAGGAAGATCCGCCCGGGATGCAGGCGCTCCTTGATTTCGATGTTCTCCGGCGGAAAGTCGAGCACACCCACTTCCGAGGCCATGACGACCATGCCGTCCTTGGTGACGTAATAGCGGGAGGGCCTCAGCCCGTTGCGGTCGAGCACCGCGCCAATGATCTTGCCATCGGTGAAAGCGATGGACGCCGGACCATCCCAAGGCTCCATCAGGCAGCCATGGTATTCGTAGAAGGCCTTGCGGGCGGAATCCATCTGCTGATGCGCACTCCAGGCTTCTGGAATCATCATGAGCACGGCGAGCGGCAAGGGGCGGCCCGCCATGTGCAGGAATTCCAGCACCTGATCGAAGCTCGCGGAGTCTGAGCTGCCTTCGATGACTATGGGGAAGAGCTTGCGCAGGTCATCACCGAAGAGCGAGGACTGGCACAGGCTTTCACGGGCACGCATCCAGTTGATGTTGCCGCGCAGGGTGTTGATCTCGCCGTTATGCGCGATGTACCGGAACGGGTGCGCCAGCGGCCAGGAGGGGAAAGTGTTTGTCGAGAAACGCTGGTGCACCAGCGCGAGGGCACTCTCCGCCAGGGGGTTGGCGAGATCGGGAAATTGCTGCCCGACCTGGTCTGCATTCAGCATGCCTTTGTAGACCAGCACGCGATGCGACAGGCTCGGCACGTAAAACAGGTTCTTCTCCGCGTGCACCGAATTCCACACGGCATGCTCGACGCGCTTGCGGATGACGTACAGCTTGCGCTCGAAGGCCTCGGGATCCATCAGCGCCGGGGCTGAGCCGATGAAAATTTGCTGGAAAGCCGGCTCGCAGGCCTTGGCACTGGGTCCGATGGCGCTGTCGTCCACCGGGAGATCACGCCATCCGAGGAGGGTCTGGCCTTCCTCGGTGACGATGCGCGCAAATTCGGCGCGACAGAAGGCCGCGGCGGAGGCGTCATGGGGCATGAACACGAGGCCGGTGCCATACGCCCCGGGAGGAGGCAGATCGATCCCCTGATTGGCGCACTGCTGACGCAGGAACGCATCCGGCATCTGGATGAGGATCCCGGCGCCATCGCCGGTGTTGACCTCGGCGCCCGAGGCGCCGCGGTGCTCCAGATTACGGAGAATCGTCAGGGCCCGTTCGATCGTCGTGTGCGATTTTCGCCCTTTGATATCAACGACAAAGCCCACACCACAGGCGTCATGTTCGAAGCTGGGGTCATAGAGTCCCTCCTGCGGCCGTCCCAACTGCGGAAAACGTGTCTGTGTCGTCGCCATGTCTTCTACCTGATGTCGAATGGGAATAGGACCCCGTGACCCTCCCGGGCGCGGGGCAGCAGGCAATGATACGCAAATATCGTGCTCGATGCCCCGGGGGGCCTTGGGCGGGCGTTGAGCCTCTGCGAGCCGGGCCCCGTCGGCCTCCCGGACCGACGAGGGTGCGTCAGCGCTCTATTTCAGTGCGCTACGCAGGCTGCCCACGGAGCGGGCCCAGGGTTTGGTGTCCTTGAGTTTCGCGGGCAATTGCCCCATGGCCGCGACGGCCGCCGCGCGGGTGGGGTAGGCCCCGTAGACAATGAGGAAGAATGGGCGGCCATTGAGCTGGGTGGTGAGAATGGAGGCCCGTGCAGCAATGCCACGCTCCCGCACGAAGCGCTCGGCCTTGGCGCGATCACTCAATCCCAGAAGTTGCAGGGTGTGGGTGCTCGCGGGCTTGTCCAGCAATCCAGTGGCGGATGCGGCGGGCACCTGCGAGGGCTTGGGTGCCTGAGGTTTCGGCGCCGCCGGCGGGGGGGGCTGCTTCGGGGCGGCGGGGGGCGCCGCAACAAGCTCTGCGGCGGGTGCAACTGGCGCGGGTGCGGGCTCGGCCGCGGCGGGTGGCTCGGGTGCAGCGGCTGTCTCGGGCGCCGCAGCCGGGGGCGGCGCCTCTTCGTCCGGGACCGGGAGAGAGTCAGGTTCAGGGAGAGCCGCCTCTTGCGCGGCTGATGGGATCGCGGGTGATGCCGGCGCGACGTTGTCCGTGCCAGCCACTCCTGCGCCCGTTCCCGCCATTTCAGCCGGGTCTGCATCCAGGGTCCCAATATCGACGGCGGGGCTTTCCGGCGGCAGGGGTGTGGCAGGTGGCGGGCCCAGTGGATTCAGTTCCACCCGCTCGGTAGTCACGGCATCCATGGGTTTCAGATTCGCCCACCAGGCGCCGCCGACGATCGCCAGCACCGCCAGCGCCGCAAAGGCCAGGTTGACCTGGGTGCGCGTCAGTCCGCTGCTGCGCGCTTCCTGCGGTCGGCTGATCAGTCCCATGCGCTCGATCTCGACCAGGGTCTGTCGCGCCAGCGCCATCACGTTGGCTGGTGTCCCATCGGTGATTGCGGCAATGCGTTCGTGGTCATTGGGCGTGAAATACTCGTCCGGATCGAAGCCGGCCACACGCATGCGGTGCTTGATGAACTCCCGCACCTGCTCGTCCATCAGCGGGGGGATTTCCACCAGGTGGACCAGACCGGGCTGGGGGTTCGCCTGCTGCAGGATGTCCTGCAAGGCAGCCCGGGCGGGATCAACCGCAAACAGAAGCCGCAATTCGGCTCTCTGTGCCTCGGTGTGTGCCAGCCGCACCAGAACCTCCACCGCTTCCGGCGCCAGATGTTCGGCATCGTCAACCAGCACCACCACAACCTTGCCCGCGCGCTCCAGCGCATCGACCCTCGCCCTGATCCGGACTTCCAGCGCAGGACCCACTGCGTCGCCCACCTCGATTTCCAGCGCTTCGACCAGCATTTCCAGCAAGGCATCGGGCCCGAGTTCGGCCTGGGCATCCAGGCGCACCAGACACCAGTTCGGCCGCTGCGCGGCCGCGAGATGTTCGAGCACCGCAGTCTTGCCGCTGCCGACAGCCCCGCTCATCACGATGATCTGGCGTCCGAATTCCAGCAGGTGCTCGATCAAATCCAGCCGCTGCTGCAAGGCGGGTCCGATAAACAGCGGCTGCTGATCATGGGCATCCGTGAATGCACGGGTGGCTGGCACGGCGTCGATGGGGGCGATGGGTTCCATGGGGGTCAACAATTTTCCTTCACAGTCAGTCGGGCGCGGAGTGTCCACGATAACGGGCATGTTCCGCCATGGCGAAGCGATCAGTCATGCCGGCGATGTAGTCGGAAACCGCACGCGCCTGCGCTTCGGGAGAGTCAAAGACGGGGCCTTCCGGCAACTGGGCACCATCGTTCATGTAAATCTCGAACAGATCCCGGACGATGGCTTGGGAACGGGCTGCCATCTCCATCACCTTCGGGTGCTCATAGAGCTCATGCCGGAGAATCCGTTTCAGCTCGAGATGCGCGGCCTGGACCTCCGGGGTGAAGCGCAGCAAGGGGCGACGCTGGCGACGGACATCTTCCAGGGAGGCAATACCCAGTTCCTCGATTGCCGCCAAGGTGGAGGCAATGATGTCGGAAACGAAGTGATTGAGCATCCCGCGGATCACCGTATGACGCAGACGCTTGGCGTCCAGGCGGGGCCATTTCCGGAGCACCTCGCGCTCCATTTCGGCATGGAGTGCATGGGCTCGCAGGCGCTCCAGATCGAGCAGCCCAGCGCGCAAACCGTCGTCCATATCGTGGTGGTTGTAGGCGATCTCATCCGCCACGTTGGCAATCTGGGCCTCCAGCGAGGGCTGACCGCCCTCGAGGAAACGCCGGCCGAGCTCACCCAGGCGACGTGCGTTAATTACGCTGCAGTGTTTCAGGATCCCTTCACGGGTGTCGAACAGCAGGTTCAGACCGGGGAAATCCGGATAGCGGGATTCCAGCAACTCCACCACACGCAGCGACTGCAGGTTGTGCTCGAAGCCCCCGAACTCCTGCATGCAGGCATTCAGCGCGCTCTGGCCCGCGTGGCCGAACGGGGTGTGGCCGAGGTCGTGCGCCAATGCGATGGCTTCGGTCAGGTCCTCATTCAAGCCAAGCGCCCGGGCAATGCTGCGGCCGATTTGCGCCACTTCCAGTGAGTGGGTCAGGCGCGTGCGGAACATGTCGCCTTCGTGGTTCACAAAGACCTGGGTCTTGTATTCCAGACGCCGGAAGGCAGAGCAATGGATGATGCGGTCGCGGTCGCGCTGGAATTCATCGCGCCACCGAGGGCCGGACTCGGGGTGCATACGTCCACCCCGATTGTGCCCCGTCACCGCATAGGCAGCGCAGGACGCAACCGGGGTCATCTCGGCGCCGTCACGCACTGGCGACAGGGTCCGTTCCGGACAGGGTTTCCTGCAGGGCTTCCATGGGGTAGTTGTCGGTGAGGAAGCTTTCGCCACAGGCACGCATCAGCACGAGACGTATCCGTCCGTCCCGGTTCTTCTTGTCGAGCTGCATGGCCGAGAGCAGAGCCGCCGACGTGATGCCGGGCGGGGCGGCAGTCGGCAGACCCGCCCGCGCAATCAGGTTCATGGCGCGCATCGCCTCGGTCTCCTGCATCAGGCCGAGGCGAACCGACATCCCGGCCGCCATGCACATGCCGGCTGCCACGGCCTCACCGTGCAGCCACTCCCCGTAGCCCAGCGCGTGCTCGATGCCGTGACCAAAGGTATGACCGAGGTTGAGCAGTGCGCGCAAGCCACCCTCGCGTTCATCGAGGGCCACTATCCGCGCCTTGTCGCGACACGATCTCTCGACGGCCCAAGCCATGGCGTCACTCTCGCCGGCCACCACGCGTTCGAGATTGCGCTCCAGCCAGAGGAAGAATTCACGATCATCGATGAGTCCGTACTTGATGATCTCGGCGAGCCCCGCTGCCAGTTCGCGCGCAGGCAAGGTTTTGAGAGTATCCAGATCCGCCAGCACGGCCCGGGGCTGATGGAAGGCGCCGATCATGTTCTTGCCAAGGGGGTGGTTCACCGCGGTCTTTCCGCCCACGGAGGAATCAACCTGCGCGAGCAGCGTGGTCGGCACCTGTACGAACTCGACGCCTCGCTGGTAACAGGCTGCCGCGAAGCCGGTGAGATCGCCGACCACGCCACCGCCCAGCGCCACCAGGCAGCATCCCCGTTCGAACCTCGCCTCCAGCAGTGCGCTGAGGACGGTCTCAAAACTGGCGAGTGTCTTGTAGGCCTCCCCCTCCGGGAGGC
>VGUA01000106.1 GCA_016874535.1 Gammaproteobacteria bacterium
GCTGCCGTTCTTCGAGAATTTCTATGCCGGCGGCCCGCGTACGGTGCGCGGCTACGAAGAATTCTCACTCGGCCCCAAGGATCGCTTCGGGCGGGCGCTCGGTGGTCACACGATGGTGGTCGGCAATGCCGAGCTCATCCTGCCCCTTCCCTTCCTGAAGGATCTGAAATCGGTCCGCGTCTCGACCTTCTTCGATGCGGGTAACGTGTTCGGTGACCAAAAGATCATTCTCGGGAACGGCAGCATCATCGTGCTTGAAGACAATTTCGCCTTCGATAAATTGCGCATGTCGGCCGGCATCGGCGCCATCTGGCTGTCGCCTTTCGGCATGCTGTCGGTCAGTGTGGCCCAGCCTTTCAACTACGACGACTCGCGTAATCCCTTCACTGGCCAGCCAGTGGATGAGATCCAGAAGTTCCAGTTCACTTTCGGAACCAATTTCTGAGTTTTTCCGGTCAACTTTCATATCAACCCATTCTCTAGTGGAGACGTGACTTGAACATGCTGAAAATCAAGCAATTTTTCTGGATGGCCGTAGGCGCGATGGCGTTCTCCGGGGCTGCGCTGGCTGCCGACTACAAGATCGGCGTGGTGCAGGCCGTGCGGGTGCTGGAAGCCGCGCCTCAGGCCGAAATGGCCAAGAAAAAGCTCGAATCCGAGTTCGCGGGCCGCGACAAGCAGATTGCCAACGACCAGAAGACGCTCAAGACGCTGGAAGACCGCCTGGCCAAGGACGCCGCCATCATGAGCGAGACTGAGCGCACCCGTCTGGAACGCGACATCCTGAACAAGCGGCGCGACCTCAAGCGCGCTTCGGACGAATTCCGGGAAGACGTGAACTTCCGCCGCAACGAGGAATTCGGCAAGATCCAGCGCCAGATTCTGGAAGCCATTCAGGCCATCGCCAACGAGCAGAAATATGACCTCGTGCTCGGCGAAGGCGTGATCTATTCCAGCAAGGCGGTCGACATCACGGATCAGGTGACCGAGCGCATGAAGAAGGCCGGCCGCTGAGGCGAGGCTGCGGCGGGGAGGGGCCATTTTGCACCACCCGCCGCCTGATTCGACGGGCCTACTGGCCCGTTTTTTCATCCGGCAACGGAAGCCGCTGAGGCCTGCGGCGGGGCGCTGCCGAGGACGGCGTGAGGCAAAAATGATCGGGCAGCCCTGACGTCGGGGTGCCGCCGCCCAGAGGAATACCCATGACCGAGATTGCCGTCAGAGAGATTTTCAACCTTCTCCCCCATCGGTATCCCTTTCTGCTCGTGGACAGGGTGCTGGAGGTAGTGCCCTTCGAGAGCATCCGCGCCATCAAGAACGTGACGGTGACCGAGCCTTTCTTCCAGGGACACTTTCCCGGCAAGCCCATCATGCCGGGGGTGCTCATTCTCGAATCCATGGCTCAGGCGACAGGCCTGCTCGCCTTCCATTCCCACAAGGCGCAATCCAGCAACCAGAAGGTGTATTACCTGGTGGGTGTGGACAAGGCCCGTTTCAAGCGACCGGTGGAGCCGGGGGACCAGCTGATCCTGACCGCCCGCATGGTCCGCTGCATTCGTGGCATCTACAAATTCGCCGCCGAAGCCCATGTGGGAAATGATCTGGTATCCACTGCCGAATTCATGACCACCGAGGCAGAGGGCAGCGCGTGATCGATCCGTCCGCACGCATCCATCCCTCGGCCCGGATTGCCGAGGACGTGGAAATCGGGCCATGGACGATCATCGGAGAAGGGGTGGAAATCGGCGCCGGCACCACCATCGGGCCGCATTGCCTGCTCAAGGGGCCTACGCGCATTGGCCGCAACAACCGGATCTATGCGTTCTGCTCCATCGGGGAGGATCCCCAGGACAAGAAGTTCGCACCGGGCACCGCCACTCGCCTCGAGATTGGCGACCACAACACCATCCGCGAATACTGCAGCATCAATCGCGGCACCCCCGAGGGCGGTGGCGTGACCCGCCTTGGCGATCACAACTGGATCATGGGCTACTGCCATATCGCGCACGACTGCCAGATCGGCAACCACACCATCTTCGCCAACAACGCCACGCTGGCGGGGCATGTGGAAGTGGGCGACTACGCCATCCTTGCGGGCTTCGCCGGCGTGCACCAGTTCTGCCGCGTCGGAGAGTCGAGTTTCACCGCCATCTCGGCAGTGGTGGTGAAGGATGTGCCGCCGTTCGTGATGGCAGAGGGCAACACGGCCCGCGCCCGGGCCATCAACCGTGAGGGCATGCGCCGGCGCGGGATGACCCCGGAGGTGATCGAAGCGGTGAAGCGCGCGTATCGCACGCTCTATCGCATGCAACTCACTACGGACAAGGCCATGGAAGAGCTCGCATCCCTCGCGGCACAGTTCCCGGAAGTGGAAAGATTCACCCGGTTCGTGCAGGCCAGCAAGCGCGGCATCGTGCGTTGCCGGGCGACCTGATGGGATGTTGCGTCTCGGGATCGTGGCCGGCGAGCCCTCGGGAGACCAGCTTGGCGCTGCGCTGATCACGGCCCTGCGCAGCCGCTGCCCCGAACTCGAGATCGTCGCCATGTCCGGTCCGCGCATGCGAGAGGCCGGTTGCGAGACAGTGGCCGACATCGAGCAACTTTCCGTCATGGGTCTGGTGGAAGTGCTTAAACACTACCCCAGGCTGCGACGACTCCAGCGCGGCCTCATCCAGACATTTCTTGACCGGCGCCCGGATGTGTTCATCGGTATCGACGTGCCGGATTTCGTGCTCGCCATCGAGGCGAGGCTCAAGCAGGCCGGGATCCCTGCGGTACATCTGGTCTGCCCCCAGGTGTGGGCGTGGCGGCCTCAGCGTGTACCCGCACTGCGTGAGTCCATCACCCGCCTGCTTACCCTGTTTCCGTTCGAAACTTCGTTCCTGCGCGAGCATGGCCTCGACGCGCGTTTCATCGGCCATCCGCTGGCGGACAGCATCCCGCAAGTCATCGACAGGACTGCGGCGCGCCTCGCGCTGGGGGAGCCGGCGCAGGGGCCCCTCATTGCGCTGATGCCGGGCAGCCGAACCCAGGAATACCGGCGGCATCTGCCCCTGTTCCTCGCGAGCGCGGCTGTGCTCAAGCGCGATTATCCGGACTGCTGTTTCATGCTGGGTGTGGTGAACGAACGTGCGGCCGAGTGGGCGCGCAGTCAGCCGCTGCTGCAGACCCTGGGCGCACGCGTGCATACCGCGCGTTCGCGCGAGGTCTTGGCCGCAGCCGATGCTGCACTCTGCGTGTCCGGCACCATCACGCTGGAGGCGGCCCTCAGTCAGACACCGCTGGTGGTTGCGTATCGCATGCCGTGGCTCACCCATCAAATCCTCAAGCGCCTGGTGCGTGTACCCCACATCGCACTGCCCAATCTGCTGATGAACGGTGCCCCGGTGCCTGAACTCATCCAGACGGATGCGACACCACAGCGTCTCGCTGCGGCGCTCGCCAACTGGTTGGGCGACCCCGCGCGGGTGGCAGCCTGGCGCGAAGAGTGCGCAGCGCTGCACCAGATCTTGCGCAATGACGCGGGGCGAGCGGCGGCGGAAGCCATCCTCGATCTGCTGCCGGCGGGCAGAGCGCCGACGACATGAGCGCAGCCTGCCCTCTGGTCGCAGGTGTGGATGAAGCCGGACGCGGACCCCTGGCGGGACCGGTGGTTGCCGCAGCGGTGATTCTTGATCCCCAACACCCGATTCCGGGCTTGGCAGACTCCAAGAAATTGTCTGCGCGCCGACGGGAGATCCTGTTCGACGCCATCGAGGCCCGAGCTCACGCCCATGCGGTGGCACTGGCGACCGTGGAGGAAATCGACGCGCTCAACATCCACCACGCAAGTCTGCTCGCCATGCAGCGCGCCGTGGCCGCCCTGTCCGTGGTGCCCACGCTGGTGCTGGTCGATGGCAAGACCTGCCCGGCACTGCCCTGCGCCGCCCGCGCCATCATCAAGGGGGATGCCACGGAGCCTGCGATCAGCGCAGCCTCCATTCTCGCCAAGGTCACGCGGGACAGGCTCATGGAAGCGCTCGCGGCGGAGTGGCCGATGTACGGTTATGTGAAGCACAAGGGATATCCCACTGCCGAACACCTCGCGGCGCTCGCATGTCATGGCGCAAGCCCGTTCCATCGCCGCAGCTTTGCACCCGTGGCTGCGGTGTTGGCAGGCGAGTCGCTTTCCGCAGGAACACACCGATGAGTGCGGCGAGCTTCGTTCACCTGCACCTGCATACGGAATATTCGCTGGTCGACGGTCTGATCGGTATTCCGGAGCTCGTCGGCGCCATCAAGGAGGCGGGTATGCCCGCCGTTGCCGTCACCGATCAGAGCAATACCTTTGCGGCCGTGAAGTTTTATCGCGAAGCCGAGCAGGCGGGCCTGAAACCCCTGCTGGGTGCCGAGGTGTGGGTCAATCGCGGCGGTGATTCCGCGCAACGCTCCAGACTCGTGCTGCTCTGCATGGACAGGGAAGGGTTTCGCCAGCTTTCCGTACTCCTCACCCGCAGCTACCGCGAGGGCCAGATTCAGGGTGTGCCGCATGTCGCCTTTGAATGGCTGACGGGGCAGAGCTCACGCCTGATTGCGCTCTCTGCCGGTATCGCCGGTGAGCTTGGCCAACTTCTGCTGGAAGGCCAGGGCGCGCGCGCACTCGCCGCGGCCAAGGAGTGGGCGGCACTCTTCGAAGATCGTTTCTATGTGGAAGTGGCGCGCACCGGACGCGTGGGTGAAGACCGTCATGTGGCAGAAGCCGTGCGTCTCGCCGATGGACTGGGCCTGCCGCTGGTAGCCACCAACGACGCACGTTTCATCGCGGCGTCTGACTTCGAGGCGCACGAGGCGCGCGTCTGCATTCATGAGGGGCGCACCCTTGCCGATCCCAGAAGGCCTCGTAACTACACGCCACAGCAGCATCTGCGCACCGCGGAGGAGATGCAGGAACTGTTCGCAGATCTGCCGGATGCGCTGGCCAACTCGGTCGAGATAGCACGCCGCTGCAATCTCGAGCTCGGCTTCGGCCAATATCATCTGCCCAACTTCCCGGTACCGGAGGGCATGACCGTCGATGCCTTGCTGACGGAGGAGGCGCGGGCCGGTCTTGAACGACGCCTGCAGGCACCGCGCGATCCGCGAGCGCCGGTGCGTGAAGCGCAGGTGTATGAGGATCGCCTCAACTTCGAACTCGATGTCATCACCAAGATGGGGTTCGCCGGCTACTTCCTCATCGTGGCCGACTTCATCCAGTGGGCAAAACGGGCGGACATCCCGGTTGGACCCGGGCGAGGTTCCGGGGCGGGTTCGCTGGTCGCCTACGTGCTCGGTATCACCGAGCTTGATCCGCTCGACTACGACCTGCTTTTCGAGCGATTCCTGAATCCCGAGCGCGTGTCGATGCCGGATTTCGACGTCGATTTCTGCATGGACCGACGTGACGAGGTGATCGACTACGTCAACCAGCGCTACGGCCGCGACAAGGTTTCGCAAATCATCACCTACGGCACCCTGGCCGCAAAGGCGGTGCTGCGCGATGTGGGAAGGGTGCTCGGCCATCCCTACGGCTTCGTCGATCAGCTTGCGAAGCTGGTGCCGTTCGACCCGAACATGACCCTGCAACGTGCGCTGGACGAAGAACCGCAGCTCAAGACCCGGTATCGCGAAGAAGAAGACGTACGCGCCATCATCGATCTCGGCCTCGCACTCGAAGGGATCTCGCGCAATGCCGGCAAGCACGCCGGTGGGATCGTGATCGCGCCGCGCCCGCTCACGGATTTCATGCCCCTGTACTGTGAACAGGGCAGCGACACGGCGGTGTCCCAGTTCGACATGAGCGATGTCGAGGCCGTGGGGCTGGTGAAGTTCGATTTCCTCGGCCTGCGCACCCTCACCATCATCGACTGGACGGTGAAGGAGGTGAATGCACGGCGCGCGGAAGCCGGTGAAGCGCCGCTGGTGATCGAGCAGCTGCCGCTGCACGACCCGGCGACCTACACCCTCGTCCAGCAGGCGCAGACGACCGCGGTCTTCCAGCTCGAATCGCGGGGCATGAAGGAGCTCATAAAGCGCCTCAAGCCGGATACCTTCGAGGACATGATCGCACTGGTCGCCCTGTTCCGGCCGGGCCCGCTGCAATCCGGCATGGTGGATGACTTCATCGACCGCAAGCATGATCGCGCGGTGGTGAAGTATCCCCACCCGGATCTGGAGGACATCCTCAAGCCCACCTACGGTGTCATCCTGTACCAGGAGCAGGTGATGCAGATTGCGCAGGTACTGGCCGGCTACTCGCTGGGTGCCGCCGATCTCCTGCGCCGTGCGATGGGCAAGAAGAAAGCGGAGGAAATGGCCAAGCAGCGCCAGACCTTCGTGGATGGCGCGAGCGCGCGCGGCATCGATCAGGAGCTGTCCGCACAGATCTTCGATTTGATGGAGAAATTCGCGGGCTACGGCTTCAACAAGTCACACTCCGCGGCCTATGCGCTCGTCGCCTACCAGACCGCCTGGCTCAAGGCGCATTACCCGGCCGCCTTCATGGCCGCGGTGCTCTCGGCCGACATGGACACCACGGACAAGGTCGTGCGTCTCATCGATGAATGCCGCCAGATTGGCATCACGGTGGAACCACCCAATCTCAACAGCTGCGCGTATCGTTTCACCGTCGCGGACGACAGGACCATCCGTTATGGCCTCGGCGCCATCAAAGGGGTAGGTGAGGCCGCGTTGAGCGCACTGGTGGAGGAACGCGAAGCGGGTGGGCCCTACCGTGATCTGTTTGAATTGTGTCGCCGCAATGACGCACGCAAGCTGAATCGTCGCGTGCTCGAGGCCTTGATCAAGGCCGGCGCGCTGGACTGCCTGGGGGCGCGCCGCCGCGGCCTCATGACCGTGCTGGAGCAGGCGATGCAGGCCGCTGATCAGGCGGCCCGCGCAGCGGCGTTGGGGCAGAGCGACCTCTTCGGCGGCAGCGCCGGCGAAGAGGCGGGGGCAACGGTGGATCCCACCGTGTGGTCCGCGGCGCTCGCCTGCGAGGAATGGCCCCAGCCGCAACTGCTGGGCTGGGAGAAGGAGACGCTCGGCCTTTATCTGAGCGGGCATCCGATCGACAGGTATCTGCCGGAGCTGCGCGCACTCTCGGTCTCGCGCCTGATGGATCTGAAGCCCGGGCGACGGCGTGCCGCCGGGCTCATCGTGGCCCTGCGCTTCACCAAGAGCCGGCGCGGCCGCATGGCCATTCTGAGCCTGGACGATGGCACTGCGCGGGTGGAAGTCACGGTCTACAACGAAGTTCTGGAAGCCGCGATCGACAAACTCACCGCGGACCGCTTGGTCATCATCGAGGGCGAGGCGGCGGTGGATGATTTCAGCGGTGAGCCGGCCCTCAATGCCCAGGCCATCTCCAGCATGGACGAGATTCGCCAGCGGCACGCCCGCGCCCTGGTGATTAGCCTCAGGGGCCCGACGCTCGACGGCCTGCCCGAGACGCTGCAGACTGCGCTGCGCGCCTGGGGCCGCGGGACCTGCCCGGTGGCAGTGGAATACCGGGCGCCGGGGGCCTTGGCCCGCCTGCGCCTCGCCGACGAGTGGCGGGTGCAGGCGACCGAAGGCCTGCTCGATCAACTGCGCAGTCACGTGGGAGACGAAGCGGTTCGTCTCGAATATTGAACGACCACCCATCAACAACCTTCAGCAAGAGCATCGAATTCACCATGGCCGAGGCTTCCAGCAGCGAACAGATTTCCCACAACTACCAGTTTCTGGATTTCGAGCAGCCGATCGCCGAACTCGAAGCCAAGATCGAGGCCCTGCGCAAGGTGGGAAACGATTCCGAGCTCAATATCTCGGAGGAAATCCGCCGACTCGAGGAGCGGGCACGGGATCTCTCCCGCCAGATTTTCGGCAACCTCACGCCCTGGCAGATTTCCAAGCTGGCGCGCCATCCGCAGCGGCCGTTCACGCTCGACTACGCCAGCCTGTTGTTGTCGGACATCGAGGAGCTGCACGGCGATCGGGTGTTCGGTGACGATCTCGCAATCGTGAGCGGCATCGGCCGGTTCCATGGCCGGGGGGTCGCTTTCATCGGCCACCAGAAAGGCCGCAACACGCGCGAAAATCTGCGCCGCAATTTCGGCATGCCAAAGCCCGAGGGATACCGCAAGGCCCTGCGTATCCTGCAGCTCGCAGAACGCTTCCGCCTGCCGGTGCTGACCTTCATCGATACCCCGGGTGCTTACCCCGGCATCGATGCCGAGGAGCGCGGCCAGAGCGAGGCGATTGCGCACAACCTTCTCGTGATGGCCAATCTGCGGGTGCCGATCATCGCGACTGTCATCGGTGAAGGCGGGTCGGGCGGTGCGCTGGCCATTGGTGTGGCCGACCGCGTGAACATGCTGCAGTACGCAACTTATGCCGTCATTTCGCCGGAGGGCTGTGCGTCCATCCTGTGGAAGAGTGCCGAGCGCGCGGCCGATGCCGCGGAAGCCATGGGCATCACGTCTGAGCGTCTGAAGCGATTGGGTCTGGTGGATACGGTGATCGAAGAGCCGCCTGGCGGCGCCCATCGGGACTATGCCCTCATGGCCGAGCGCGTGGACAAGGTGCTCCAGGAATCGCTGGAGACCCTGCAGGCGCTCGACCCGGATGCGTTGGTCCAGCAGCGTCACCAGCGCCTCAACCGCTTCGGCGAATTCACCGAGAAATAGGCGGAATCCGCTCCTGTGCGCTCGCGCGGCGTCGATTTCGAACACGCGCTGCTCGGCTCTCTTCTTGCCTGTATCGAAGGTCTGCCGCCTCCCGGGCGGTTGTATGTGGCCTTCAGCGGTGGACGTGATTCCACGGTGTTGTTGCATGCGCTCGCCGTCATGCGGGCGCACCTGCCTTGTCCGCTTGCGGCGGTGCATGTGGATCATCGGCTGCAGGCTGCGAGCAGTGCTTGGGCCCGGCACTGCGAGGAGCAGGCGCGCGCGCTGGATGTTCCCTGCATTTCCCTGGAACTGAACGATTCGCCCGGTTCCGGTGAGAGTTTGGAGGCCTGGGCGCGCGATGCACGCTACCGTGCATTCGCCAGCTTGCTGAAACCGGCAGAATTCCTCCTGACCGCGCATCATCAGGACGATCAGGCGGAGAGCTTCCTGCTCGCCGCCTTGCGCGGCAGCGGGCCCGCAGGCCTGCGCGGAATCGCGGCCAAG
>VGUA01000107.1 GCA_016874535.1 Gammaproteobacteria bacterium
AGCCTCTGCAAGCAGAAGGGAGATCTCCGTCACCCCGGATTCAGACAGCGGGAGCTGCTCCGGTAATTCATCGAGCGGGAGGACAAAGTCCGGTATCAAAGCGCCCGGTGCATCGAACGCGTTTTCCTCCAATGCCACGAGCTCCGATTCATCGAGGTGGCTGACTTCGTAGCCTGCGAGGCACAACATGAAGGCGGCAAGTGCGGCATCCTCCCGCCGATTCGCACGAACCACCCAGGCAGTACGGTCATCCAGTCGGCGATATTCGTCACGGAAGCTGGACCATGGCAGCACGGTGGCCGTGGATGAAATTCCGCGGCCACTCCCCTGCTCGCGGATATCCAGCCAACGGGCTCCGCGCTCCACCAAGGCCTCCGCCTGCGCCAAAGTCAGCGGCCGCTGCAGGCAGGGGAGTACGAGGTGGCTGAAATCTTCGCCGGGAAGGCGTAACAGGACTCCGTCCTCGCGCATCACCACCGAGGCGTTGCGGGTGTCGCCGGTGATGAGTGCTTCCTCGCCGAGCAACTCGCCGGGTCCCTTGATCGCAAGTTCACGCGGCGCTTCGTGTCTTTCCCGGCATTCAATCCGCGCGCTCCCGTGCTTGACGAGATAACACTCGCGGGCGCGCGCACCCTGTTCGATCACGACTTCACCCGCGCGCACCGGAATCTCGTCGGCCCGCTGCAGGAGTCGTTGCAGTTCCAGTGGGGACAGGCGGGACAGCACGCCGATGCTGATGGCGAGCTCCAGCCCATCGGTGTATTCGTCGGCATTGAGCTCCAGCACGCTGGGCAAGGCCAAGGCCAGCGCTTCCTGCGAGGACAGCGGGCCGGCGGTACCGCGCAGGGTTTCCATCAGCTGGGAGAAATCGAGGGAGGCGTCCATCCAAGTCTCACGATCAAGTTCAGAGTGAGGCGAGTCTAGACCTCGGTGACTGTTTCAACCCTGACGTGTCGCACGGGGTATTCATTGTTTTCATTTGCGGCTTGCGCGGTTCCCGCTTGCGACTTCCGCGAGGGCTCGATAGCCGGCGGCCATGAAGGGAACGAGTCGGGCATGGATACGCTCCAGATCGCCCGCCCGGAAGCGCCCGCCGGACAAGGCGTCGATGCGTCCGGTCTCGGCGAACATGAGGGTCATGGCACCAACCAGAAAATGGAAACCCCAGTAGAGGTCTTCCTCCTGCGCGCCCGGCAGAGCGCGGCGCATTCCCGCAAGAAAAACTTCGGCAATGGGATCAAACTGCGCGGTCATGATGTCGCGCGTCCAGCGTGCCGCATTCGCGGTCTGTGCGATGAGCCGGGCATAGCTCTTCCACCCCGGTCCTCCATGCACGCTCTTTTCCAGAAACGGCCGGGAGAAGGCATCGATCAGCCCCTCCACCGTCGGTGGCTCCGGCAATGCCTCCAGCAGGCGTCTGCGCTCGCTGTTGAGTGCGTCGGCGCGGCGGGTGATCACGGCCACGAAGAGATCCTGCTTGGGCCCGAAGTGGTAGTTCGCGAGCGCGAGTTCCACCCCGGCACGTGCGGTGATCTGGCGGATGGAGACGCCATCGAAACCGTGCTCGGCGAAAAGCTCCTCGGCTGCATCGAGGATGCGCTGAGGGGTGGAGACGGGATCCTGGGGCTGTCCGGTCCGGGCCATGGGTGGGCACTCCTCCATTGCAGTTCAGTGGTGGGACTCGCGCCGGTTTGCTGCGGAGCAAGATTGCTCTTGTTTGAACGTTCGTTTAATTCTATCCCACGCAACTTGTCAGCGTCCCCTGCTCCGAAGCCGGCGCCGGTGGCGGGCTCGGTTTTTTTCTTCATCCAGACACGGACTCCACCATGGCATCTTTCCTCTGCGGTCTCGACATCGGCGGCACGTTCACCGATTGCGTGCTGATCGACGAACACGGGCAACTCACGATTTCCAAAGCGCCCTCCACCCCCGGCAACTTCGCCGAAGGCGTGCTGGAGGCACTGAAACGCGCCGGCGAGCGTGTGGGCCTCGCCCTGCCCCAGCTGCTTGATTCAATCACCATGTTGAATCACGGCACCACGGCGGGCACCAACGCCATCATCCAGCGCAAGGGTGCCCGTGTGGGCCTCATCACCACCCGTGGCCATAACGATGTGATTCACATCATGCGCGGTTCGCGTGGCCTCTCGGGCCAGGACATCAAGCTCATCGTGCACATTCCGGAGAGCAGCAAGCCTGACCCCATCATCCCCAAGCGCCTGATCCGCGGAGTGTCCGAGCGCGTGGACTGCTTCGGCAAGGTGGTCGTGACACTCAACGAGGAAGAAGTGCGTGCGGCCATCCAGAGCCTGCTCGATGAAGGCGCGGAAGCGCTGGCGGTGTGCTTCCTGTGGTCCTTCCTCGCGCCTGCCCACGAGCGCCGGGTGAAGGAAATCGCGGCCGAAATGGCGCCGGGCCTCTATGTCACCTGCTCGCATGAGCTCGCGCCCAAGTGGGGTGAATACGAGCGCACCACGGCGGTGGCGCTGAACGCCTACATCGGACCGCTGACGGTCGGCTACCTCACGGATCTCGATCGCCGGTTGAAGGACCTCGGCTACCAGCCCCCGCTGCAGATCACCCAATGCGCGGGCGGCACCATCTCGGTCCGCAAGGCCAGTGATGCGCCGTTGCTGACCCTGGACTCGGGCCCGGTGTCGGGCGTGACCGGCTCGCTCTATCTCGGCCAGGTCATGAACGAGAAGAACATCATCACCACCGACATGGGCGGAACCTCCTTCGACGTAGGCGTGATTCACGACAGCAAGGCCGTGGTCTCGTACAAGAGCCTGGTACACCAGTACGAATATTTCCTGCCGAAGGTGGACGTGCAGACCATGGGCACGGGCGGCGGCAGCAAGGTGTGGATAGACAAGACCACCGGCACGCTCCGCGTGGGTCCGCAGAGCGCCGGCGCGGTGCCCGGCCCCATCTGCTACAGCCGCGGCGGTACGGTGCCCACCACCACGGACGCCGATGTGGTGCTCGGTTATCTCGATGCCGACAATTTTGCCGGCGGCACGATGCAGCTCGACCGCGCCGGCGCGGCCGCCGCCCTGCAGGTGCTGGCCGATGAACTTGGCATGAGCCTGTATGAACTCGCGAGTGGCGTGGCGCAGATCGCGGAGTTCCAGATGGCGGATCTCGTGCGCAAGGCCACTATCCAGAAGGGGCTCGATCCGCGTGACTTCGTGCTGTTCGCCTTTGGTGGCGCCGGCCCTGTGCACATGGCGGTGACGGCACGCGAGGCCGGCATCAAGCGCGTGGTGGTGCCGCAGGGTGACACGGCTTCCACCTGGTGTGCGTTTGGCGCGGCCTCGGCCGACACCCTGCACGTGAATGAGCAGGTCAGCATCATGTCCTCGCCTTTCGAGGTCGCCCGCATCAATACACTGCTCGGTGAACTTGCAGCCAAGGGTCGCGCGCAACTGGAAGAGGACGGCATCGCGCCCGCACAGCAGCGCTTTCTCTTCTCCATCGACATGCGCCATCGCGGCCAGATCAACGAGGTGGAGGTCGAGCTCGACGGGGGCACGCTCAAGGAATCCGATCTGGACGGTCTGCGTGCCCGTTTCGTGCGGCGTTATGAGCAGCTTTACGGCCGCGGTGCCTCACTGCCAGGGGCACGCCTCGAGTGCGTGACTTTCCGCGTGCGGGCGAGTGCCGAGTCGCGCAAGCCACGCATCAAGGAGGCCGCCACCACTACCCGCGAGATCCCGGCCGGGGCACAAACCGGCACCCGGGATATCTACTGGGCCGAGTGGAAGCGCCTCGCGCCCACCCCCATCTATGACGGATATCGCCTGCAACCGGGCAATACCCTGGAAGGCCCCTGCGTGATCGAGACCACCACGACTTCCATCGTGGTGCATCCCGGCCAGACGGTCAGCATGGATGCCTTGAAGAACTTTGTGATCGAAACCGGGCTTACCGCCTGAACAGCCGCCGAGGAGAACTCCCATGCCACGCATCAGTGAAATCACGGACATCGACTTCGACGGCGTCAACCATCCCTATGTGCCACCCAAGGAGCTGCGCATCTCGCCCAAGCTCAAGCTGCACCGCGACTGGGAAACGGAGGTGGACCCGGTCACTTACGAGGTGGTGCGCCACAACCTCTGGCAGATCAACGAAGAGCACGGCGCGACCATCCAGCGCTTGTCCGGATCGCCGGTTGCCATGTACGCGCTCGATCTCAATCCCTCCCTGCTCACCGAAGATGCGGAATTTGTCTATTTCGGCCCTTACATGCAGTACATGTCGGGCGTGACGGACACCCAGGTCAAATGGACGTTGGAATTCCGCAGCGACAACCCGGGCATCCAGGAAGGCGACATGTTCCTCGCCAATGACCCTTGGGTGGGCGCCGCTCACCAGCAGGACGTGATGCTGCTCTGCCCGGTGTTCTGGGAAGGTGAACTCTTCTGCTGGGTCACCAACTGCCTGCACCAATACGACATCGGTGGCATCACGCCCGGCAGCTTCTGTCCCTCGGCCGAATCGGTGTATGACGAAGGCATCATGCTGCCGCCGATCAAGATCATCGAGAAGGGTGAGATCCGACGCGATATCGAAGCGGTTTACCTGCGGGCCTCGCGCAAGCCGCAGCTGGTGGCACTCGACTTCCGCGCCCAGATGGCCGGCAACGCCACCGCACGCGACCGCGTGCTGGAACTCATCCGCCGCTATGGTCCCCGCACCGTCAAGGGCGTGATGAAGAAGATCATCGACAACTCCGAGAAAGCGTATCTGGCCAAGATGGCGCGCATCCCGGATGGCTACTGGCAGGATCGCACCTACATCGAAGCCTGCCGGCCGGGTGATCGCCGCACCCATCGCGTGCAGCTGCAGTTGCGCAAGGAAGGCAACAAGCTGCTCTTCAGCAACGATGGCTCGGCCGGGCAGGAAGGCGCGATGAACGCCACCTACTCCGGCTGGCGTGGCGCCATCATGGTGGCGGTGACGGAGCTGCTCTGCTGGGACCAGTATTTCGCGGTGGGCGGCGCCCTGCGTCATGTCGACTTTGATCCCACACCCGGCACGCTCAACTGCGCGAATTTCCCGGCGTCGGTGTCCACGGCGCCCATCCAGTCCATGGAAATCTCGCTGTATCCGGCCTACAACGTGCTGTCGAAAATGATCTATCCGGATGCCGAGATGCGCCGGGACATCATGTGCATCGGCGGCACCAGCCAGTGGCCCGCCACCCTGTTCCGCGGCACGGACCAGTGGGGCGAACGTTACGGTTACCTGCTGATCGACCCGATCGGTGGGGCCATCGGTGCCTTCGCGCATGGCGACGGCATCAATACCGGTGGCCAGTCGCGCACCCCCATCTGCCAGCTACCCAACATCGAGCACACGGAGCAGAGCTTCCCCATCCTGTTCCTCTATCGCAAGGAGCTGCCGGATTCCGGGGGCGCCGGCAAATATCGCGGTGGCCTCTCGGCCGAGAGCTGTTTCATCCCGCACAACACGGATTTCATCACCCAGGACACCCTGTCCTCCGGCAATGCGACGCCGACCTCTCCGGGCATGATGGGGGGCTATCCCTCCACCACCAACGCCTACACCTTCCTGCGCGATACGGACATCGCCAGCCGCATGCAGCAGTCGCGCATGATCGAGGACACTTCCGAGGTCTCCGGCAAGCCCGAGCTGTTGCAGTTGCGCCAGGAGAACTTCATCCAGAATCCTGCGGACGTCTATGCCGTGCGCTGGACCGGCGGTGGTGGCTTCGGAGATCCCTTCGAGCGGGATCCCGTCGATATCGAGAGGGATCTGGAAGATCTGGCCATCACCCCGGCTGCGGCGCTATCCATCTACGGCGCGGTGCTGAATGCCGACGCGCGCACCGTGGACCGGGCAGCGACCGCGAAGCATCGGGCAGCGGTGCGGGCCGCGCGCGTGGCGCGTCACCAGTTGCCGGCGGTCAAGCGCGAGGGCAGCGTGCTCTACGCTGCGAGCGTCGCCCTGGAGGTGAAACGCGATGAGCAGGGCACTTTCTGGGCCTGCGGTCATTGCAGCACGGAGCTCGGCGCGGTGGGCGGCAACTACAAGGATGCCTGCATCCTGGAGGAGCATCCGGTGTCAGCGTCCAATCCGCTGATTGGAGAACCTTCGGATTTCATCGACGACAAGGTGGTGTTCCGCCAGTTCTGCTGCCCCGGCTGCGGGGTGCAAATCGACAACGAGATTGCAGTAGCCCACGACCCCGTGCTCTGCGATATCGCGATCAAGGCCTGATCTGATTCGGCGTGGGGCCCTGGCGAGACGCCAGGCCCCGCGCTCATAGCCGATGCCTGGCCCTTCTCCGCGCGAGCACCGCGAGCCAGTAACCACCAGTGCCCATCAGGGCGCCTGCGAACACCATCCACAACATGAAACGGCTGCTGCCCGAGGCTTCCCAGGCCCAGGCGGTGAGCGACGGCGCCAGCGCCATGGCCACCATCATGGGAAAGGCAATAGCCCCCATGGTACGCGCCAGATGTTCCCGACCCAGCCATTCCGCAGGCGCGGTGCCGCGCAGGATGGTCGTGATGCCATGGGAAGTCGCGAAGCACGACACGAACACACACAACCAGAAGAAATCGTGCGGCGCGAAGATGAGCAGCAGCACGGCGAGCGGCGCCAGTGATGAGGTGAACGCCCCCAGCTGCGCAAGGGAAAGTTCACGCGCCACCGTCACAATGACCACCCGCGCCAGCACCTGCACCGGCCCGATCAGTGCGAAAGTAAAAAGGATCACCGCCTCCTTCACGCACTCCCCGCGCAACACCGGCACATACTGGAAGATAAGGCTGCTGGCGGTGAGGCTGTAGGAGGTGTACCAGAGCGCGAGTCCCCAGAACACGGGATTGCGCAGGCGCCGCCGCATCACCACGCTGCCGCGGCGGCGAGTGACGGGATGTGCGGACGGGGCACCCGGCGGCTTGGCCGGCACGAAGCACCAGTGGATGGGAACATTGAGGCCGAGGTTGAGGGCCGCCATCACGAGCAGGGCGTCCCGCCACTCCAGTGCCTGCAGTAACGCCCCCAGCAAGGGTACATAGATTGTCCCGGAAAGGCCCGTGACCAGAGTCGCCGCGGTGAGACCCGCGCGGGCATTGCTGCCGAACACCTGGTTGATGACGGCAAAGAGCGGCTCGATGAGGCAACACGCGAGGAAAACCCCGAGCACCACCCAGAGCGCATAGAACTGCCAGGGCAGCGCCACCTGCGACCAGACGATGAGCAGCACGCCAGCGCCGGTGGAACCAAGGGTCATGAGTCCCCGCCCACCTTGACGGTCCAGCAGCGCGCCCACGGGATAGGCGGCCAGCCCCGTGATCAGCAAGCCGGCGGTGATGGCGCCACTCAACATGGACTGCGACCAGCCGAGCTCCGCGCGCATGGGGTCCGAGAGCAGCGGAAAGCTGTAGTAGAGGGTGCCCCAGGAAGTCACCTGAGCCAGTGCCAGCGGCCACAGCATCACCCAGGGATGGTGACGCCGCGCCCAAAGGCTGGAAACGAGCGGCGCGAGCATCATCGGGAAACGCATAGGGCCGCGATGATACGCGAGAAGGGGTTACCATGGGTTCAGCCCAATAGGCGGCCCCTGTAAATCGACGAAGGTCCCCAACCGTGAAAAAAGCATCAAAGCCTCCAACGCCAATTTCCCGTCTACCCGACCCTGACATGCAGGGAGCGGCGGCGGCACTCATGCGCGCGGCAATGCGCGCCCGGGAGATTGCTTACCGAACCAACACACCGCTGATCGTGTTCGAGGACGGGAAGCTCATTGAGCAATGGATTAGCGCGGAGGATCTCGTAGAGACTCCCTAACCAGCGGTTAAGGCTCAGGCGTGCGTGTAAAACGCGTCGATGGCGGCCTTGAACAGCAGGCGGCGATGCACCAGCCGCAGGTCATGGCTGGCGAAGAGACGGGTCAGGGTATCCGGGCTGAAGTAGTAGAGATGCTCTGAAGGCTTGATTTCCTTCCAGCGCGCGAGCTCCCGCGGTCTTGCCCAGTGACTCACATCAGGGGTACGAATTTCGATGAGGCCACCGGGCTTCAGCACTCTCGCGAGCTCCTGCACGGTGGCATTCAGATCCGGCACGTGTTCGATGACGTCGTACATGGACACGACATCGAAAAACGCATCGGGGTAACGCTGGGCTTCGAAAGTCCCGCAGACAATGCGCTCAAGTCCGAGTTCTGAGCGCCCGAACTCCACCGCAGCCGGCTCGAGCTCGACCCCCCAGGCGGTAAAACCCGCGGCCTCCGCCGCTGCCATCACGAAGCCGGCCGAGCAGCCCACATCCAGCCAGTTTCCTCGACGCCCCAACGGTTTCGCCACGCGCGAGACCCAGCGTGTGCAGCGCGCGAGCTTCTTGTCGGCCTTGTCGATATAGCCGCGGCTGTACTGGGCGTCGTAGGTATGTTCGAGGGCCTCGAAGCGGGGCCGCGGGTTGATCAACACCAAGGCGCAACCGGCACAGCACACGAAAGGTTCGCCGGCCTTCTCGAACAGAGGACTGAAGTTCCTGCCCGCACAGACGGGGCAGGGAATGGTCTCAAAGCGACCTGAGGGGTGCGGCCCATCCATCAGGGAAGTAACTTCCTTTGATGAACGGACCGACCGTCCGTCTCAGGCGGCCCGCGCGGCGCGCGTGGCAGCCTCGTCTATCTGCATCGTCGCCGGATCGATGACAACGCCATAAACCTTGGCGGCCGCCTCCAGCGAGATGTATTCGTCCAGCACATCCTCCAACACCTGCTTGGCATCGCGATCGCGGGGGTCGCCGTAGCCACCACCGCCGGTGCTTTCAAACATGAAGGTTTCGCCGTAGCTGAAGGGATAGGCGCACAGCAATGGATTCTTCCACACGCCCTTCTCGTCCAGCCCGCCGATGACCTGCTTGCTGCCGTCCTCGAAGATCTTGGTCTGGCGCTGAACATCGGAGTGTTTGCCACCGGCCACGCCAGGGCTGCCCTCCAAGGTGCGCGCGGTTTCCATGCTGAGCTGGCCGTCAGCGAGGTAGCGCACCTTGAACACCGCACCCAAGCCCCCGCGATATTTGCCGGCGCCCGCGCTGTC
>VGUA01000108.1 GCA_016874535.1 Gammaproteobacteria bacterium
GGGCGCATCCCTGAACTTGATCTTCACGCTCTTCTGGCCGAGACGCGTCCAGTCCAGCGGTTTGCCTTCGGCCTGATCGTCGAGCTCGATCTCGCCTTCCTGGGGAATGTTCTGGCGGAGCTTGCCTTGAGCCTCCTGGAACACACTCTTGTAGGTGGCCTTGAACGGCATCTTGTAGGCGCGCGGGCGGGGATCGGCGCCCGGGGCCAGATCACCGGCCCAGAAAAACACGGTGCCCGCCTCACCGGTGTGCGGGTCGGGCTCCTGGATATACACGCCGAAAAGATTGAAGCGCCTGGGCACGTTCTGATCCGTGGGCCAGCCGAACAGATGAGGCAAGGCAAAATAGACTGCCAGCCACGCGGCGGTCACCAGCAGGACGGCGCCCACCTTCAGCTTGAGCGACCAGCGCGAGTAGAGACCGAGCCCCAGCAGGACCAGCGTCACCATGACGTAGGCCGAAACGATTCCACCTTGTCCCAGTTGCACGTATTCCCCCGCTTCCTCAGTCGCGCTTGAAGGCCTTGGCGACCAGGCTCTTGGCGATATGGTTGATGTTGGTGACGGCGCCATTGCCGAGCACGGTGAACCGCACGGCAGTCTTCTCGTCGTCTTTCTTCTCCAGCGTAATCGTCTCGTAGTACAGCACTTCGAGTCGTGGATTGACCTTGTCCACGCGAATCGTCACCGGCACGGGCTGCATGTCCTCGGTCGCGTAGTAATGCACGTTGACGATGTACTCGCCGGGGATCACGCCGCGGATGGTGGTGACTTCCTGGTTCAGCGGATTCTCGATGAGCTTGCCATTGATATTGAGCGTGTCATTGAGATTGCCGCGGTCATCGCGGTCGAGATGGATGAGGCCCGCCGCAGCGGCTGCAAAATTCACGAGATTGCCGGCCGGATCTTCCACATAGGTGTCGATGTCATTGGGATTGGCGTCCGGCCAGGTGACGGTGATGATGTATTCGGCCTTGGGATCGATGATGCCCTGCTTGGACACCGGATTCATGAACAGCACAGCCAGCACGAAGAGATAGGTGATGGCCTGGATGATCTTGAACAGGACCGCCGTGATCGGGTCGAACGGCTGCCGGTGACGGCTGCTGGCACGGGCGAAAGCCGACATCGTGACGGGTCGCTCAGCCGCCGCCGCGCAGGCGGGGGGGCACGAGTACGTCGCGTGCCTGCACGGTGAGCTGCAGCAGCCGCTCCAACCCGCGATCGTGCAGGTAGTAAGGGATGGACAGCAGGATGCCGCCCACCAGGCTCGCCAAGGTGGTGTAGAGCGCGGTACTCATGCCGACACTCATCTGGGTCAGGACCTTCTGCATGGTGGTGGCGTCCAGGGTGCCCGTATCCGCCACTGAACTCAGCATCAGGATGAAGCCGACCAAGGTGCCGAGAAAGCCCACCTTCAGCATGAGGTCGATGAAGAACCAGCCAAACTCGGTGGTCGCGCGTACTTTCGAGGCGTAGGCCTCGAGCAGTTCGCCACCTCCTTCGCCATCGGCGGCAGCGTGGCCGCGCCGGCCGAAATGCTCCCGCAGGTAATTGCAGAGGAAACCCGCGGGCACCGCCTGCCCATCCGCCAGACGCACGGCTTCAGGACTGATGTCGAGGGTGCCAGCGTGGGGACCGCCTTGTTCGAGACGCGACACCAGGGTTTCGGCAGCCTGCAATTCCTGCGACAGCGCCCGCGTGCGGATGAAGGTCTGTCCAAGTCCAATGAAATACATCGCCATGACGACGAGGCAGATCTGGCTGCGGTCCGCTGCAAGCATCTCCTGCAGCAAGCCTTGGTCGACGATCACGGCGCTGCCGAAGATCACGAGGCCAGTGAGGATCAGCCACAGCAGTAGCAGCAGATGGGGTGGCGGCGCATGCCGCGACTCGAAGGGATTGTGCATGTCAGGAACTGACCTTTGACGTGGGTCGGACAGTAGCCGACCCGGGAGGGTGATGAAGGAACCGGATGGAGTGCGGATCTGGATGCATGGTCAGGCACAGGGTGCCACTCATGGCACTGGTTGTTCCAGTACAAAGGCGAGGATGTCCTTCAGGACGCGATTGACGCGCTGCGCAAAAGCCACCACCTCCGGGTGCGGATGCGACTCCGGCAGCAACACCACGCTCACCACCCGTTGTCCGTTCTGCTCATGCACCGTGGCCCGGCAAGGCATCATGGCCACGTAGCCGGGATCGACCAGCAGCACTTCCCGCGCCTGTTCCACGTTGCAGAAGAGGATCACTTCCACCTCCGGGAAGTCCTCGTACCCGCGTTCACGCAGGGCTTTGCCAATGGTGTTGCGCCCGGTGATGCGGTAGTTCTGCTCGGTGATCGCGAATTCGAGCTCCTGAATGACGGTGTCGAAGGGCTTGTCCGTGGCGCCGCGCACGACGACGCTGGGGCCGTATTCGGGGGGCGGCTGGGCGGCGGCGACCGGCGCTCCGGCCAGCAGGAGCAGGCACAGCACCAGCAGGCGCCAGACGCGCTTCATTTGGCGCGTGTCATTCAAGGATGACCACCCGCGTGCCCACGGCCACGAATTGCCGCAGTTCGCGCACTTCACGGTTGGTGAGTGCGATGCAGCCCTGGGTCCAGTCCATGAAGCGCTGCACGTGCAGGCGGTCCGCGTTTTCCTCGCCAATGCCGTGGATGCCGATGGCGCCACCGAGCGATGTGTTCTGGGGCGGCATTGCGTCGCGCCGTTGTGCGTCGAGGATATCGTCGAATTGATCGCGCGAGATGAGGGAGCGTTTCAGACCGAAGTAACCGTCCTTGGCGTTCGGGTAGTTGAGCCGGATGAAGAGGTCGAACGCGCTGTCCTCGTTGAAGCCGGTGACGTAGTACACCCCGAGCGGTGTCTTGTTGTCGCCACGGATACGTTTGTCGCCATGCCCGCCGCGCCCCGTGGCCACGGTATAGCGGCGAGCCACCCGACTGCCGTGCTTGACCAGCAGCATGCGCCGGGCCTTGTGAATTTCCAGCACGTATTCGGGCTCCACGCTGGCCTCTGACCGTGCCGGCAACTCCACCGCGAGCCCACTCTGAGCGAGCAAGAGAGAAAGAAGAAGGGCTGCCCAAGGTGCCATGCGCATCGTCTGCTTGAGACCTGTATCGTTGCCGGAGTCCAGCGCGAGTATAAGGGCCGGCAAGCGTTTGCCCAGCCCCGCGTCCAGCGCAGGCCGCTCTCGAACAGGTTGCCGTCGCTGCCCTCGGATCTCCCCGCCGTGGTACTCTCGTTTCCCCTGCAGCGCGGCCCACTCGCATGCCCGGTTCCGGTCCCCACAAGTACACCCGCTTGGCCATGCTTCTGCACTGGGGCATGGCCGCTCTCGTCTGCACGCTGTTCGCCATCGGCTGGTACATGGTGGATCTGCCCAAGGGGCCGGCACGGGGTGAAACCTTCGCCCTGCACAAATCACTGGGGCTCTCGGCCTTCCTGCTGCTGGTATGGCGCCTCGCCTGGCGGCTGCGGCATCCCGCACCCACCCTGCCGGTATCCGTGCCAACTTGGCAGGCGCGCCTCGCGCACGGAGTGCATTGGGCGTTCTACGGCCTGCTCGGGCTGCAGCCGTTGACGGGTTACCTCTCCTCGTCGTTCAGCGGATACAGCACCCGCTTCTTCGGACTGCCCCTGCCGCAGTGGGGCCATGCCGATCCACCGCTCAACCAGTTCTTCACCGAACTGCATGTGGCCGGCTCGCTGGCTCTGCTGGCGCTTCTGGCCGTGCACCTCATCGGCACGCTCAGCCATCTTCTGCAACCCGGCGAGAATCTGTTGCGCCGGATGCTGCCCTGGTAGTGCCGGTCGCGCGCAAGGTCTTGCACAGGGCCTCCCGCCGGCAAGTCGCCCATGCGTGAGTCTGAAGCCCCCTCCCTGCGTCGTCTCTTGCTCGGCTACGAGTTGAGCTTCTTCCTGTTGGTGCTGGTGACCGGCGCCGTCGGCGCGGCCGCGGCCTACTTCTGGCAGCAGACTTCCACCGAGACGCTGCGCCTGACCCGCTTGCAAGACGCGGCCCAGGAGATCCATACCTTGGCCTACCGGCAATTGCAGGAAGTGGGGCTGGCGCGCCTGCGTGCGGATCCTGCCGCTGAGACGGTCTATTCCGGGTATTACACGGGCATCCAGTCGCGCTTCAATGGGCTGCGCCAGAACTCCGCCTCGCGTGCTGAGGACTATGCCATCCAGCATTACCAGGAGGCCTACAGCCAGCTCCAGGCCGAGCTGAACGGGATCTTCGAGGATGCGCATCTGTTGAATCGACTGGTGCGCAGTCGCCAGCTCGACCCGCAATACGAGCAAAGTCTCGTGCAGGGTCTGGACACCCGTTTCCGCAATCTGAGCGGCCTGCTGAAGCAAAGCCTCGCCTGGCAGCAGTCGCGCATCCATCTGTGGACGCGCTATGCACCGGTGGCACTCACGGTGTCCGTGCTGCTCGCCCTGTCACTGATCTGGCGCTCGCGCCGTCGCTTGAAGACCGGTTTCGTGGTGCCCATGCAGCACCTCACCCAGGATACGGCGCGTCTCGCCGATGGCGCGCCCGCGGTACGCGTGGCCGGCGATGGGGTGAGCGAGGTGACGGAGCTCGCGCAAGGTATCAACGACATGGCATCCGAACTCGCCGCGAGTCGCGACGCCCTGGTGGAGTCCGAGCGCCAGGCGGCGCTCGGTGCACTGGTGCCGGTGGTGGCGCACAACATCCGCAATCCGCTCGCCGGGATCCGGGCCAATGCGCAGCTGATGCAATACGCGGAAAGCCCCGAGGAGTCGGAGCAGACGGCACGCGACATCATCGAGTCGGTTGACCGCCTGGAGCGCTGGGTGAGTGCGCTCGTGTCCTACCTGCACCCCCTGCAACCGCGGCTGGCGCCGCTGCGCGCCGTGGAGCTGCTGGAAGCGGTGCTCACCCTGCTCAAACCCCGCCTCCACGAGAAATTGGTGACTGTTACCCTATTCCCCCGGGATGACTCGCTACGCGTCGCGGTGGATCGTGACCTCATGGAGCAGGCGCTTTATGGCCTGCTCAACAATGCCGTGGAGGCATCGCCGAGCGGGGCGAGTCTGCGCCTCGGCGTGGAAGGTGGGGCGGGGGAGGTGAAACTGACGCTGGAGGACGAGGCGGGTGGCATTCCCTTCATGCCGCGGCCCTCGGACCTCAGCCCCGGCCCCACCACCAAACGCTTCGGCACCGGCCTCGGGATTCCCATCGCTTTCAAGGTGGCCAAGGCCCACGGCTGGGAACTCGGCTTTGAAGTCGTGGACAATAAGGGCACCCGGGTCACCCTCACGGCACCCGCCCTGGAAGGCAGCCAATAATCTCCATGCAAGATTTCCATGCAAGCCTCTAACACAGACACCTCGCGCGTCACGCCCCCGCCGGGGACTGGTGTGCATATCCTCGTGGTGGAGGATGAGGCACCTTTCGGCCGCGCCGTGGCGCGCCGACTGGAGAAGGCGGGACACACCGTGCATGTGGCGGCAACGCTGGCACTGGCGGAGCAGGCCTTGCGTGACGACGAGCCTGAGCTGCTGCTACTGGACATGCGTCTGCCGGATGGCAGCGGGCTCGATTTCCTGCAACGTCTACGCGACGGGCTGGCACCGCAGACTCCGGTGCTCGCCATGAGCGCCTACGGTGAGATGGAAGATGCCGTGGGCGCGATGAAGCTCGGCGCGGCGGATTACCTCAAGAAGCCCATCGATCTGGAAGAATTGCTGCTCAACGTGAGCAAGGTACTCGCGCATCAGGCGGTGTCCCGGCAACTTGATTACTCGCGCACGCGAGAGAGCAGTGGCAGCGAGGAGCCCGAACTGCTGGGACGCTCCGAGGCCGCCACCGAACTCCGGGCCCAGCTTGCGCGTATTGCCCGTCTCGGCGCAGCCGAACCAGCCCCCACGGTGTTGCTGCTCGGTGAAACCGGCACGGGCAAGGATCTCGCCGCGCGCCTGATTCACCACCAGTCACGTCGCGCTTCGCGTCCGTTTGTGCACGTCGACTGTGCCGCCTTGCCGCGTGAATTGATCGAATCCGAACTGTTCGGGCACGTGAAGGGTGCGTTCACCAATGCCATTGCAGACCGCACCGGACTCATCGAGGCGGCAGAGGATGGCGTGGTGTTTCTGGATGAAATCGGCGAACTGCCGCTGGACCTGCAGACGCGGCTCTTGGCCGTTCTGGAGCGACGCATGCTGCGCCGGGTGGGCAGCAGTCAGGAGCGGCCGATCCGGGCGTGGTTCGTGGCCGCCACCAATCGCGACGTGGAGCGCATGGTGACGGAGGGCAGCCTGCGCGCGGATCTCTATTTCCGGCTGAATGTACTGAGCCTGCCATTGCCGCCGCTCAGGGCACGAGGGGACGATGTGCTGGTGCTGGCGGCCCACCTCGGCCAATTACTTGCCCGTCGTTACGGGTATTCCAACTTTGCGCTGGAGCCCGCGGCGCAGACGGCCTTATGCGCTTACCACTGGCCCGGCAATGTGCGCGAACTGAAGCATGTGATGGAGCGGGCCATGCTGCTCGCCAACGGAGAAGCCCTGACGCCGGCTCATCTCTTGTTGCCGTCATCGGCAGGGCGGGAGAGCGTTGCCACCGAGGCAGGGAGCGAGCTTTTCGAACTGACCCTGCAGGAGGCGGAGAAACTGCTCATCGAGCATGCCCTGCAGGCGACGGACAATAATGTTTCCGAGGCCGCCCGGCGCCTCGGCATCACACGCATGACCATGCGCTACCGCATGAAGCAGCACGGCCTCAACGGCTGAAACCCCGAAATTCAACGGCGCCTTGCGCCCCCAGGAGGAAGATGTCATGACCGAACAGGAAACCCTGGAACTCGAAGCAGCCACTTTTCGCCGGCTGCGCGATTTTCTGCGCGAACACACCGAAGTGCAGAACATCGATCTCATGAACCTGGCCGGCTTTTGCCGCAATTGCCTCGCCAAGTGGTATCGGGCGGAGGCCGAGCAGCGTGGCCATGGGCTGGATTACGAGGCTGCGCGCACTCTCGTTTATGGGATGCCCTATGCGGAATGGCGAGACAAATACCAGAGCGAAGCCTCGCCGGAAAAGCAGGCCGCCTTTCAGGCACGACAGGCCTCTGAAACACAAAGCCACGGGGGATGAGTTCTTCCTGAGCACACTGGAAAAAATCCCAAGCTGCATGCTCAGCCATCCGCAACTTCCCGGGCGGCTCATGGCTCCCTGTCAGCCGCCTTGGACGGTGGTCAATGAGACGGGCAGTGGTGGTGTCTCATCTTTTGAGCCTAGCGTGGCCAAACACTTACTGGCTGCATCTCAGACTGTCCACTGAAATCATGCGATGTTGCGCTGCATTTGTTAATGCAATGGAAAATCTGAATTTCTACGGGAACAACTCACGAAAAAATCAGGGAAATGTCACTGGTTGTAAATTGGCCTGACGTCCATAATGCAATTCAGGGGAATCAATAAAAACATATACCTCAGGTAGGTAATGCCTAAAACAAAAGTATTCCTCGTGGACGACCACGCCATCGTGCGTGCAGGTTACCGACAGGTTCTCGACGGTCAACCCGACCTCCAGGTCGTGGCTGAAGCGAAAAATGGCGAGGCCGCGGTCAAGGCGTTCGCGAAACTGGCACCGGATGTGACAGTCATGGATCTGGGCATGCCGGGCATCGGCGGACTGGAAGCCATCCGGCGCATCATCAGTCGGCGTCCGGAAGCCCGAATTCTCGCCTTGAGCATGCATGAGCATGTGGCGTTCGTGGGGCAGGCGTTGGTCGCGGGCGCCCGAGGCTTCGTCAGCAAGGCCAGCGAAACGGACTCATTCTCGAAGCCGTAAGGACTGTTGCCTCAGGCAATGTTTACCTGCACCCCGAGGTTGCCCAGCGCTTGGCCTTGCAGAAGACTCGCGGCGACAAATCCCCCATTGCCGGGCTTTCCGTCCGGGAGTTCGAGATCTTTTGCATGATTGCCGAAGGCTTCACGGTAGCGGAAATCGGCAAGCGCCTGTCCCTGAGCGCCAAGACGATTGCCAACTATGTCACCCAGATCAAGGCCAAGCTCGGGGTGAGCACCTCCGCCGAGATGGCGCGGCTCGCCATTCGCAACGGCTTCCTCAAGGCCTGAAGCTCTTCGGCCTGTTAATCACTTTTTAATCTTCCGCTGCCGGCCGCGGTATTGCGACGCCGGAGACCGACCCCGAGAATCCCGGCGTCCCTCATTCCGACTTGCCGGAGATTGCTCCTGATGATGCGTCGCCCGCCCGCCCGCAGCTCTAACCCCCGAAATCGCTTGAAGCCCCGGTTTCCCCTGCTGGCAGCCGCCATGCTGCTGGCATACGTCCCGTCGTCACCGGTGCAGGCAGAAGGCGCAGGCTTTGACGAGGAAATCACCGTGGTGGCGCCAACGCCCGCCGCGCTCGGCCTTGGGCTTGCGGTGGACCGACTGCCCTATGCCATCCAGTCGGGCGACGCGGATGCCCTGGAACGAGCCCAGAGCCTCGATCTCACCGACTACCTCAACCAGAACCTCGGCAGCGTGTCTGCCAACATCGCCCAGAACAATCCGCTGCAGCCGGATGTTCAGTTCCGCGGCTACTCCGCCTCGCCGCTCCTCGGCCTGCCCATGGGCATCTCCGTCTACCAGAACGGGGTGCGGGTGAATGAACCCTTGGGAGATGCCGTCAACTGGGATCTGCTGCCCGAATCCGCGGTGCAGAGCATCAGCCTGGTGGGTGGTGCCAATCCGCTCTACGGCCTCAATACGCTCGGCGGCGCGTTGAACATACGCATGAAAGACGGCTTCAGTTACCAAGGGCAGGGCGGAGAAGTCTCAGGCGGCAGTTTCGACCGGGTGACGACCACGGCCGAGAGTGGGGGCAACAATGGCAGCTTCGGTTACTACGTCAACGTCAGTTATTTCGATGAG
>VGUA01000109.1 GCA_016874535.1 Gammaproteobacteria bacterium
CAGAGCAGCCGCCCTGCTTGCCGAAGATTTCGAGCGCCAAGGCCTCGATGTCGCCCCCTTTGGCGAGGAAATGACCGTGGGCGCGATGGGTACTGCAGAGCACGTCCGTGTCGCGCAGATGCAGGCAGATTCCCACTGCGCTGGCTTCCTCTCCGGCGTAGAGGTGAGTGAATCCGGGTACCGTGCCGCGGGCGATCGCCACGTGCATCTGGTCTTCGAATTCCCGTAACAGCCGCATCATGCGGTAGGCGGCATGGACATCGAGTCCATCAGGCAATGCAGACATCGAAATTTCTCCTCTCACTCAGGGTTCGCCCAAGAGTCGTTCTCCCGGGTTTGGAATACAAGTCTGGGGACAGTGGGGAATGCTTTTGTTCGCCGCCCCCTGAAAGCTCGCTTGGAGGCGCCCAGATATCCGATAAACAGCATCTTTTCTGGGTGGCGCTGCGATATGGTCGGCAGTCAATCGCCTCGAAGTGGGGTGGCCGCGAAATAGGGTAACTGTCACGCATTTCTGTCGTGGCCGCGAAATAAGGTAACTGTCACGCATTTCACAGCGCCGCGAGATGCGAAATGGGGTAAGTGTCACGCATTTCGGCGGAGCAACTGTTCGGCCTGTTGGACCATGCGGGTGACGATCTCTGAAGCCTTGCCCCGCGTGTGCATGAGGCCGATGGCTTCGCCCGCGACCGTGGCCACCACTTCCAGATCTCCTTTTGCGCGAGCGGCCTCATAGTCCGCGCGCAGGCTTCCTCGTTTCGCCAGCGCTTCGCTCTCACGGCCTGCCCATTCCTCCGTCAGGCGGTTGCGCATGACCCGAAATGAAAACTCCTCTGGCCGGTCCACGCCACGCAAGGCATCCACGGCACGTGTGCGCACGGTGTCATCCCCGGTTCCTGCCAGCGCCCGGGCAATCGCGGCCGGCGGGGTGAGTGCCTCCTCGGCGGCCCACAGCCTCGTGCCCACCACCACACCATCAGCGCCCAACATCAGCGCCGCTGCGAGCCCTCGGCCATCCGCGATCCCCCCGCCGCGAGAAGAAAAACGTTCGGAGCGCGCGCCGCGAGATGATCAACGACCTCCGGGATCAGACTGAAACTTCCCCGCGCACCGCCGTGTCCGCCGGCCTCGGTCCCCTGCGCGACGATGACGAATGCCCCTGCCGCCAACGCGGACTCAACCTGGGCCAACGTCTGCACCTGACAGATCAGCGGCACGCCGGCCGCATGGATGCGTGCCGCAAAGGGTCTGGCGTCCCCGAAGGAGAGGAAGATGCAGGCGGGTTTCAGTGCGAGCGCCACATCGAGCTGGGCCGGCGCTCTGGCCAGTGCCCAGGTGATGAACCCGACCCCGACTTTGGCCCCGGCTGCCCGCTCGAATTCCAGCGCCAGATCAGGCTCGGCACCGAGGGTCCCGGCATAGCCTCCACCGATGAGCCCGAGGCCCCCGGCACGGGATACGGCAGCGGCCAGTGCGCCACCCGCCACCAGGGCCATGGGCGCGTTGAGCACGAGATGGGTGAGGCCAAAGCGCTGCGTGAGGCGGGTGTCGAGCATGGAGTCGTATCCGGGTTTCGGTGCAACCAGCCCGACCCTATACTCCCTTGGTCTCACTCCACGCAAGAACCCTCACGCATGAGTCTGCTCGCGCCGCATGAGCCGCCCGCTGTCACTGTTGTGCATCCCGACAGCCGTTCGCCGTTCTTCTTCACCTGTGATCACGCCAGCCGCCGCGTGCCGGCGAGCCTCGGTGATCTCGGTGTGCCGGCTTCGGAGTGGGAGCGGCATATCGCGTGGGACATCGGAGCACTTGCCGTGGCGGAGCATCTTGCTGGGCACTTCTCGGCGCCTCTGGTGGCAAGCGGTTACTCGCGTCTGGTGATCGACTGCAATCGCCAGCTGTGGCGCCACGACTGCATTCCGGAGGTGAGCGAACTCACTCCGGTGCCGGGTAACTGCAATCTCGACGAGGCAGAACGCACGCGGCGGATAGAGGCCCTGCATCGACCCTATCACGAGACCATCACGCGAATGCTCGATGCCCGCGCCGCGGCCACCATTCCCACACTCTATCTCGCCATCCACAGTTTCACGCCCGTGTACAAGGGCGAGCAGCGGCCCTGGCAGGTGGCCTTGCTGTCCAACCGCGATCGTCGCGTGGCCGAGATCCTGATGCGCGAGTTGCGACACGATCCTGCACTGGTCGTGGGTGACAACATCCCCTACCGCCTCACCGATGAAACCGATTACGGCGTGCCGGTTCACGCGGAGCGTCGTGGCCTTCCTCATGTGCTCATCGAGCTGCGCCAGGACGAGATTGCCGATGAGCGGGGGCAGCGCGCCTGGGCTGAACGACTGATCCCGCTGCTGGAGATTGCAGCCCGGGAAACCCTGTCGCCACCGGGCTGAGTTCGCATCCGAGGGCAGCCCGGGCCGCACAGTCACCATGCATTGACCCTGCCCGACCCCCCTCATACCCTAGTTCCGCGCGGTCCAGTCCACGGCCGCCTTTCCGGAGTCCAGTCCACCATGCCGTTTGCCAGCTTCACGACCCCCGCTTCCGATCGTTACTTCGAGGATTACCCACCGGGCGCCACCTGGCGGCTTGGCGAGTTCACCTTGAGTGAAGAGGAGATCATCGACTTTGCCTCGCGCTTCGATCCGCAGGCCTTCCATCTCGATCACACGGCCGCCGCGCGCAGCCACTTTGGTGGGCTGGTCGCGAGCGGCTGGCATACGGCCTCGGCCATGATGCGGGTGGTGGTGGACCATTTCATTTCCAGCGTCGCGGGCATGGGCTCCCCGGGCGTGGATGAACTGCGCTGGCTGAAGCCGGTGCGACCGGGTGAGTGCCTCACCGTGCAAGTGACGGTAGAGAAGGCGCGACGTTCCGCCTCCAAGCCCGACCGCGGTCTCATCCACACCTTGATGGAAGTGACAGGCCCGGACGGTGCGCCGCGCATGACGGTGCGCTCGGTGGGCATGGTCGCCTGTCGTCATCCGCTGCCTGCGGGAGAGCACGCATGAGCGCCAGCAGGCCCGCAAGCGCCAATTGCTGGGGTGACGACCACGCCTACGATTACGCGGCCCTCGTGGCCGACCTGAACCAGTATCTGCGCCTGAAGACGCTGCCCGTCGGCATGAAGCGATTTCGCTCGGTGGCCGAGATGGAAGCCGTCCCCAAGGTACGTCGCCCCCCACCGGGCGAAAAATTCGCGACCGATCAGATTGTCGGCCAAAGCCGATGGCTGGGCTGGACGCTCGGCATCACCATGGACAACCTGATGGGCGAGCAGTGCGGCGCGGTGGTCGGCCTGCACCCGCCCACGCCGGACTGGCTGGCCGGCCGCAAGCTCACCGGTGTGTGGTACGCCACGCATGAGGACAGCGCGGCGCACCAGCGCGCCATGAGCTGTGCATCGCACGGGGAATACGCCGCGCTGGTGGTCAGCCCGCTGACGGCCGGCCGCATCGGCAATCCGGACATCTGTCTCATCTACGGCACCCCGGGGCAGATGATTACCTTGGTCAACGGTCTGCAATACCGCAACTATCGCAAATTCACCTTCAGCTGCGTGGGGGAAAGCGCCTGCGCGGATTCCTGGGGCAACGCGCTCAAGACCGGTGAGCCTTCGCTCTCCATTCCCTGTTACGCCGAGCGCAAGTTCGGTGGCGTGCTCGACGAGGAGATGCTGATGGCGATGCCGCCCAGTTATCTGCCGCAGGCGGTGGAAGGCTTGAAGGCCCTGTCCGCCAACGGCCTGCGCTATCCCATTCCGAATCACGGCATCCAGAAATCACCGCTGGACAGCATCGAAGCCAGCTATGGCAAACAATGAGGCACGCGCGCGGCGCGCCGGAGAGAACACATGACGGAAAATGAAGCAGCACGGCAAGGCTTGGGCGATCTGGTCATAACGGCGCTCGTGGACTGAGGCCATGCAGAAGCTTTTTTCCATCGCCGGCAAGACGGCGCTCGTCACGGGTGGTTCACGCGGCATCGGCCTGATGATTGCCCGCGGCTACGTGGAGGCGGGCGCGCGGGTCTACATCTCATCACGCAAAGCCGACGTCTGCGCGGCTGCAGCCGAGCAACTTGGCAAACTCGGCACCTGTATCGCGCTGCCGGCCGATCTTTCGACGATGGCCGACATCGAACATGTCGCAGGCGAGATCGCCGGGCGCGAGAAGCGCCTCGACATACTCGTCAACAATGCCGGGGCCACCTGGGGTGGCAAGGTGGATGATTTTCCGGAGACCGGCTGGGACAAGGTGATGGATCTCAACGTGAAATCCGTGTTCTTCCTCACCCAGAAGCTGCTGCCGCTGCTGCAGGCCGCCGCGAGCCCAGAAGACCCTGCGCGGGTCATCAACATCGGCTCCATCGATGGCCTGCACACCTCATTGTTCGAAAACTTCTCCTACGGCCCGGCCAAGGCAGCACTTCATCACCTGACCCGCGTGCTCGCCACGCATCTCGCCGATCGGCACCTTACGGTCAACGCAATCGCGCCCGGGCCGTTTGCCACGGACATGATGGCGCCCATGGTCGCGCGCATGGGGGATGAGATCGTGAGCCGCGTGCCGCTGAAACGCATGGGCGAGCCGGACGATGCTGCGGGCGTGGCGATTTTTCTCGCCTCCCGTGCCGCACGTTATGTCACCGGGGCTGTGCTGCCGCTGGATGGTGGCATGCTGGGAGCGAGCTGAGATGACGGAATTGAAGACCCTCGAAATCGAAACCGGGCCCACGCCCAGCGGGAGCGTGATCTGGCTGCACGGTCTGGGAGCCAGTGGCCATGATTTCGAACCCATCGTGCCCCTGCTCAGGATTCCAAACGGATTGCACCTGCGTTTCGTGTTCCCCCATGCGCCGGCCATCCCGGTGACCATCAATGCGGGTTACGTGATGCCTGCGTGGTACGACATCCTGGAGATGAATCTCGATCGACGCATCGATGAAGCGCAGCTTCGCGCCTCCGCACAGGCAGTCGGCAAGGTGATCGAACGGGAGAACGCACGTGGCATCCCTTCCGGGCGCATCGTCGTCGCCGGCTTTTCCCAAGGCGGTGCCGTGGGCTTCGAACTGGCACTGTGCTGGCCGGAGCGGCTGGCAGGGCTGCTCGCCCTGTCCACCTACTTCGCAACCCGCCGCAGCATCGCCCCTAATGCCGCCAACGCACAAATGCCGATTGCCATTCATCATGGCCTTCAGGATCCGGTGGTCAGCGAATCCCACGGCCGGGAGGCGGCAGAGTTGCTTACCGACTGGGGCTATCCGGTGGAGTACCGGACCTGGCCCATGGAGCATGCGGTTGCGCCGGCACAGATCAGGGACATTGGTCTCTGGCTTGCTGCCCGGATGGAGCAGCCGGCGTAGAATGTCGTCTCCGGCCCCGAGGGGTCGTCCCCGTAAGAAAGGAATGGACATGCGTATCACCGTCGCCCTCGCGGGCCTGCTGCTGGCGGCCACTGCGCTGGCCCAGCAAGTGCCGCCAGCGGCTGAAAATGAGAGCCCTGAATACATCAAGGGCAAGGAGACGCTGGCGCGGGTCACCGGTGCTGCCGGCTCCAAGACGGTCGAGAACCTGCAGGACATTGCCCCCGAGCTGGGACGCTGGGTGGTGGAGTGGGGCTACGGTCAGGTGCTGTCCCGTCCGCAGTTGGACCTGCGTTCGCGTGAACTTGCCACCGTGGCGGCGCTCACTGCGCTGGGCCACGCCCAGCCCCAGCTTCGCGCTCATATCCACGGCGCACTGAATGTGGGTTGCAAGCCGGAAGAGGTGGTTGAGGTGATCATGCAGATGGCCGCCTATGCGGGCTTCCCTGCCGCCTTGAATGGCATTGCCGCGGCCAAGGAAGTGTTTGCCGAGCGGGGCGTGAAGGTGAACACCTCGCCGTGATGCGCGAACCCGAATGGCTGGAGGAGGGCGTGGAAGCGCCCAAGAGCCGCTCGCAGATCAAGCGTGAGCATCACGCCTTGCAGGATCTGGGGCGGGAACTGGTGGAGTGCCCTGAGCGCCTGTTCAAGCGATTGCCGCTGCCCGAACGAATTCGGGAGGAGGCACTGGTGGGTCGCAGGCTGCAACGTGGCGCCCTGCAACGTCAGCTCCGCCACCTGGGTGGCCTGCTTGAACGCGAGGATCATGCAGCTATCCGCCGGGCCCTGACTGTGGCGCGCGAGCCCGATGCTGCCGGAATCCGCCACCTGCATGCGCTGGAACGCCTGCGCGATGCGTTGATTGCCGAGGGCGACGGCCCGCTGGAAAAGCTCGCCGTGCAATTCCCGAATCTGGACCGCCAGCATCTGCGACAGCTTGTGCGCAGCGCGCGCCAGGAAGCGACACGCGAGATTGAAACACCGCGCGCAGCCCGCGCCCTGTTCCAGTTTCTGAAGGCGTTGCATGCAAAGGATGAAGCCCCGCAGCGCGTTGACCAATAGCCGGCGCGCCACCATATTGCGCGCCACTGACTCAGGATTCCTATGTTCACCTATCTCAATCCCACCGTACGCCAGCGACTGATCGAGGGCGGCAAACTCTTCCGAATCGATCGCCTCGGACATCGCATCTCGATCGACGCGCCACCACCCGAGGGCGAACTGGCGCTTAACGTGCTCGGTCCGATTCCCTTGCCGGTGGCCATCGATGATCTCCAGTTCACCGTGCAGTGGTATGCCACGGTGCGCAGCACCGAGTTGGCCAAGGTGGAGGGACTTGCGCGGGATCTCCGCGAGCATGGAGGCCAGCAGTTCTTCTCGATGCTGGCTTCCAGCATGGCGGTGAACAGCGTGCTGGTGGTGGGAAATCCCGGGGAATCCGCGGAGCCGCTGGTGCGAGTGCATTCCAGCTGCATGACGGGCGATGTCTTCGGCTCCCAGCGCTGCGAGTGCGGGCCGCAATTCATGTCCGCAATGGTGCGCCTGCACCAGAGCCCTGAGGGTGGCTTGATGGTTTACATGTCCGGCCATGAGGGGAGAGGGATAGGCCTGTGGGCCAAGGCCGCGACCTATTTGTTGCAGGATGCGGGCGAGAACACCTACCAGGCCAACCGTTCCCTGGGCCTGCCCGATGATTCCCGCGACTTCTCCGATGCTGCGGCCCTGCTGCACCACTTCATTGGTGACCGCCGGTTCAAGCTGCTCACCAACAATCCCAAAAAGCTGCAGGATCTCGCCAATTTCGGCTTGCACAAGGTGGTGGCTGAACCTCACGTCACGGGCATCAACGACTTCAACCGCCGCTACCTGGCCGCCAAGCGCGACTGGGGCCATCGCCTGGATGATGTCGATCTCAGCAATCGCTGAATTGCGCTGATTGCCCCGGGTGGCACGCCTCCCGCGCATCCATCCGGATCCCGACGGCGAGCACCGTCTGCGTCGCACGGTCGGCCGCAGACGCCGTCTCGGCAAGCTGCGTTGGACGCTGCTCATCCTCCTCGGCATCCTCGCCTTCGGGCCGCCGCTTGCCGTGCGTGTCCTCAATCCACCTTTCACCAGCTTCATGCTGGCACGCCATTTCGAGAATCTCTCCAGCGCCCGTGGTGCCGTGCCTCTGGCGCAGCGCTGGGTTCCCCTGCAGGCCATCTCGGCGGAACTCGCGCTCGCGGTGATCGCGGGAGAGGATCAGCGCTTTCCCGCCCACCACGGCTTCGATCTTACCGAGCTGGCGAAAGCGCTGGAGGAGGCGGAAGAGGGCAGCTTGCGCGGTGCAAGCACTCTGTCGCAGCAGACGGTGAAGAATCTTTTTCTCTGGTCCGGGCGCAGCTGGCTGCGCAAAGGCCTGGAGGCCTGGTACACCTTCTGGCTGGAGCTCGCCTGCGGCAAGCGCCGCATTCTCGAGCTCTACCTCAATATTGCTGAATTTGGGCCCGATGTTTACGGCGCGGAGGCGGCTGCCCAGCGATATTTCCGCAAACCGGCCCGTTCGCTCAATCGCAGTGAGGCAGCCTTGTTGGCCGCGGTGTTGCCCGCCCCGCGCTCACGCCAGGTCTTGCAGCCGTCTGCCGAAGTGATGGCGAGACAACGCTGGGTGCTGGGCCAGATGGCGCAATTGGGCGGGACGGATTACCTGCGGGGACTCCGCTGAAGCGGAGCGGGCTGCAGCGGCCGGAACCACTGCAGCCTGCGTAACGACGAAATCAGCGCAGCGAGTTGTTGATCTTCTCCAGCATCGCCGAGCCCGGGCAGAGCTCACGCGCGCCGAGAGAATTCAGCGGCTGCTCCACCGTATTCAGGTTGCGGTGGATGTCAGAGGGATTGCTCTCCATGTAGAGCAGTCCGGTGACGATCTCGCCCTTGGCCTGGTGGCTCTGGATGTAGTTCATGGCCGCCACCTTGTCGGTGGCGTCGTAGTCCGCAGACGCCTTGTGCAGGCGGATCACCGAGCCATCATGCTGGGTAACGTCCACTGCCGTGCCCGGCGCATAGTCGGTGGTGATCTCCTCCCGGCCTTCGATGAAGTCCAAGAAATTCACGGCTTCGTTGTGCGCGCGCACGTAGTCATAGCTCTTGGTGCTACCGGCATGGTTGTTGAACGCCACGCAGGGGCTGATGACATCGATGAACGCCGAGCCTTGGTGGCGCAGCGCGGCACGGATCAGCGGCACCAGCTGGCCCTTGTCGCCCGAGAAGCCGCGCGCCACGAAAGTCGCGCCCATCAGCAGCGCCAGCGAGACCGTGTCCAGCGGCGCATCCATGTTCGCCACGCCTTTCTTGGACGCAGAGCCCTTGTCCGCGGTGGCGGAAAACTGGCCCTTGGTCAGTCCGTAGACGCCGTTGTTCTCGCACATATAGGTCATGTTCACGCCGCGCCGCATCAGGTGCGCGAACTGGCCGAGACCAATGGAGGCGGAGTC
>VGUA01000110.1 GCA_016874535.1 Gammaproteobacteria bacterium
AGGGTGATATCGGGCTGATGCGCCTGCTTGCCGTCTCGGCGGAGCGCTATCTCAGTCACGGCCGACTGCTCAAGCCCACTCGTGTGGTGACGGAGATCGAGAAAACCATCCTCGACGAGCTCGACATGCTGCGCGAGGCCGCCAACGCCTCGCAGCTGCGCCGCAATTTTGCGGATTCTCCATACATGCATGTGCCGGAGATCCATTGGCGCTATACCCGCCCCAATGTGCTGGTGATGGAGCGCGTGGATGGCATCCCCATCAGCAATATCGAGGCGCTCAGGGCCGCCGGGGTGGATCTGCATGAACTGGCGGCCAAGGGTGTGGAGCTGTTCTTCACCCAGGTCTTTCGCGATCACTTCTTCCATGCAGACGTGCATCCCGGCAATCTTTTCGTGCGGCCCGGAGCAGAGGGTGAGCCCGCGGTCTTCGTGCCGGTCGATTTCGGCATCATGGGTTCCATCAGCGAATACGATCAGCGCTACCTGGTGGAGAATTTCTCGGCCTTTCTTGATCGTGACTATCGCCGTGTGGCCGAGCTCCATGTGGAGTCCGGCTGGGTGCCGCGGGATACGCGCGTGGATGATCTCGAGTTCGCCATTCGGACCGTCTGCGAGCCTATCTTCGACCGCCCCGTGAAAGAAATTTCGGTGGGCCAGTTGTTGATGCGGTTGTTCCAGACCGCCCAGCGCTTCCACATGGAAATCCTGCCGCAGCTCCTGCTGCTGCAGAAGACTCTGGTGAACATCGAGGGCCTCGGACGACAGCTCGATCCTGATCTCGATCTCTGGCGTGAGGCGCGTGCACCGTTGACCCAGTGGATGAAGGATCGCGCCGGCCTCGGCAATATGCTGCGTGGGGCCAAACAGAATCTGCCGCGCTGGATCGAACGTCTGCCGCAGTTGCCGGACATGGCCTTCGAGGTGCTGGATCAGATCAAGGATGGACGCCTGCAGGTGGCCACCCACGATGAGACCCTGCGCGAAATCCGTCGCGAGATCCGCGAGGTCCATCGTCGGCTGGTGTATGCGGTGGCGGGGATCGGCCTGTTACTCGCCGGAGGCCTCATGGGTGGCGCCCAGGAGGGCATCATCTTCAATCTCGACAAGCTGTCGTGGGCAACCTGGGGCCCTGGCGTGTTGGGCCTGCTGGCGCTCGGACTCGCACTCAGGCCGACGCGCGAGCGCTGAGCCTGACTGCGGTGCGAGCTTGCGGCCGAGCAGGGCTGCAGGTCACGTAGTTCGATTCGGTTCTCCTCCGCGTCTGCGGCAGCGTTGGCGCGCAGGCAGTGACAAGGATCACCGCCGCGCGTCCAGCCATTCAGATCCGCTCTCAGGGTGAGGCGGGGGCCTGCCGCGTCTTGAGCAAAGACATTCCCTTGAGCAGATTGAGCGCCTCATGCAACTCATAGTCAGTGGTGGCTAGATCTTTCGTGGCCTCCTTGCCGGAGGACTTGCGGGTTTTCGCACCCTTCTTGCCATTCGGATTGTCGAGGTGGCCTTCGAGCTGCGCCTCATTCACCAGCGAGGCATCCGCGGCTTTCTGGGCCTGGACTTCCATCCGGTCGATGACGATATCGGGTTCAACACCCTCGGCCTGGATCGAACGACCGTTGGGAGTGAAATAGCGTGCAGTGGTGATCTTGATCGCGGCCTTGTTGTTCATCGGCAGAATCGTCTGCACCGAACCCTTGCCGAACGTGCGTCGGCCCATGAGCACTGCGCGCTGGCGGTCCTGCAGAGCCCCGGCGACGATCTCCGAGGCGGAAGCGGAGCCTTCGTTGATCAGCACCACCAGGGGCGCGCCGTCGATAAGATCCGGCGGCTTGGCCTCGAATGACATCTTCGCGTCCGCGACGCGGCCTTCGGTATAGACGATGCGGCCTGCGTCGAGGAAGGCATCGGAAATGGCAACCGCGGCACCGAGCACACCGCCGGGGTTGTTGCGCAGGTCGAGCACCAAGCCCTTGAGCCCTCCCTTGGCGTCCTGCTTGAGCTTCTCCAGCTCCTTGACGAAGTCATCCCCGGTGGTGGCCTGGAAAGCGGAAACGCGGAGATAGCCGAAGCCCGGTGCCAGCTCACGACTGCGCACACTGCGGATCTTGATGAGATCACGCACCAGCGTGAGTTCGAGCGGCTTGGCGGTGCCTTCGCGCATGATGGTGAGCTCTATCGCGCTGCCAACCTCGCCCCGCATCTTCTTGACTGCATCGTTGACCGACATGCCACGTACCGGAACGCCGTCCAGACGGACGATCGTATCCCCGGCCTGGATGCCGGCGCGGCTTGCGGGGGTGTCATCGATGGGCGATATGATTTTGATGAGTCCATCTTCGGTCCCGATCTCTATGCCGAGTCCACCGAACTCACCCGAAGTGCCCTCCTGGAGTTCGGTATACGCCTCACCATCGAGGTAGGCCGAGTGGGGATCCAGCCCCTCGAGCATGCCCTTGATGGCGTTCTCCAGGAGTTTCCGGTCACTCACGTCTTCGACGTAATCGCGCTTGACCTTGTGGAAGACCTCCACGAACACCCGCAAATCATCCAGTGGCAGGGTCTCTGCCTCGGTGGCGGGCTGGCTTTCGGCGCTTTGCGTTGCCGGTGCCACGGGGACTTCAGTCCCCGGCTTGGCGGGACTCTCCGCGGGCGCGGCGTCGTCTGCCCGGGCGGCAGTTCCCTGAAGCAGCGTCAGGGCGATGATGGCCTTGATGAACGCGCCGGCCTTCATGCGGCGTTCCGCGAGCGCGTGTCGGTCACGGGGTGAATCAGCGGCTTGCCCGTCATTTCAGGCGGTTGGGGCAGGGCCATCAGCGCGAGCAGGGTAGGCGCGATGTCGCCCAAGGAACCCCCCGATTGCACCTCCGCGGCGCGACCGCAGTAGAGCAATGGCACGAGGTTGCTGGTGTGGGCGGTATGTACCTCGTCGGCTTCCGGGGTTTCGTTCGGGCTTTCGTTTTCGGCGGCCCGCATCTGCTCGGCATTGCCATGGTCTGCCGTGATCAGCATTTCCGTGCCCGTCGCGGTGCAGGCTTCCCGCAATCTGCCCAGACAGGTGTCCAGGGCCTCGATACATTTGACGGTAGCCGCGAAGTCGCCGGTGTGGCCGACCATGTCAGCATTGGCATAGTTACAGATGATGGCATCGTACTGACGACTGGTGATTGCCTCGACCAGCTTGTCCGTGACTTCCGCGGCACTCATTTCCGGCTGGAGATCGTAAGTAGCGACCTGTGGCGAAGGAACCAGGATGCGATCTTCGCCAGCGAATACCCGCTCCTCGCCGCCATTGAAGAAAAACGTCACATGGGCGTACTTCTCGGTCTCGGCAATCCTGAGCTGCCTGAGACCCGCATTCGCCAGCAGTTCACCGAAAGTGTTGCGAATCTCCATGGTGGGAAAAGCTGTCGGCAGATGGCTGAATTGTGCGCCGTAGTCGGTCATTGCCACGAAGCGCGCGAGCTTGGGGTGACGGCCGCGGGTGAAGTGCGTGAAGCTCTCTTCGGTGAAGGCGCTGGTAATCTGGCGGGCGCGATCCGCGCGGAAATTGGCAAAGATGATGGCGTCGCCGTCCTGTACCGTGACCGGGCCTGTGTCTTTGGCGTGCAGGGCCACCGGTTGCACGAATTCGTCCGTCTCGCCGCGGGCGTAGGCTGCTTCCAGCGCCTGCAGGGCACTGCTGGCGTGATGCTCCGCCTGCCCATCGACGATCAGAGCATGGGCCAGCGCCGTGCGGTCCCAGGATTTGTTGCGGTCCATCGCGAAGTAGCGACCAATCATGCTCGCGAGGCTGCCCACTCCGACTCGGCGACAGGCTGCTTCGATATGCGCCAACGATGCCGCAGCGCTTTTGGGCGGGGTATCCCGCCCATCGAGGAACGCGTGGATGAACACCTGCTTCACGCCGCGTTGGGCGGCCAGTTCCAGCAGCGCGACGAGATGTTCCTCATGGCTGTGCACGCCGCCGGGGGACAGCAGACCCATGAGATGCAGGGCGCCGCCGTTGCGGGCGAGCAGATCGCAGGTTTCGACCAGCACAGGGTTGTGTGCAAATTCCCCGCTCCGGACGGCCTCGTTGATGCGCGTGAAATCCTGGTAGATGAGGCGTCCCGCACCCAGGTGCATGTGGCCCACCTCGGAATTGCCCATCTGTTCGTCCGGCAAGCCCACGGAGAGACCGGAGCATTGGAGCAGACCATGCGGGCATTCGGCCCAGAGACGATCCCAGTTGGGCTTGCGGGCGTGATGGATGGCATTGAAGTGCGAGCTTTCCCGATAGCCCCAGCCATCGAGGACCACGAGAAGAACAGGGTGTTTGACGGTCGCCATGTTGCTGCTCCGGAAGGCGTGCACGCTACAGGGTGGAAAGCCCGGAGTGTATCATAGGGACCCCGGCCTTCCGGGCTACCACCGTGGCTTGCCACGGGCCCTGTCCCTGCTGCCAATTGACGGACTTTCCCATGGATCGTGTGCCTGAATTCATCACCAATCACCCTTTGCTGGTGGGGGCATTTTTCGGACTGCTCTCGCTGCTGCTCTGGACCTCCCTGCGCACGCTGTCGCGCAAGGGGCTCACCGCCGTGCAAAGCGTCCAGCTGCTCAACCGCGAAGAGGGAGTGCCCGTCGATATCCGTGCGGAGGCGAATTACCGCGCCGGCCACATCATCAACGCGGTGCGCTTCGATCCCGCCCAGTTCGAGACCGAGGTTCGCAAACTGGAGAAACATCGCGACAAGCCGCTGTTGGTTTACTGCGAATCCGGCATCAGATCCGCCAAGGCGGCCGCGCAGCTACGCGCAGCGGGATTCCCCCGCGTGCTTGAGCTGCAGGGTGGCCTCACAGCCTGGCGGGCCGAGAATTTTCCGCTGGAAACGCACCGATAGGCTATACGGGCCGTTGTGCCCGCTTGAAAAGGAGTCCCATGAGCACCGAGAACGAAAACCAGCCGGCTGCGGCCCAGCAACCCCAAGGCCAGTTGGGAATCCAGCGCATCTATGTCAAGGATCTTTCCTTTGAAGCGCCAAACTCGCCCGCGGTGTTCCGCGAGCAGCTGAATCCCGCGCTTGATCTGCACTTCGCGAATGCCACCACGGCGCTCGGCAATGATCTGCATGAAGTGGTGCTGTCCATCACCGCGACGGTGAAGGAAGGAGATCGCACCATTTATCTGGTGGAGGTGAAACAGGCCGGCATCTTCCAGATCAGCGGCTTCCCGGAGCAGCATCTTCCGGCGATCCTCGGCACTGCGTGCCCCAACATGCTGTTCCCCTTCGCCCGCGAAGCGGTGTGCGATGTGGTGGTCAAGGGCGGTTTCCCGCAGCTCCTCATTGCGCCCATCAATTTCGAAGCGCTCTACGCCCAGGAATTCCAGCGCCGCCGCCAGGCCGAGCAGGCCACGGCGCACTGATCTGTCAGCCCGGTCCGGCATGTCGATACGGGAAGACAGGCCGCTGCTCGTGATGGGGGCAGGAGCTTGGGGCACGGCGATGGCCATTGCCATCGCCCGCGCCGGACGGCGTGTGTTCCTGTGGGGACGCGATACCACTGCCATTGCCGGGTTTGCGCACACGCGCGAGAACAGTCGTTATCTGCCCGGCGCGGCGCTGCCGGACCTTTTGCAGCCACTGCCAGACCTGAAGGCACTGCCTGCAGGCACCGACACCGTGGTGCTGGCGACACCCTTGCAGTCAACCCGGGAGATGCTTGCACTGGCCAAGTTGCACGGCTTGAGTCGCTTTGTCTGCACGGCCAAGGGAATCGAGACGGGAAGTGGCCGCCTGGTGCACGAAATCGTGGCTGACGCGGCCCCCGAGTGCGAGGACGTTGCCATCGTTTCCGGACCGAGCTTTGCGCGTGAGGTGGCCGAGGGACGACCGACCGCGCTCGCAGTGGCGAGTGCTTCAGGAAATTTTGCGAAGGAAATCGCGACCAGTCTGCACAGCCCGAGTCTGCGGCCCTATCTCACCGATGATGTGGCGGGCGTGGCTGTGGGTGGGGCCGTCAAGAATGTACTCGCCATTGCGGCCGGCATCGGGGACGGCCTGCGGCTGGGAGCCAACAGCCGGGCCGCGCTCATCACGCGGGGGCTGGCCGAGATGGCGCGCCTCGGTGAGGCCCTCGGGGGCCGCCGCGAGACTTTCATGGGACTCGCGGGACTTGGCGATCTGGTGCTCACCTGCACTGATGACCAATCCCGCAACCGGCGCTTCGGTCTCGCGCTGGGCCAGGGACACAGTCCGCAGGAGGCCGAGGCCACCGTCGGACTGGTGGAGGGCTTGCCTACCGCCCAGGCCGTGACGGCACGTGCCATGCGCTGCCAGGTGGACATGCCGATCTGCGCGCAGGTCGCGCGCACCGTGCGCGGTGATTGCTCGCCGGCCGAGGCTGTGCAGGCGCTCATGACGCGTGAACTGAAACTCGCCGACTGAGTTTTTGCCGCTCTCAAATCTCCGTCGTACCCGCGAGTCCGGCGCACTGCCGTAATGCTTCGTACAAGGTGACAGCCACCGCATTGGCCAGATTCAGGCTGCGGATGCCGGGGCGCATGGGAATGCGCAGAGACGCATGAAGCGGCAACTGTTCCCCGAGGTCCGATGGCAGGCCACGGGTTTCGGCACCGAACAACAGGACGTCCCCGGGTGCGAACCTTGCGGCGTGCAGGCTCAGGGTGGCGTGCCGGCTTTGCGCGAACACCCTTCGGCCGGGAAGTGCCTCGCGGAACGTTGCGAGCGAGGTGTGGTGACGGACCTCGGCGAATTCGTGGTAATCGAGCCCTGCGCGGCGAAGGCGCTTGTCATCCCACTGGAAACCCAGCGGCTCTATGAGGTGCAGCCGCGCGCCCGTGGCGGCGCATAGCCTTATAATGTTTCCCGTATTCGGCGGGATTTCCGGCTGGAACAGCACCACTTCAAACATGCGCGAGAGACTTCCCGTGGCCCAGGAACCCATTGTGTCGAACGATCAACGCCTGAACACCCGTTTCTGTGGCCTGTCCTTCGCCACGCCCCTGGTGCTGCTCTCCGGGTGTGTGGGGTTCGGTGAGGAATATACGCGGGTAAGGGGTTTTTCCAATCGCGACGTGGGTGCGGTCTGCCTCAAGGGCACAACCCTCGCGCCGCGACTGGGCAATCCCGCGCATCGCGTCTATGAGACGTCCGCCGGCATGCTGAACGCCATCGGCCTGCAGAATCCCGGGGCCGAAACCGTGGTTCGCGACATCCTCCCCAGACTCGATTTCTCGGAGACACGCTTCATTGCCAACGTCTCGGGTTCCACGGTGGAGGAATACGAGGAAGTTACGCGGCTGTTCGATGATTCCCCCATCGATGCGATCGAAATCAACATCTCCTGCCCCAACGTGAAGGAAGGTGGCGTCGCCTTCGGCAACAGTCCGGACATGTCGGCGCGGGTGGTGGAGGCCTGTCGTCGTGCCACCCGCAAGCCGCTCATTACCAAGCTCTCGCCCAACCAGACCGACATTGCCGAGAACGCGCGCCGCTGCATCGACGCCGGCAGCGACGCTTTCGCCGTGATCAACACCCTGATGGGCATGGCCATCGACATCGAGCAGCGGAAACCGGTGATCGGCAACAACCAGGGCGGCCTTTCCGGGCCGGCCATCAAGCCCATCGCACTGCTTAAAGTGTTTCAGGTACATCAGGTCTGCAAGCCCTTGGGCATTCCCATCATCGGGCAGGGTGGAGTGACTTCCGCCAGCGACGCCATCGAATTCATGCTGGCCGGGGCGACGGCCGTAGGCGTTGGCACGGGTCTTTTCTACGAGCCCTTGCTGTGCCGAGAAATCAACGACGGCATACTCGCCTATCTGGACCGGCACGGATTCGAAAACAGCGCCGCGCTGGTCGGCAACCTCACCCTCAATGCGCCGAATCCGGCGCCTGCGAAGTGCTGAGCCGTTTGAGGAACACGCGCATCTCACGTGCTGTCTGGATGTCCCCGCGCGCCTCGGCCACTTCGATTCCCCGCGTATAAGCGCCGATGGCGCCGGCAGTGTCGCCCTGCGCGGCGCAGGCCTTGCCGAGCATCTTCCAGGCGGCCGAATACATCGGGTCCAGCTCCGTGGCCCGCGCGAAATGCAGGGCAGCGCGGGCGGGATCTTCCGCCAGCCACGCATTGCCCAGGCTGAAGCGCAGAATCGCCGTGTCCTGGCCTTGTGCGAGGAGCTTCTCGAAACGTTCGGTCAGGGCACTCATGACGATGGCCGGGGCGAGGCTCAGTCCCGGCTGGCCTCCTTGATCTGACGGGGGTCGATCCCGAGGCTGCGCAGCTTCCGATACAGGTGGGTGCGCTCGATGCCCACCTTCTCGGCCACCCGGCTGACGCTGCCCTCACAAGCTTGCAGCTGGTATTCGAGATACGCCTTCTCGAAGCGCTCGCGGGCTTCCCTCAGTGGCAGATCGAACTCCGGGTGCGCGCCTTCCGTTTCCTGCGGTGCACGCACGCCGGTCGCTGCGCTGATCTCGACCCCTTCCACGAATTCAGTGGTGCCGAGGATGAACAGGCGTTGCACCAGGTTTTTCAGTT
>VGUA01000111.1 GCA_016874535.1 Gammaproteobacteria bacterium
CCGACCACTTCAGCGGCCCGGGGAAAAACCGCTTGCAGAAATCGTCCCCCATGGCCGTTGCCAGCAGTGGGCCTTCAGGTGTGCGCTCGTAGCAGGTGTCTTCATAGTGTTTCATCCACGCGCGAAACTCCCCCTGGTCTTCCGGCACCTCGACACCCCAGCGACGCCCGACCTCGCGCCAGAAAAGGAAAAGCGCCCTCGCCTCCCCTTCGCTCAAGACCTGGCAGCCCAGAATCTCGGGAATGCGCACGGCTTCAAAGCACAGACCGTAGAGCGTGTAGCGGAAGTCATCGGGCGGAATCTGGAAACGCTCATGGATGGCAGTCAGTCTGTCGATGGTCGCGCCGCCAGTCCCGGTCTGCCAGCCGTCGCGATACAGGAAGCCGAAGAAGAGGAGCGTATCGTCCACGCGCTTGGTGGTTTCGTAGGTTTTCCCACGGCCGCGCTGGTGCAGGACAGGAGCAATGGTGCGAATCGCAATCTGGCGCCAGTAGGCCACAGTAAAAAGGGCGTCGTTGAAAAACGCATCAGCAAAGACACGGCCGACCACCAGCCTCGAGATTTCGTGATAGTTCGTCTCGGGATCGAGTGCCGCGAGCCGCCGGTTGACGGCACTTCGTGCCCTCAGTTCCTTGATCGGGTTAGGCCACCAGCGTGGCCTCGGCCCCGTTTCGAGGTCGTCGCCAAGGACTTCGGCAGTGCTCATGGTGTTCTCTCGGATTGATGGACGGCTTAAGCGTAAGTGGCCCTCTCGGGCCGCGCCAGCGCGCGGGGCTGCCGGGCCTTGCGCTGCCTGCGCCGGTCAGCCCGCCCCGCGTGTGACCACCGCGAGCGTGATGTCATCGGTCTGGGGCGCAACACCCACGAATTCGCGCACGCGCAGAATGATGGCATCGACCAGCGACTGCGAACTGGTGGGGGGGTGCGTGGCGATGGCTTCGATCAGCCTCTCCGTCCCGAATTCGGCGAAATCCTCATTCATCGCCTCCGTGATACCGTCCGAGTAGAGCACCAGATGTTCACCCACCCCGAGGGTCACCTCCGCCTCGTCGAAGGCAATGTCCGGCATGATGCCGAGGCCCAGGCCTGCGAGGCTCGGCAGCATTTCCACCGTTCCCGAGGCGCGCCGGATGAAGGGCGGGTTGTGGCCGCCGTTGGCGTAGCGGAGTTCACCTGAAAGCGGATCAAATACCGCGTAGAACACCGTCACGAAGAGATCCTTCGGGTTCTGCGTGCACAGCACATCGTTCGCGCGCGCCATGCACAACCCCGGCTCAGGCGTCTCCAGCGCCATCAAACGCAAGTTGGTGCGGGCCACCGCCATGAAAAAGGCCGCCGTCACCCCTTTGCCCGAGACGTCGGCCACCACGAGGCCGATCCTGCCGCCCGGGAGCTCGATGAAGTCGTAAAAGTCGCCCCCCATGTAGCGAGCGGGCTCGATGAAGGCCGCGGCGGAACTTCCACCCATGGCGGGAAAATCATGCGGCAGGATTGCAATCTGCAGTGCCCGCGCCACGTCGAGCTCGGCATTGATCTGGGCCTGGGCCTGTTCCAGGGCTTCGTTCTTCTCCGCCAGCTCGTGGGTGCGTTGGGCCACCATTTCGTCCAGCGCCCGCTCGCGGTTCTCGACCTGGCGTGCCATGGAGTGAAAGACCGTGGCCAGCCGCCCGATCTCCCCGCGCTGCTCGCCAGTGGGGGCGAGATCCTCCAGCTTGAAATCACCGTGATAGACGCGCTCCGCTGCGGCGGTGACCCGTGCGATCGGTCGCGCAAGACGGTCCGCGAACCAGTAGCTGAGCAGCCCGCCCACGCCCAGGATCGCAACGCCGACAAGCAAGGCCGCGCGCAGCTGATGGGCCAGCAATTCGTCCAGCGCCCCGCGGGGCAGCCGCACGAAGAAAGCGCCGGCCATCTCCTGCTCGGCGCCGAGGATGGGGGCATAGACATCCACGCCCTCTGCCGTGATGACCGTCCGGCCCTGTCGGCTGGCGACCACAGTGCCGAGAATTTCGCGGATGCCGAGGGTGCCTGCTGCGATGATGTGCCGCAGTTCCTCGATGATGGCGCCAGGACGTGTGCCGGCCGCCTCTGCCGCCGCCACGTAACGCGCCAGAATGCGGCTCATGGTCAGCATCTCTTCCCCGAGACGCGACTCCATTTCTTCCGGCAGTCGTTCCGAGAGCGCCACGGTCTGGGCCAGCACCCGCGCCAGCACCCCGACATCCCGCTCCATCTGGGCCAGCACGCTGTCGCGTGCATTGACCGACAGGGCGGCGACCGAAACGAGTACTGCAGCGCCCAGCGACAGGGTGACGAGCAGCAGAAGCCGGATGCGCAAACTCATAGGGGGATCATTCCGCAGATTTCGAGGCGTTGGGTGGCTGCCAGTGTAGGATAAAAGCCGCACATCCCCTTGGCCTCAGATCAATCCGTAACCGAATCCCGTCATGACCACCCTGCCCCCTGGCTTCAGTCTCGGTCCCATGCGCGTTGACGAACTTGCGACCCTCGATGCCTGGGTGCTGCGCGAAGGCTGGAATCCTGGCCTGCACGACTTGGCGATCGCCCACAGCGTGGATCCTGAGGCCTTCATCGCGCTGCGCGAGGGTGATGCACTTGCCGGTGCGGGCACCATCTTCCGCCACTCACCGGAATTCGGCTTCATGGGGCTCTTCATCATGCGGCCGGATTTGCGCGGACGGGGCCTTGGGCGCGTGCTGTGGGAGTGGCGGCGTGACGCCCTGCTGGCGAGGCTGGCTGATGGCGCCACCCTCGGCATGGATGGTGTGTTCGACATGGTGTCTTTTTACGCGCGCGGCGGCTTCCATTTCGCCCATCGCAACCTGCGGCACGAAGGCATTGCGAGGATCGACCCACCGGACTCAGCCGAGGCTCCCGGAATCATCACTCTGGCAGAGGTGGCGACCGCCGACATCCTTGCGTTCGATCGCGCGCACTTTCCGTGCGCCAGGGCAGCCTTCCTGTTGCCCTGGCTCGCTCAAGCGGGAGGTGTAGGTCGCGCCCTGCGCGATACGCACGGCACGCTCATCGCACTCGGTTTCGCGCGGCGCTGTCGGGAAGGTTTCAAGTTCGGTCCGGTGTTCGCGCGGGATTCAAGCGCGGCGGGGAAAGTTTTGCGCAGCCTGCTCTGGGCGACTGCCGGCCAGCGTGTGCAGATCGATATCCCGGAACCCAATGTCGAGGGGCTTGCTCTGGCAAGGGCCCACGGCCTGACCGAAGTCTTCGGCTGCGCACGACTCTACCTGGGGCCGGGTCCCGATTTGCCGAATGCGCGCATCTTCGGTGTGACTTCCTTCGAGTTCGGCTAGGCCCACACGGCCGACGCCTCCGGTCGACTGCCGGCAGCCATCGCCTCAGGGGGAGGTTGAAGCCTTGGACGGTCCTCCCTTCAGGGAAACCCTGCCCAGTCTCATGTCCTCTTCGATGGTCCGACGGGCCAGCGCCTGCTGGTTCCAGCCCACGGACAGGGCGGTCATGCGCAGGTATTCCTCGGCGCGACGGTTACCGGTGCGCAGGGACTGCTCGTACCAACCGAAAGCGCGGAAATCATCCCGGGGCGCACCGTGCCCATGGCGGAACAGACTGCCCAGATTGCGCTGGGCATGCGCATCCCCGGCCAGCGCCGCCTTCTCGAACCAGGTACGCGCCACGGTGTAGTCGCGTGGGACACCCAGACCAAGATAGGCGAGCGTACCGAGCGCGTTCTGGGCGGCGGTGCTGCCCGCCTCCGCCTGCGGCTCCCAAAGCCGCCATGCCTCTGCATACTGCCCTTCACTCAATGCAGCCCAAGGATCCTCCGGCACTGCGCAGGCGACAAGCAGACCGAACAGGATCATCAGCCCGAGACGCCACCGCCAAGGCCGCCCGGCGCGCCCGACAAAGAGACTGGTGCCATGGTGACCTGGCTTCATCTGGTCAGCGCCCCTCGGTGAGAGTCGAGAGGCTGAAACGGCGCTTGATTTCCTTGTCTGTCATAGTGGGCGTCTCCGTCGGCGAGGTGGCCCGCGCAAGCGTCGTGGAATTCAGCAGGAAATCAATCGCGATACTGCCGCGCCAATGGCCGACCGAAGTCTCCATCGCGCGCTCCGGCGTGCTGGTGTCACTGACGGGTCGCTGATAGTGCGGCTGGATGTAGCGCCAGAGCTTGCCCTCCCGGTTGAACACCAGCGCCATGGTGGGCGACCAGGTTTGCTGATCGATGAGCAGAATCTTCGCCGACATCGGATGACCTTCCCAGCGCGGCTTGAGCTCGATCACGAAGCTCGGCCGCACCTGCCAGCGGTCCAGCGCCACATTGCTCTGCGGGCCATTGAATCGCAGCGCTTCCTGCTTGGAGTCCGCGACATGCAGCACGGTCTTCTGCCCGAGATAGGTCCAGTGATAGTCCATCACACGGCCCGAAAAACCCTCGAAGTCGTCCAGCGTGAAGTTGGAGCCCATAAAACTGTCGGCGCGTTCCTCTGCCGAGAGCCGGCGCACGCGGCGTTGCGAAGGCAGATAGGAATTGACCTGATCTTCTTCGTTCGGGTCGAGCGCTCGCTCCACCACGAAAGTCGTGCCCTGCACATCGAACGGTTCAAGGAAAGAAATGTAGTCCTTGAAGTAGCGCTTGTCGCTGCCACCGGCATTCACCTTGAAGCCCTGCTGCGGCAGCATCGCGAGATGACTGAGATAGACCCGGTGATAGGACTGCACGAGGTTGCGTTCCAGCGTGCCGCCACCCTCCATGCCCTCAGCGGGCGCGCCCCCGCTGCCGTCCGCCGTCGCCTGTATGAATGTCATGTTCAGGGTGTCGAGCTTGTAGCCGTAGTACTGCCAGCGGTACACATGGTTCCACGCGATCATCATGCCGGCATCTTCGGGTGAGACATCATCGAAGATCTCGGGGTCGAAGGGACGCCCGGCCACGAACCCTTCCACGCCGCCTTCGGTCTTGAGTGTGGCCTGTCCCGCATGCGCGGCCGTTGCAGCGAGATAGGACTCATGGGGCTGGTAGTCCCCGGTCTCCTGAATCTCGAGGCTCACGGCGGGGTGATTGACGTGATCGATGAAACCGGGCGGCAGCAAGGGTCGCACGAGATCGAGCTCTGCTTGCGTGATGACAGTGCCTGGCGCCGGTAACGCGGCGGGCTCAAGTTTGAGCCAGGCATCGATTTCGGCGCGGGCCTCACCGGTTGCGCCAGCGTGCAGGCTTGCCGACAGCAACAAGGCGCCGGCCAGCATTCTGTAGTCGTTTTTTTCTTGCATGGTTGTTTCCATTGCGAGGCGGTGGTGACGAAAAGGGACGACGGGGCGCGCCCACCTCCCCAAGTCGCCGGATGAAGGAGCTTCGGTGGCGGTGCCGAGACCTGTCAAGCAATGCACCCGGTGCTTTGGGCGTTTCATACAAGGCCAGCACAGAGAGGTGCAGGACTCCTACACTCAAGTGTCCGGATTGCTGAACAGGATCCCCGCGGCCTGCAGCGCTGCGATGCGTGCCGCGTCGTAACCCAGAAGCTCACCGAGCACCGAGGCATTGTCCGCCCCAAGGTGGGAGGCCTGCAGGCTCACATTGTGCGGGAATTCCGAAAAGCGCAGCGGCATGCCTGGCGTCGTGAAGTTACCGAGTTTCTCGTCGTCCACGGCCCGCATGGTGCCTCGTAACTGCATGTGCGGATGTTCGACCAGTTCGCGGATACTCAACACTGGCGCACAGGGCACATGGGCGTTCTCAAGGATGGAAAGCACCTCATCGTCGCTTGGGATCGAATCGACCCAGGCCTGGATGAGCGCAATGACTTCGTCAGCGTGGGCACAACGGTTGGCGTTGGAGTTGTAACGCGGATCCTTCGCGAGGGCCGCTTGCCCCATGGCCTCGCACAGAGCCGGCCACTGGTTCTCCAGGGTGATGATGCAAAGGTAACGCTGCTTGCCCTTGAACAGACCAAGCGGACACACCGCGTAGTGGTGATTGCCGGCGCGGGTGGGTGAATTGCCGGTCAGCGAATACATCGCCACATTCATCTCATGGCAATGTGCGTAGGCATCGAGCAGTGAGATGTCGAGATACTGCCCCTGTCCGCCACGCTCGCGATGGAGCAGCGCGAAGCCGATGGCGCAGGCGGCATGCACGCCGGTGTTGACGTCACCGAGCCCCAGCATGGGCAGCATCGGCGCCCCCTCGGCTTCGCCGATCATGCCGGTCACGCCGGCGTAAGCCTGCGCGATATAGTCGAAGCCGGGCAAGGCCGAGAGAGGCCCGGTCTGGCCGAAGGCCGAAATGGAGCACATCACCACCCGCGGGTTGAGTGCGTGCACCGCATCCCAGCCTATGCCCAGCCTTGCAGCCACGCCGGGTGAGAAATTCTCGACGACCACATCCACTTCCTTGATGAGATCGTGAATGAGCGCCTTGCCCTCAGGCGTCTTCAGGTTCACGCACAGACTCCGCTTGCCGCGGTTCTGCTGCACGTAATAGGCGCTGCGGCCATTCTTCTGTACCGGCAGCAGGCGCGAGATGTCACCGACCGGCGGGAACTCCACCTTGATCACCTCGGCACCCATTTCGGCCATCAGTCGCGTCGCGGTGGGGCCCGCCAGCACATGGGTGAAATCCAAGACCTTGAAGCCCTGCAACAGGTTTTTCTGCATCACTGGCGCTCCTCTGCTCCGGGCACCGTGGTTTACAAGGACCCGTCTCAGGCCGGATTGCGCACCAGGGTACGGCGTTCTTCGCGCGCATAGGCGTGCGCGGGGGTGTTGACGATCTCCAGCAGTTCGCCGGCGGCGCGTCCAGCCGCCACACGCTCCGCACTGACTTCGCCGTAGGCCGTGGAACGCTGGCGCGGGACGCGTCCCGCGTCCTCGATCATCGCCATCATCTCCAGCGGATTGGTTTCCTGGCCGTGACTGGCACCAGCGGCGCGCGTGATGCTTTCATTCATCAGCGTGCCCCCGAGATCGTTGGCACCGGCGGACAGACAGGCGATCACGCCACGGTGCCCCATCTTCACCCAAGAGGCCTGGATGTTGGTGATGAGGGGATTCAGAGCCAGGCGCGCCACTGCATGCATGAGTACCGCCTCACGGAAGGTGGGTCCCTTGCGGGCACGTCCCTTGAGATAGAGCGGCGCTTCCATGTGCACGAACGGCAAGGGCACGAATTCCGTGAAGCCACCGGTCTGCGCCTGCAACTCGCGGACCCTGAGGAGGTGCCGGGCCCAGTGTTCATACCGATCCACGTGCCCGTACATGATGGTCGAAGTGGTCCGGAAACCGACCTCATGCGCCGTGCGCATCACCTCCAGCCATTGCGCGGTGTTGATCTTGTCCGGGCACAGGATGCGCCTGACTTCGTCGTCCAGTACTTCGGCCGCGGTGCCCGGCAAGGTGCCGAGCCCCGCATCCTTGAGCTGCTGCAGGAACTCCCGCAGCGGCAACTTGAGTGTCGCCGCGCCCTGCCAGACCTCGAGCGGCGAGAAGGCATGGATGTGAATGCGAGGTTCGGCCTCACGCACGGCCGCCACGATATCGAGATAGGTCTGGCCGGTGTACTGGGGATGGATACCGCCCTGCATGCACACTTCGGTGGCACCGCGCGCCCAGGCCTCACAGACCCGGCGCTTGATTTCCGCCGGATCGAGATCGTAGGGCTTGCCGCGCAGGTTCTCGGACAGCTTACCCTTGGAGAAGGCGCAGAACTGGCACTTGAAATAGCAGACGTTGGTGTAATTGATGTTGCGATTGACGACGTAGCTCACCACCTCGCCGCACTGCCTCGCCCTCAGGGCATCCGCCGCGGCACACACATGGGAGAAGTCATCCCCGCGCGCCTGGAACAGACGCACGATCTCGGCCTCGGACAGCGCCTCGCCTGCTTCCGCCCGCGCGACGGCGGCACGCACATCCGACGATATCTGGCGCGGTTTGATGGCGAGACGCCGCAGATCCTCGGTGCTGGGTGCCAGTTCCTCGCCGGGGCACCAGGCATCGGTGCGTGGCAATCCCTCGGCATCAATCGCCTGCAGTACGGGCGTGCGGAATGTCGGCGCCAGCCAGGTGTCCCCGGCAAGCGCATAGCGCGGGTAGACGGTCAGGCGCTCATGCAGATACTTGCCGGCTGCAGCGGTGGCTTCGGACAGTTCGTCGAGGTGTGGCCAAGGTGCCTCCGGATTGACGTAATCGGGGGTGAGCGGAGACACACCGCCCCAATCGTTGATGCCCGCAGCGACGAGCCGGGGCAATACCCCCGGACTGAGATTGGGCGGCGCCTGCAAGCTCATCTGGGCGCCGAAGATCAGGCGCGCCACGGCGAGCGTCCAGAGCATCTCGTCCAAAGAAGGTTCCGGTGCCTCCACCATCTTCGTGCCCGGCTTGGCGCGGAAATTCTGGATGATGATCTCCTGCACATGACCGTGCCGGGCATGCACGTCGCGAATGGCGAGCAGGGATTCGATGCGCTCGGCACGCGTCTCGCCGATGCCGATGAGGATGCCGGTGGTGAAGGGAACCTTCGCCCGCCCGGCATCTTCCAGAGTCTT
>VGUA01000112.1 GCA_016874535.1 Gammaproteobacteria bacterium
AAGCTTATCATGCGCGCGGGGCAGTTGGCAGGGACACGATGGATTCCTCGGCAAGACAAGGCCGGCTGTGCCGCCCTGCATTCAAAGGTCTACACTACCGGGCTTCGGGCACATTCCGTCGCCCGCCAGACCGTCGAAATTGGAGCACGCATGAAGATCTACGACAAGTTGTACATCAACGGCGCCTGGGTTGCCCCGCATGGCACCGGCACCATGGACGCCCTTTGCGCATCCACCGAGGAAGTCGCCACCCGCATCCCCGAAGGCATTGCCGCCGATGCCAACGATGCCGTGGCCGCGGCCCGCGCCGCATTCGAAAGCTGGTCGAAGACACCGGTCGCCAGCCGCGTCGAATTTCTCGAAAAGATTGCCGCCGGCATGGAGGCCCGCAAGCAGGACGTGGCGCTGGCCATCGCCACCGAAGTCGGCATGCCGCTCAAGATGGCCGGCGCCATCCAGGCCTCGCTGCCCATAGGCGCTGCGCGCACCTATGCGGAGCTGCTGAAGACCTACCAATTCGAAGAGACTGTCGGTACCTCGCTGGTGGTGCGTGAAGCCATCGGAGTGGTGGCCGCCATCACGCCCTGGAACTTCCCCATCAACCAGATCATGCTGAAAGTCGCGCCGGCACTGGCTGCGGGCTGCACCGTGGTGCTGAAGCCCAGCGAAGTGGCGCCCTCCACCGCCTTCATCCTGGCCGAGGTGCTGCATGAGGCCGGCCTGCCGAAGGGCGTGTTCAATCTGGTCACCGGCTATGGCCCGGTCATCGGTGAAGTGCTCGCCTCGCACCCGGACGTGGACATGGTGTCCTTCACCGGCTCCACCCGCGCAGGGCGTCGCGTGGCCGAACTCGCGGCCCAGACCATCAAGCGCGTGGCGTTGGAACTTGGCGGCAAGTCACCACACGTGATTCTGGAAGATGCGGATCTCGAGAAGGCCGTGAAAGCCGGCGTGAACGAGTGCTACCTGAATTCCGGCCAGGCCTGCATCGCCCCGGCGCGCATGCTCGCGCCCAAGTCGAAATACGAGCAAGTGGTGCAGCTCGCGAAGAAAGTCGCGGAGAGCTTCAGCGTAGGTGATCCGATCAACGGCGACGTGAAGCTCGGCCCGGTGATCTCCGCCGTCCAGCGGGACCGTATCCGTGGCTACATCCGCAAGGGTGTGGAAGAAGGTGCACGCCTCGTGACCGGTGGACCGGAAACCCCCGAGGGCCTCGACAAGGGGTTCTACGTGAAGCCAACCGTGTTCGCCGATGTGAACAACGAAATGACCATCGCGCGCGAGGAAATCTTCGGGCCGGTGCTCACCATCATTCCGTTCGAGGACGAGGCGGACGCGGTGCGCATCGCCAACGACACCATCTACGGTCTCGGCGGCAATGTCTGGGCGGGTACCAAGGAGCACGGCATCGAAGTGGCAAAGCAGATTCGTACCGGCCAGATCTCCGTCAATGGTGGCCGCTACAACCCGCTCGCCCCGTTCGGCGGCTACAAGCAGTCGGGCCTCGGCCGCGAAGCCGGCAAGTTCGGGCTGGAGGAGTTCCTGGAAGTGAAGTCCCTGCAGCTCTGAGGCAGGGGCTGGAGTCGCGACCCGGGCAAGGGTCGTGACTCCGTCGATGACCGAATCCGCCGGAGCGAGCGCTGACGGCTCCCCGGCGGATTCTGCAAGCGGCTGTCGCCCTAGATCGGGAAGCGCTTCACCAGGCTCTTGGCAATCACGATGCGCTGGATCTCGTTGGTGCCCTCGCCGATGCACATCAGAGGGGCGTCCCGGTAATAGCGCTCGATGTCGAACTCCGCGGAGTAGCCATAGCCACCATGGATGCGCATCGCTTCCTGCGAACAGAACAGCGCGCATTCGGAAGCGAACAACTTGGCCATGCCGGCCTCCATGTCACAACGTTCACCCCGTTCATACTTCACTGCCGCCTGCTCGGTCAGCAGGCGCGCCGCCTCCACGCGCGTGGCCATCTCACCCAGCTTGAGCTGGATGGCCTGGTGCTCGCAGATGGGCTTGCCGAAGGTCTTGCGCTGCTGGGAGTAGCGGATGGAATCCTGAAGTGCGGCATTGGCGATACCAACACCGCGCGCGGCGATATTGATGCGCCCCAGTTCGAGCCCACCCACCGCATGCTGGAAGCCGTGGCCTTCCTCGCCACCCAGCACCCGGTCGGCACTGATGCGGAAATCATTGAAGCTCAGGCCCACACTCTCCACGGAACGGTAGCCGAGCTTCTTCAGCTTGCGGTCCACGGTGAAGCCCGGGCCCCGTTCAGCCAGGAACATCGTCATGCCCTTGTGGGCAGGCTTGGCGTGGGGGTCGGTCTTGGTCAGCACCGCGTAGAGGCTGCCGTACATGCCGTTGGTGATCCACATCTTGGAGCCATTCAGCACGTAGTGATCACCGTCACGCTTCGCATGGGTCTTGATGCCCTGCAGATCTGTACCGGCGTCCGGTTCGGTGAGGCACAAGGCGCCGCGCAGCTCGCCGGTCGCGAGTTTCGGCAGGAAATGATCCTTCTGCGCCTCGGTACCGAAGCGATGGATGAGCGTGCCCAGCATCAGATGGGAATTGATGATTCCGCCGATGCTCATGAACACTTCGGCAATGGCCGTGACGATTTTGGCGTAGGTCGTAGGCGGGAGACCCATACCACCGTAGGCCTCGGGGATGGTGAGTCCGAAGAGGCCGAGCTCCTTCATCTGCTCGACCAGATCATGCGGGTATTCGTCTGCCTGTTCGTATTTTTTCGTGACGGGGCGGACTTCCTTCTCCAGCCAGGATTCGATGGAGGCCAGAATCTGGCTTTCGTCTTCGCGACTGAAAATTCTCTCTGCGGCCATGGCACAGGTCCTCGTAGCTGTCGGGTGCATTGAATCAGATCGCAGTGAGTCCGCCATCGATGGGGATCACCGCACCGGTCATGTAGGACGCCTCGTCGGACGCCAGGAAAAGGGCGAGCGCAACGATCTCACCCGGCTCGGCCAGCCGGTTCATCAGGTGCATGGCCGCCATCTGGCGGAAGGCGCCGTCCTTGTCTTCCACATCCTTGAGATAACGACGCGGCATGTCGGTGTTCACCACGCCGGGGCAGATGGCGTTGACGCGCACACCGTGCGGCGCGAGGTCGGTCGCCATGCTGCGCGCGAGCTGCGCAAGCCCGCCCTTGGAAGCGCCATAGGCCGCCATGGTGGGGAAACCCACGATGCCACCCACGGAAGAATTGTGGATGATCGATCCCCCGCCTCGCTTCACCATCTCACGGGCTACCTTCTGGCTCAGCAAGAAGGGCGCGCGCAGATTGACGGCGAGCAGGCCATCCAGCTCCTCGATGGTGGTTTCCAGGAAGGGCTTTCCGACCATCATGCCGTGGTTGTTGAAGAGGATGTCGATGCCGCCGAAGCGCTCGACAGCGGTCCGGACGAGGGTATCCAGGACCTGTTCGTCGCGCACATCGCCGCCCACGTACACGACGTCCCCCGGCCGGCTCGCGGCCAGTGCCGCCACTTCCCCGGTAGGCTGCGGGGCGAGGTCACTCGCGAGCACGCGTGCCCCTTCGTCCACGAAACGGCGCACCGCAACCTGTCCCTGGCCACCCAATGCGCCCGTGATGAGCGCCACCTTGTTGGCAAGACGAGCCATGTGTCTTTTCCTCTTGATGATGTCTTTGAAGAAAGTGAGCGCGCGCGCCTCAGCAGCGCAGACCGGCCTGCTTCATCAGCGGCAGCACACGTTCACCGAAATACTTGAGTTCTTCATGGTAGTCGAGCCAGGTGAGGATGAAACCCTCGATCCCGAGATCCGCCAGGGCAAGCATCCTGTCCACCACATGCTCCGGGGTGCCCACCAGCGGGAAACCGCCCCAGCCGGCAATGAAGCGCTCCCCGAACTGCTTGATCTGCTCATTGAAGGAGCTGCTCTCCATGCCAAGCAGCCCCATGATGTTGTGCGTGGCTTCCCAGTCGCCCTGATCGACGATGCTGCGGTAGAGCGCCCAGGCTTCCTCCTCCGTATCGCGGCAGCACACGAGGCCATAGCTCATCACTCCGACCTCACGACCATATCCAGCCGCGCGGCGATGGATGTCGCGCACCAGCCCTCCCGCCTGCTCTTCGGTGGCGATGGTGATGAAGTTGAAGTCCACATGGCGGGCGGAGAATTCCCTGCCCTCTTCCGAATTGCCGGCGTTGATGACCACCGGATGCGGCTGCTGCACGGGCTTCGGCAGCAGGAAGCCGCCCTTGATGGTGAAGTATTCCCCGTGGTGGTCGAAATCCTGTTCGGTCCAGGCCCGCTTGATGCAGGTGAGCCAGTCGGCTGCCATGTCGTAGCGCACCTCGTGCGGCAATTGGGTCACACCGAACATCTCGATCTCGGGGCGGAACCATCCGCACACCACATTGAGTCCGAAACGACCCCGTGAAATCTGATCAATCGTCGCCGCCTGTTTCGCGGCCAGCAGCGGATGCACGGTGGGCACGTGGGAGGTGGCGAATACCATCAGCCGTTCCGTGTTGCAGGCCAGTGCCGTCGCCCAGGTATAGACCTCCATGTTGTTCGCATTGAACTGGGTGGTACCACCGAAATGTTTCCAGCGCCCCACCGGCACCATCAGCTCGAAACCCAGCGAATCCGCGAGCTTCGCAATCTTGACGTTGTGCTCGTAGGTGGGCTCGAAGGTCGTCGGCGCGTGGGTGATGGTGCAGCCATTGCTGCAGTTGGTACCAAAGATACCGAGCTTGAGACGGTTGCCGTTGTAGACCGGCACATGCTCGCGCCGCCAAGCCTTGAGATCATCGGGATGCATGTGCGGAGGTCTCCGTAATGGCCGTCATCAGATGGCCCGGATTGTAGCGCATCCGTCATTGGGCCAGCCCCTGTTGGCGCAGGCACTGAATGGCCTCGCGCCATTGGGCCATGCGCCGGCGTATGGTTAAATGTCCGGGGTCCGGAACCAGAATTCATCTCAACAACAGCGGGAGGAAGATACCGTGGAAATCATGATGTGGGCGAAACTCGCCAAGCCGGAAGGCATCGGCAACCGGGAATTCTTTGATGTGTGGTACCAGGAGTCGATCGCCGCCCTGCAGGCGCTGAAGGCCGGCGCCATCAAGAACATCTGGAAAGTGGCCGGCAAATACGAAGTCGTGGCCGTGATGGAAGTCGCCAGCGGTGATGATCTGGACGCCATCGTGCACAGCCTGCCCATCTGGAAGCTGGGCTACGCGCACATCGTGCCGGAAATCAACTGGATTCCGCTGCGCTCCTACGAGAACTGGTCCACCCAGCTCGACGGCATGCGCAAGGCCTGAGGCATGGGCTGAGCCGCCCAAAAAACAGGCGGCCCGCAGGCCGCCTGTTCCCTCCCCTCCAGATCTGCGCGCCCTGCTTGGGGCGTTACATGATCTCTCTCGCGAACATTTCCGCCGTCCAACGGCGGCAACGGGCTTGAGTGGATGCCTCAGAGCACGCCGTGCTTGTGGCAGAAGCGCGTGACGAGATCGCAGATGAGTTTCGGATCCTCGAACATCGGGTAGTGCCCGATGTTCTTCAAATGCATCACTTCGCCCTTCTTCAGGAGCTGACCGGTTTCCTCGACCAGTTCGCGGGGCACCCAGAAGTCATCCTCACCCCGGATGACGAGCATGGGACAGGCTACGCTCTTCAGCTTGGCGCGCACGTCATGCTTGGCCCAAGCCTCGAGGTCGCCCACAGCCGAAACCTGCGCATTGCGGTGCTGCCAGCGCAGCTCTTCAATCTTGGCGGCCGAGCACTTGCGATTGAGTGATTCGATGGCCGCACGTTCCATCTGGTCCTGCCAGCCCGGCGCCCAGGCCGGCAGCATGCGCTCGGACGGGAGGGGGAAGGTCGGCGTGCGCGCGCAGCCTTCCATGGGCACACCGGCGGCCATCTCGCGCCAGTGATGCGCCGCGTAGTCGAGCGTGATGTCACCGCCGATGGAGCAGCCGATGATGACCGGCTTTACCAGGCCCAGCGCCTGCACGAAGGCGTGCACGAATTCGGCGTGTTCATGAATGCTGCGATGCTGCTTCCACTTCACCGGGTAGGAGCGGGAATGCCCGGGCAGGTCCAGTGCATAGGCGTGAAAACCGGCCTTGGCGAACAAGGGCAGGATGTACTGGTATTCCAGCGAGCTGGCCCCTGCCGTGTGAATGCACACGATAGGTTGGCCTTCGCCAAGCTCGTCGTAGAACGTGCGGGTGCCGTTGACCTTGATGTAATGCCCGCGGATTTCTTCTGGAGTTGCCATGGGTGGATTTCCGTTACGGCCGGTTCAGCGCTTGCCGGCAATGTCTTTGAGGGTGTAGGCGAGTTCGAACATCGCCTCGCTGAGGCGGCCCGCTTCGAGGAGATTGCCCTCGGTGGCAATGTCGACCGACAGTTCGCCGACGCGCTTCAGGCCCGGATCGTCGGAAAAATCGCGCTTGCCCGGGAAGGTCAGATCAGCCCACCGGCGCTTGCCGGAAATGAGCGCCTGCCAGGCGGTCGCGGGGCCGCGGAACTTGAAGGTGTAACCGAAAGGCGGCACGCCGGGCAGGCAGTCGATGACCTTGCCCCGGTAGATCTTGAGCCACAGGCGGTCGTCATCAACCTCCAGCAGGACGGAACCGTCAAACCAACGGGTCTGCTCGACGAAGGCCGCGTTGGCATTGAGCGCTTTCACGAAGCGCGTGTGGAATGCGGGTTTGGAGAGGAAAGTCATGGCGGCCTCTTGCTCTGCGGGACATCCGGGCAGGCCCCGGTCGGGCCGTATTCTGACCCCCGCACGCAGGTCGCGCAAGGAATGAATGCCTGCCACAGAAGCGCATTTCGCGCCGGAAAATCGCTGCTTTGCACCATTCCATACGCTGCCGTACCTTGCTTGACAGTGTTGCAGAGCCTACGGTCCAATGCCGGGCCTCACGCGTCAGACCCATCCTAGAAAAAGGGAGAACCCCATGTTCGATCAGTCCTGGATGAAGCGCTGGCAGGACGCGGTGAACGCCAGTGGCCCCATGAGCCACATCGGCAAGCATCTCACCACCGACATCCTGCTGGGCTTCGGCGACAAGAATTACGTCGTGTCCTTCCGTAACGGCAAGGTTGCGAACTTCACGGACACCCTCGGCCCGGAGACCTGTTACTACCTCGCCCTGCGCGCGCCCGCCGCGAGCTGGGAGAAGTTCTGCCAGAAAGTGCCGCCTCCGATGTACAACGACATCTGGGCCATGGCGCACCCGCTGCACGGTCGTCTGCAGATCGAAGGCGACCAGAAGGTCCTGTGGCAGAACATGCGCGCCATGTTCTGGGCCTTCGACCGCATGCGCGAAATCTGAGCCGCCTTGCTGGCATAACCGGAGAATCAACGTGGCAAAAATAGAACCTATTGTCGGCAAGTACATCTGGGTGCCCTATGAAGGCACCGAGTACCGCATGTATTTCGAAGAGGCGGGCAACCCCAACGGCATCCCGATGGTGTGCCTGCACACGGCGGGCACGGATGGTCGCGAGTGGCGCCATCAGCTGTGCGACGACCGGATTGGCAAGAACTTCCGCACCATCGCCATCGACCTGCCGCGGCATGGCAAGTCCATCCCGCCCTATGACTGGTACAAGGAAAACGAGGAATACAAGCTCACCGCCAAGTATTACTCGGGCATCATCATGGCCTTCTGCAAGGCCCTTGGCCTGGACAAGCCCGTCATCATGGGCAGCTCCATGGGCGGCAACATCTGCATGCACCTGGCGCGGGACTACGAGAACGACGTGAAGGCGCTGATTGCCGTGGAAGCCTGTGAATGGTCGCCCGGCTGGCACCTGGACTGGCTGCGCCATGCGCACATCCATGGCGGCGAAGTCTGCGCGACTTCGGTCTTCGGCCTCATGGCCCCGCAGAGCCCGGACAAGTATCGCTGGGAAACCTGGTGGTACTACTCCCAGGGTGGCCCGGGGATCTTCAAGGGGGATCTCTACTTCTACAGCTACGACCACGATTTCCGCGGTCAGACGGAGAAGCTCTCGGGCAAGGTGCCGGTGTACTACATGACTGGTGTCTACGACTTCGCCTGTACCCCGGAAATGACCGAAGAGACCGCGAAGAAGCACAAGAATTCCGAGTGCATCATCATGGAAGAAATCGGCCACTTCCCGATGAGCGAAAACCCGGAAGTGTTCAACCGCTATCTCTACCCGGTGCTCGACAAGATTGTCGCGCTGAAGTAAGTCGCGTGTGATGTGTCCGCCCTGCCCTTGCGGTAGGGCGGACTACCCGGATCAGCGGTAAAGCGGTGCCGCGTCGATGCGGGCCTGAATGTCTGCCAGCACCTT
>VGUA01000113.1 GCA_016874535.1 Gammaproteobacteria bacterium
AGGATGATGTCGTGCCCATCAGTTCCCAAGGTTTCGCGCAGGCTGTCCGCCCCGGTGTGCATGGCCGCGGACTTAACGCCCACGAATTTGCCATTGGAACTGTATTCCAGTGGCTCGCCGTTGAGGTAGACACGCTTGCCCCGGTAGGCCACTTGATCGCCCGGCAGGCCGACGATGCGCTTGATGAAAGGCGTCGAGGGGTCTTCCGGGTAACGGAAAACCATCACATCCCCGCGCGCCGGCGTGCCCACGGGGATGAACGTGCGGTTGATCACCGGTACGCGCAGACCATAGGTGAACTTGTTGACGAGAATGAAATCGCCCACGAGCAAGGTCGGAATCATCGACCCAGAGGGGATGCGGAAAGGTTCCACCAGGAACGAGCGCAGCAGCAGCACCACGAGGAAGATCGGGAAAAAGGATCTGGCATGCTCCACCAGCGCGGGCTCACCTGCTGCGCCCTCCGACAGCGCCGCCCGCCGTGGCGCCAGCACCCAGGCGTCCAGGGCCCAGATCGCGCCACTGCCCAGGGTGAGCAGCACGAGCACGGCGGAGAAGTCGAAGACCATCACTTGCCCACCTTCAATACCGCCATGAAGGCTTCCTGCGGGATCTCCACGGAGCCCACCTGCTTCATGCGTTTCTTGCCTTCTTTCTGCTTCTCGAGCAATTTGCGTTTGCGCGTGATGTCACCACCGTAGCATTTGGCGGTCACGTTCTTGCGCATGGCCTTCACGCTCTCACGCGCGATGATCTTGGAGCCGATGGCGGCCTGGATTGCCACGTCGAACATCTGGCGCGGAATGATTTCACGCATCTTTGCCACCAGCTCGCGCCCCCGTCGCTGAGAATCGTTGCGGTGGACGATCACCGACAACGCGTCAACCTTGTCGCCGTTGATGAGGATGTCCACCTTCACCATGTCTGCCGTGCGGTAACTGGCAAAGCTGTAGTCCATGGACGCATAGCCACGGGTAAGTGATTTGAGGCGATCGAAGAAGTCGAGCACCATCTCGCTGAGCGGCAGTTCATAGCCGACGGCGACCTGCTTGCCCATGAAGTTGAGCTTGTTCTGCACGCCACGCTTTTCCACGCACAGGGCGATCACATTGCCGAGATATTCCTGGGGAGTCAGCAGATCCGCCTGGATGATGGGCTCGCGGATTTCTTCGATCACCGAGGGTTCAGGCAAACGCGCGGGATTGTCGACCTGAAGGACTTCTCCGCTGCGCAGGACCACCTCGTACACCACCGTGGGCGCAGTGGTGATGAGGTCCATGTTGTATTCGCGTTCGAGTCGCTCCTGGATGATCTCCATGTGGAGCATGCCGAGAAACCCGCAGCGGAAACCGAACCCGAGCGCCTCTGAAGTCTCGGGTTCATAGGTCAATGCCGCATCGTTCAGCCTGAGCTTGGCGAGAGCTTCGCGGAAGGCTTCATAGTCCGAGGAATCGATGGAATAGAGGCCGGCAAACACATTTGGCTTGGAAGTCTGGAAGCCGGGCAAGGCTTCGGTGGCCGGTCGTTGTGCGGTGGTGATGGTATCCCCCACCGGTGCCCCATTGATGTCCTTGATGCCGGCAACCAGGAAACCCACTTCACCGGCCGAGAGCTTGTCCTTGCGCACCCGCTTGGGCGTGAAGATGCCGACCTGATCGACCTCGGCCTCACGCCCGCTCGACATCATGCGAACCTTCACTCCGGTCGCCAGCTCACCGTCCACGATGCGCACCAGTGACACCACGCCGAGATAATTGTCGAACCACGAGTCAATGATGAGAGCCTTGAGTGGCGCGGACGGGTCTCCCTTCGGCGGCGGAATCAGCTTGATCAGACGGTCCAGCAATTCGCGCACACCAATACCGGACTTGGCACTTACGAGCGCCGCATCGGTGGCATCTATACCGATGATGTCCTCGATCTCCTGGGCCACCCTCTCCGGCTCGGCGGACGGAAGATCGATCTTGTTAAGCACCGGAACCACTTCCAGTCCCTGATCGACCGCCTTGTGACAGTTCGCGACGGATTGCGCCTCCACGCCCTGCGCTGCGTCCACCACCAGCAGCGCACCCTCGCAGGCGGCCAATGAGCGGGAGACCTCGTAGCTGAAATCCACGTGCCCCGGGGTGTCGATGAAATTGAGCAGATACACCTGCCCATCGGACGCCTTATAGTTGAGGCTGACGCTCTGCGCCTTGATCGTGATTCCGCGTTCGCGTTCCAGGTCCATCGAATCCAGCACCTGTTCCGACATTTCGCGGGCTTCCAGCCCCCCACAGATCTGGATGAAGCGGTCGGCCAGGGTGGATTTACCGTGATCGATGTGCGCGATGATGGAGAAGTTGCGGATGTGTTGCATAGGCGGGGTTTTGGATCGCGCAGAGGTGGGCTGAGAGCGCGAGCATCCTACCTGATGTGGACTACCCGTGACAGTCGCGCGGGGCGACGATCATTCAAGCCCGCAGTGCGGCCGCGACATGCGGGCAGGTGTCAGCATCCGCCGGCCCTTGCCAGATTTCACGTTCGCCCAACAGCAACACCGGAACCCGAAACAGGTAGAGCGCCACGAGATCGGGGTGCTCGGGCAGTTCCAGCCATTCCACGCCATGGGCGGCAATGACCGGATCTGCCAGCAGGTGCGCGTGCAGATCAATGCACAATTCGCAGTCCGAGTGCCCGACCAGGCGCAAGGGCCCGGTCGTCACTTCGTCGCCGGCATCTGCAAGGCCAGGAACAGGGGATTGCCCTCGCGGTTGACCAGCAGGGGAACTTTATCCCCCGCCTTCAGGGCTCGGCTCGCGGACTTGAATGTCGCCACTGTCGGCGTTTCCGTGAAGTTGATCTGCAGGATCAGATCTCCCCGGCGCAAGCCGGCTTCACGCCCCGGCCCTTTCGCCACGCGCTCCACGAGCACGCCCTTGCCATTCAGGGCGAGTGCCTTGCGCTCTTCGGGCGAGGGCTCGCGCACGGTGATCCTGAGACGCGCATCCTCGCTGCCGCGAGCCTCCTCGGGTGGGGTCTCTCCGGATTCCGCCAGAACCTCCTCGGGCAGCTCTGCAATCGTGATCGTGACTTGGCGGGATTTGCCTTCGCGCATGATTTCGGCTGTGACTTTCTGACCGGCCCGGGTGGTCCCCACCATGGGCGGCAGATCGGAGGAGGTTCCGATGGCACGTCCTTCAAACCGGGTGATCACGTCGCCGGGCTTGATGCCCGCCTTCTCCGCCGGACTCCCGGGCAGCACGCGCGAGACCAATGCCCCACCCGGCTTCTTCATCTGGAAGGACTCGGCAAGTTCCGCCGTCACGTCCTGGATCAGAACGCCCAGCCAGCCGCGACTGACACTGCCTTTCTCGCGGATCTGCCGGTAGACGTCCATCACGACGTCGATGGGAATGGCGAACGACACTCCCATGAACCCACCCGTACGGCTGTAGATCTGGGAGTTCACGCCCACCACTTCGCCTTTCAGGTTGAACAGCGGTCCTCCGGAATTCCCGGGGTTGATGGCAACGTCGGTCTGGATGAAGGGCACGTAATTCTCATTCGGCAGGCTCCTTCCCTTGGCGCTGACGATCCCCCCCGTCACTGAATGATCGAACCCGAAAGGCGAACCGATGGCGAGCACCCACTCGCCCACCTTGAGGTTTTCTGAACTACCGAGAGTGAGAGCCGGCAGTGCCTGCTTCGAATCAATCTTGAGGACCGCGATATCGCTGCGCGGATCCGACCCGACCACGGTCGCGGTGAGCTCGCGACGATCGCTCAGGCGCACCACCACCTCATCGGAGTCCTTGATGACATGGTAGTTGGAGATGATGTAACCGCCGGCATCCACGACAAAGCCCGAGCCCAGCGACGCCCTCGGTGCTGATTCGCCCGGACCCTGATCTTCGAAAAAGTGCCTGAAAAAATCGTTGAGTGGACTGTCGTCGGGCAGATTCGGGATGGAAAACCCCGGGGGCATGCCCCGTTTGTCTCCGGCATTCCGATCCTGCTTGGCCGAGGTGCTGATGTTCACCACAGCGGGGCTGAGTTTCTGTGCCAGTTCGGTGAAATCGGGCAGGCCCTGTGCGTGGGTGGCTGTCGCTGCAAGCGCAAAGCACAGGCCGAGAATCGGTAGGAGCAAGCGCCCGGAGAGGGAGCCGTTGATCGCGTTCATGTGGAATCCCGGGCCCTCGCGGGCAGTTATCTGGCGGAAATGTCGTCGGACCGGATCGATACCGATTCTGCGATGCGCCTGACCGTCGCCTGCGGGACTTCGCCCACCACCGTCACCTGGTGACGGTCCTGCAGCCGGCTGAAGGCGTTGACGGCACCCAGCGTGGAATAGCCCTCAAGTGGGGGCTCCTTGCTGGAGATTTCCTCCACGAACACCGACACCATGGCGAGGCCGTCCGAATAGACCACATGGTGCATCGGTTTACGGCCGCTTGCACGCTTCTGGGTGTGGAGATCCTTCAACGCGAAACCTTCCGGCACCCACTGCACCTGCAAAGCCGCGTCCCCGGAGCGTGGAGCGGGCGGCTGCTTCTCGTTGGTATACCAAGTGAAACCCTCGCCATCGACTTCCGGCTCCAGGCTGTTGGCGGGGATTTCCCCACCAATCGAAACTTCCGTGAACATCACCTGCTCGAGCACCTTGCCAGTGCCGTCGATGACCGCCGAGCGCAGCAGCAGATTGCTCGCGGCATCCACCCAGAGCTGGTAGCTGTGGCGATCGGCCTTGCGCGGCTGGATGCTGATGACCCTTGCCGTCCTGCCCGCCACCCGGTCATCGGCCAGCTGTTTGAACTCGTAATGGCGGGCGATGGTCTCCACCGGCTCGGACAGGGCAAGGGTCACGAAATCGCGCGGCTGGCGACGCTCGACGAGCACCGAGCGATGATCGCTGAAGGTGCAGGTGACCTTGTCGCCCAGGCGCACGACCTCGCGGGCCGGTCCGGAGAGTGACACCAGGCGTTCGGCGGGCGCGTCCTGATCGGCACGGTGGACGATGCGCATGGCATCGAGATGGGTGTCGTGGGCATAGATGAATTCGCCCTCGTAGCTCAAGGTCTGGGTGGCCTTCGGGATGGCGGCGATCATCCTGGAGAGCTCTTCGGGTACCACCGCGGCCGCCTGGGCCGTCATCAGGCACAGCAGGGCCGACAGCCCCCGGCGATATATCGCGGACATGCTGCTCAAGGCTGCTCGTTCGGGGAGTCGAAGCCCACCACACGCACATAGGCGTGCGCCTGCGGCATGCCCATGCGTGCCCGCTGTTCGTTGAAGTTCATGAGGTAGTCGTCCATGCGGCGCCGGTATTCTGCTTCGGGCAGGCTGGAAACCTGTTCGGCTTGACCGACGGAAGATGCCACGGCCTGCACGGCTGTGGGCATGGGTTCCAGCGCGCTCCGGGTGGTGGGAGCCTGCGAAGGGAGCAAGCTGGCAACCGGGGGGCCATCACCGCCCGGCCCGGCGGTCCAGAGTCCCAGCATGAAAGCGGTGACCGAGGCCGCCGCCGCAAGCCCGAGTGCCGGACGCCAGGCATTCACAGCCCGCCCGGAAGTAGGTGTCGCAGTCCCTGCCGGGCGTCTGGCAGCTGACAGCGGAATCACGGGGGCGGCGACACTGTCACCGGTCCAAGTGCCTGACAGGGCTTCATCGGCAAGCCGCCTCTGCACGCCGTCGGCGAACCGGGAATCGGCAGCCACGCCACTGCCGCCTTCCCGCAACATGTCACCGATCAACTGGTAGCGGTACCAGACGCCGCGGGCCTGCGCGTCGCCGGCCAGTAGCCCCAGTGTGGCGAGCTCCTCCTGGGAGCCTTCGTTGTCCAACAACGCTGAGAGGGTTTCGGGTTTGTTCATGGCGTCTGCCCTTGCTGGCGGTCTGATTGAAGTCCGTGCTTGCTCGATGTTTTCAGGAATCAATACTCGAGGAGGGGCTTGATTTTGCCCTCGATCACTTCACGTGCGCGGAAGATGCGGGAACGGACCGTGCCCACAGGGCAGTCCATGGCCTGGGCGATTTCTTCGTAGCTCAGCCCGTCCATCTCGCGCAGCAGGATTACAGTCCGGAGATCCTCCGGCAAGTCCTCGATCGTCTTGAAGATGATGGCTTTCATCTGCTCGACCTGCAGGTGCTTTTCGGGAGTCTCCATCTCCTTCTGCAAATCCTCGACGGAGATCTGTTCACCATCGGCATCGTGCAGGTCCGCCTCCTGGGGGCGACGAGATGCCGCGGCCAGATAATTCTTGGCGGTATTGATCGCAATCCGGTAGAGCCAGGTATAGAACGCACTCTCTCCGCGGAAGCCGGGGAGCGCCCTGTAGGCCTTGATGAAAGCATCCTGCGCAACATCCATCGCCTCATCCCGATCGCGCACGAAGCGCATGACGAGCTTGATGATCCTGTGCTGGTAGCGGCTGACAAGTAGATCGAACGCCTTCTTGTCACCCTGCTGGACCCGCGCCACCAGTGCGAGATCGGTGTCCCCCATCAAGGATGAGTCCTTGTATCATGGAGGAACGCCGTAAGCGCACCTGAGGCATAGACCGTCATCATGCTGGATAAGTTCGGATGGGGATGCTTGGAAGGGCCCGGAGTATACCAAGCGAGGGATGATGCCACAGCAACGAGACTTTGATGTCCTCATCATCGGCAGCGGCGCGGCGGGTCTCAGCCTGGCCCTGCATCTGGGCGCCCACCTGAGGGTATGCGTCATCGCCAAGGATGAAATCACCGAAGGCGCGACCCTGTATGCACAGGGCGGGGTCTCAGCCGTCATGGATGCGGGGGACTCGGTCGAGTCCCATGTCGAGGACACCTTGCGCGCGGGCGCGGGCCTGTGTCACCGGGATGTGGTTGAGGCCATCGTCCGTCATGGCCGGGAACAGATCGACTGGCTCATTGGCCATGGAGTCCCCTTCACCACCATGGACACCGCCGATGGCGGCCAGGCCATCCATCTCACCCGGGAGGGCGGCCACAGCCGTCGCCGGGTGGTGCACGCGGCCGACGCCACCGGGCGTGCCATCGAGACCACCCTGCTCGAGCAGGTGCGTGCCCACGGGGGCGTCACCCTGCTGGAGCACCACATTGCCATCGATCTCATCACCACCGGCAAGCTGGGCGGCACCCCCGACCGCTGCGTGGGTGCATACGTGCTCGACAAGCGCGCCGGACAGATCCTCACACTCCGGGCACCGTGGTGCGTGCTCGCGACCGGGGGCGTCGGCAAGGTCTACCTCTACACCAGTAATCCCGATGTGGCGACGGGTGACGGCATCGCCATGGCCTGGCGTGCGGGCTGTGCGGTCGCCAACATGGAATTCGTGCAGTTCCATCCCACCTGCCTCTACCACCCGCAGGCCAAGACTTTCCTGCTGACCGAAGCGTTGCGTGGTGAAGGTGGATATCTTTGCCTGCCCAATGGCGAGCGCTTCATGCACCGTTTCGACGAGCGCCTGGAACTCGCCCCGCGCGACATCGTGGCCCGCGCCATCGACTACGAGATGAAACGTCTGGGCTCGGATTTCGTATATCTGGACATCAGCCACAAACCGGCGGATTTCATCCGGGAGCACTTCCCCACGGTCCACCAGAAGTGCCTCGAATACGGCATCGACATCACGCGTCAGCCCATTCCTGTGGTGCCGGCGGCCCATTACCTCTGTGGCGGCGTGGTGACCGACGTGGCCGGCCGGACGTCCCTGCCCGGTCTGTACGCCATCGGTGAGGTCGCATGCACCGGACTGCACGGCGCCAACCGGATGGCAAGCAATTCCCTGCTCGAATGCCTGGTGACCGCCTCTGCGGCGGCCACTGCGATACTGGAAGAGCGCAGCCAGGCACCCGCGCTGCCTGCCATCCCCGCCTGGGATGAAAGTCAGGTCACGGATGCGGATGAGGAAGTGGTCGTCTCCCACAACTGGGATGAACTGCGTCGCTTCATGTGGGACTACGTGGGCATCGTGCGTACCACCAAACGCCTCGAACGTGCCCGCCGGCGTGTGCATCTGCTGCGCGGGGAAATCAGCGAGTTCTATGCCAATTTCCGCGTCACGTCCGACCTCATCGAATTGCGCAATCTGGTGCAGGTAGCCGAACTCATCATCCGCTCCGCCCTCAAGCGCAAGGAAAGTCGCGGCCTGCACTACACCCTCGACTACCCCGAGCGGGACGACACGAACTACGCGCGCGACACCATCCTGCGCGCCGGTGACTTCAGCTGAGCGCCGGCCAGGCTCTCCAAGGATTTCCCATGAACAAGACTGTGCTGCGCC
>VGUA01000114.1 GCA_016874535.1 Gammaproteobacteria bacterium
ACATGAGCAGGGTGATGGAGCCCCCGTAGAGGAGCGCGCCCACCCAGTCGAAACGGCCCTGCGCCTCGGCCCGCCATTCACCCCGCAGCCGTCTCACCCCGAACAGCAGCACCAGCAGGGTCAGCGGCAGGTGGGCGAGGAAAGCCGCCTGCCAGCCCCAGGTCTGGATCAGCCAGCCGCCCAGCAAAGGCCCACAGGTCAGCCCGAAGTAAACCGCCGCCACCAGGGTGCCGATGGCCTTGCCGCGCTGCTCCGGTGGATAGACCGAGGTGAGGATTGCGATATGGGTGGAGTAGACCATGGCCGCACTGAAACCCTGGATAGCCCGTGCGACCAGCAACCATTCGGTACTGCGGGCGAAAGCCGCCAGCAGGGAAGACACGAGCAGGGTCCGGATGCCCCACACGAACACCCGCTTGCGACCCACCAGATCGGCCAGTTTGCCGAAGGAGAGTACCGTGGCAGCACTGCAGGTGAGAAAGACGAGCTGCACCCAGCTCAGGGCCACGGCGTCCATGCGCAGCGCCTGGGCTACGGACGGGAGGGCCACGTTCACCGCGGAGAGCATCAATGGCAGTGCAAAAGAGCTCACCACCATCGTTACCAGCGCCGCGCGCTGGTCACTCATGACAGGTTCTCACCCCTGCTGCCATTCCCGATCGCGCAGCTCCACGCGGCGAATCTTGCCGCTGACCGTCTTGGGCAGTGCGGCCACGAATTCAATCTTGCGGGGATATTTGTAGGGGGCGGTCACGGTCTTGACGTGTTCCTGCAATTCCTTGACCAGCGCCTCACCCGCCGCATGTCCGGGCTTGAGCACCACGAAGGCCTTGACCACCTCACCGCGCATCTCGTCCGGGCTTGAGACCACGGCGGACTCGGCGACTGCCGGGTGCTCCAGCAGGGCGCTCTCCACTTCGAAGGGGCCTATGCGGTATCCTGCGGAGTTGATGACATCGTCCGCTCGCCCCACAAACCAGAAATAGCCATCAGCATCCATGTAGGCGCGATCGCCCGTGAGGTACCAGCCATGACGGAAGCAGCGCCGGGTTTTCTCCTCATCGCCGCGATACTCTTTGAACAGGCCGGGTGGCCACCGGGGCTCCACACGCACCGCCACGTCGCCCTCGCGACCTGGCGGCAATTCAGCGCCTTCATCGTCGATGACAGCGAGCGTGATCCCCGGTGAAGGCTTGCCCATGGAACCGAAGCGCGGTTCGAGGCAAGGGAAGCTGGCACACAGCAGGATGGATTCCGTCTGGCCATAGCCATCCCGAATGACGAGGCCCGTGGCGTTCTTCCAGGTCTCTATGACTTCCGGATTGAGTGGTTCACCAGCCCCCACCACATGCCGCAGATGAGGGAATTCGAAATTCCTGAGATCCTGCAGCACCAGCATGCGGAAGATGGTGGGCGCGCCACAGAAGGTTGTGATGGGATGCGCGGCCAGCAGTTCGAGGGTGCGCTTGGGGTCGAAAGTCTCGCTGTGGTGGATGAACAGGGTGGCACCACAATTCAGCGGCGCGAAATAACTGCTCCAGGCGGCCTTGGCCCAGCCGGTATCGCTGAGGTTCCAGTGCAGATCCCCCGGCGTGAGATCGAGCCAGTAGCGACCCGTGATCTGATGGGCCAAGCCGTAACCCTGGGTCTGGATCGCCATCTTGGGATAGCCCGTGGTACCGGACGTGAAGTAGCACAGCGCGTCGTCCTCGGGTGCCGTGTCCGCCGCCTCGAAGCTGTCGGATGCCGCGGCAACAACGCTCTCGTAATGCCTCCAGCCGGGAGGAGTTCCATCCACGCAGAGCTTGAGCTTGAGCCCACCGGTTGCTTCGGGGATCGCGGCGAGCTTGTCGGTGTGCCGGGCCTCGGTGATGAAGGCGGTCGTGCGCGAGGCTTCGATACGGTAGGCAAGGTCCTTGGGCGCGAGCTGCCCGGTACCAGGCGAAGCAATCACGCCCATGCGCAGGCAGGCCGTGAGCACTTCCCACCATTCCACCAGGCGCGGCAGCATCACGATGAGCGTGTCGCCGCGGCGGATGCCGGCGGCATGGAGCACATTGCACAACTGACGTGAGCGGCGACTCATTTCGCGATAGGTGATGAACCTCTCGTGCCCATGGTCATCCACCCAGTGCATCATGCGTTTCGAGGGATCTCTATCACCCCAGGGGTCGAAGACATCGCGCGCGAAGTTGAAGCGTGCGGGAGGCTGCCAGGTGAAGGCGGCGCGCTCAGCTGCGTAATCGGTCATGTTCATGGGTGTCTTCCTCAAAACCAGGCGTTGGACATCATGAGGCAGGTATCATCTCCCTGCGCGAGGAGCTGCAGCCTTTCCGGCACACGGGCCAGCTCATAGCGGAAAAAATACTGACACGCCTGCAGCTTGCCCCGGTAGAAATCCCCCTCCTCCTTCGAGCCGCTCGCCGCGCGGGCGGCGACCACGGCCTGCGCCAGCCACAACCATGCGATGACGATGTGCCCGAAGCAGTCGAGATAGATCCCCGCATTGGCCAAGGCCCGCGTGTTCTCACCGGCGGATTTGATGCCATTGAGGGCTCCTGTGGTCTCCAGCAGTTGATGCAGGCAGCCCTCCAGTGCCTTGGCATGTTCCTGGAGATGCGGTTGGCCGGCGGCCTCCTGCAAGGTGCGCGCAATCTCCGCCTGCAGGGCCTTCAAGGCCGCGCCGTCGCGCATGGACACCTTGCGCCCCAGCAGATCGATGCCGTGGATGGCGTGGGCGCCCTCATGGATCGGGTTCAGCCGGTTGTCCCGGTAGAAACGTTCCACATGATATTCGCGTGTATAACCATAACCGCCATGAATCTGGATCGCATGCTTGTTCGCCTCAAGACAGAATTCGGAAGGCCAAGACTTGGCGATCGGTGTGAGCAGATCGAGCAGCAGTCCGACACGATCACGCTCTGCGGCATCCTCGGTCGTGCGTTGGATATCGAGCAGGTGCGAGCAGTGCAGGACCAGCGCCAGCCCGCCCTCGACTGCCGCCTTTTGTGCCAGCAGCAGACGGCGGACATCGGCGTGCTCCACGAGCAGCACCTGCGGGCTTACGGGATCCTTGTTGTCGGGCAGGCGTCCCTGCGGGCGCTCCCGGGCGTAGCGCAGCGAGTGCAGGTAGCCGGTGTAACCCAGAGCAACCGCACCGAGCCCCACGCCAACCCGGGCTTCATTCATCATCTGGAACATGTAATTCAGCCCCTGATGGGGTTCACCAATGAGATAGCCGACACAGTGTCCGTGATCACCGAAATTGAACACGGTGTTCACGGTGCCGCGATAGCCCATCTTGTGGTTGAGGCCAACGATGTGCGCGTCGTTGCGGGCACCGAGCGAACCATCGTCGTTGACCAGGAACTTCGGCACCAGGAACAACGAAATGCCCTTCACGCCCGGTGGCCCGCCCGGAATCTTGGCGAGCACCATGTGGATGATGTTCTCCGCCAGATCGTGCTCCGCACAGGAGGTCCACATCTTGTTGCCGGTAAGAAGGTAATGCCCCTCGGGTTGCGGCACCGCGCGTGTGCGGATATCAGCCAGGGATGAGCCCGCTTGCGGCTCGGACAGACACATGGTGCCGTAGTAGCGGCCGCTCACCAGCGGCTCCAGGTATTTGCGCTTGAATTCTGGCGAACCGATGCTCGCCAGCAGATTGGCCGCGGCGATGGTCAGAAACGGGTAAGCCGCCGTGGAGACATTCGCCGCACTGAAGTAAAGCGCACAACACTGGGCGAACGTCCAGGGCAGCTGCATGCCACCAACCTCCGTATCGAAGGAGGCTCCCATGAAACCGCCTTCCACATAAGCATCCAGCGCCTCCTTGACCTCGGGGATCAGGTGGACACGTTCGCCGTCGAAAGTCGGCTCATGCTCGTCGGCTTTGGCGGCATGGGTGGCAAACCGAGTGGTGGCAAGCGTCTCGGCAGCATCGAGAATGGCGTCGTACATCCCGCGATCCTGCCCTTCATATCGAGGGCAACGGGTGAGGTTCTCGATTCCGAGGAATTCATAGAGCAGGAATTCCAGATCCCTGCGATTGACCAGAAGACTCATGTCAGGATTGGGCCCGGCTACGTGGAGACCGGGCCATTGTAGGGGACTGGAGCCAGTCGATCAGCCGTTCAGGCGAGATAGCCCCCGTCCACGGTCACGAAGCTGCCGGTGGTATAGGACGCCGCATCCGACACGAGATAGAGCACGGCGCCCGCCATCTCGCTGGGCTCTGCGGAACGCTTGAGGGGGGTGCGTGCCCGCGCCGGGGCGAGGAAGGATTCATCATCATGCAGAGCCTGGGCAAAGCGGGTTCGGGTAACACCCGGGATCAGCGCATTCACGCGGACGTTGAACTCACCACATTCGTTGGCAAAGGCTTGGGTCATGTTGAGGATGCCTGCCTTGCTGATGGAATAGATCGCCTGCTTGTCGCCCGGAGTGATGCCATTGGCCGAGGCCACGTTGACGATGGCGCCCCCGCCGGTCTGCTTCATCCGCTGGGCCGCAGCCACCGAGGTATAGAAGTAACCACGCAGATTGACCTCGAGCGTCTTCTCGAAGGCCGAGACCGGGGTGTCCAGGATGTGCCCGTAGAAGGGGTTCGCGGCGCCGTTGTTGACCAGGATGTCGATGCGGCCATGCGCCGAATCGACATGGGCAAACAAGGCGTCTATCTGGGCCAGTTCGCCCAGGTGGCAGGCCTGCGCCTCGGCGCTGCCGCCCTTGGCGCGGATAGCTTCCACCACGGTCTGGCAGCCTTCAATTTTCCGGCTGGTGACAATCACATGCGCGCCGTAGTCCGCAAGGATATGGGCAATCGCCTCGCCGATCCCGCGGCTGCCCCCCGCCACCACCGCGATACGACCATCAAGACCAAAATGATTGCGTGCCATGGTTCCACCCTGTTGTCTGGTTCAATGGAGTCAAGTGTGTCAGCCGCGGTGCCATCCTCATGTTCGGGCATCGCCCAGCGTCAGGTGCAGGACCACGAGGCCTGCCAGCGCGGACAGCAGCGAGCCTGCGAGCACACCAATGCGAGTGGCTGAAAGATAGGTGTCGGGGGCACTGCCGAATGTGAGATTGCCGACGAACAGGCTCATGGTGAAGCCAATACCTGTGAGCAGGCAGACCCCGTAGAACGGTAGCCACTGACTGCCTTCGGGCAATCGTGCCCAACCCAATCGAATCACGCACAGGCAGGTCACCATCACGCCCAACTGTTTGCCGAGGAACAGACCGGCAGCCACGCCGAGCGGGAGAGCCCCCATCAGGTGGTCCATGGAGACCCCGTAAAGTGGCACGCCTGCATTGGCGAAGGCGAAGGCGAAGGCAGGCAGGCAGGCAGGCAGGACGAAGTATGCCACCCACGGGTGCAGGGCATGTTCCAGCCAGCGTAGCGGCGACAGTGAAGTGTCGGGGGCCCTCAGCGGAATCGCCGTCTCCAGGACCACACCTGGAAGTGTGGCGTGCACCCCGGACTTCAGCACGAATACCCACAGACACAGGCCGAGCAGCATATAGGGCGTGAGCGCACGCACGCCCAATCGATTGAGCAGGAAAAGTCCGGTGATACAGACCGCCGCTCCGGTCAGTGCGGCAGTCGAGAGATCTGCCGTGTAGAACAGCGCAATGACGACGACTGCAGCCAGGTCGTCGAAGATGGCAAGCGAGGCAAGAAACAGCTTGAGCGATGCGGGGACACGATTGCCCAGCAGTGAAATCACCCCAAGTGCGAAGGCGATGTCAGTCGCGGACGGGATTGCCCATCCCGCCAGGGCGATCGGGTCGCCGCGGTTCAGCGCGGCGAAAATCATCGCCGGCACCACAAAACCGCCCAGTGCCCCGGCTGCCGGCAATACCACCTGATCCCGTGACGAAAGCTGCCCTTCAAGAATCTCACGCTTGATCTCGAGGCCAACCAGCAGAAAGAAGATCGCCATGAATCCGTCGTTGATCCACAGCAGCAGCGGCTTCACCACGCCCACCTTGTCGATGGTGACCGCGATCTCGGTGTCAAAAAAACGCTGATAGTGGTCGGCCCAGGGACTGTTGCTGAGCATGAGCGCCAGCGCGGCGGTCACCATCAGGATGATGCCGCCGGCGGCCTCGAGACGCAGAAATTCCCGCAGCCGGGTCAATGGCATGGTGTAAAACCCTCCGGCCTGCCCGTCGAGTTGGTCACGGGTAGAGCTTGCTGCTCTCCCAGGCGTTCCCGCGTCGGGTGAAGCAGGTGCGGTCATGCAGGCGGAACGGCCGCTCCTCCCAGAACTCGATCAGCCTCGGCACTACCCGGAAGCCGGACCAGAAGGGTGGTCGCGGGACTTTGCCGAGACCGAAGCGCGCGGCCTCGGCGGCAACGCGTTTCTCCAACGCGAAACGCGACTCCAGCGGATGCGACTGCCGGGACGCCCAGGCCCCGATCTGCGAATCCCGCGGGCGGCTGGCGAAATAGGCATCCGCTTCCTGATCGCTCACGGGTTGCGCAGTGCCCTCCACCCTCACTTGCCGGTCCAGCGATTTCCAGTGGAAACACAGGGCCACCTCGGAATTGGCGCCGAGGGCCTCGCCCTTGCGGCTGCCGAGATTGGTGTAAAAGGCAAAGCCTCGTGCGTCAAAGCCGCGCAACAGCACCATGCGCAGCGAGGGTCGGGCTGAGGCATCCACCGTGGCCAGTGACATGGCGCTGGGATTGTTCGGTTCGCGGGCTTCAGCCTCCGCCAGCCACGCCGCAAACCACTCGACGGGGTCGCGCGTGTCCATCAGCCGAATGGATTGCGCAGTACGATGGTATGGGCGCGGTCCGGCCCGGTGGAAATCATGTCGAGCGGACTCTCGGCGATTTCGGAGATGCGCGTGAGATAGCGTCGCGCATTCAGGGGGAGTTGGTCGTAGTCGGTGATGCCTACCGTCGATTCCTGCCAACCGGGCATGGTCTCGTAGACCGGCTCGACTTCAGCCATGGCTTCGGCGCCAATGGGTGAAGATTTGAGTGCGCCCTTGTCGGTGCGGTAGCCCACGCACAGCTGCAGTTCGTCCATGCCATCGAGCACATCCAGCTTGGTCACGCAAAGCCCGGAGATGCCGTTGGTCATGCGCGAACGGCGCAGGGCCACACCGTCAAACCAGCCGCAACGACGGGGACGCCCAGTGGTTGCGCCGAATTCGTGGCCGCGCGTCGCGAGGCGCTCGCCCGTCGCATCAAAGAGCTCGGTCGGGAAGGGCCCCGAGCCGACACGGGTGGTATAGGCCTTGGTGATGCCGAGCACGTAATCCATGCGACAGGGGCTCGCGCCACTGCCAGTCGCAGCATAGCCCGCGGTGGTGTTGGATGAGGTAACGAAGGGATAGGTGCCATGATCCACATCGAGCAGGCTGCCCTGCGCGCCCTCGAACAGCACATTGCCACCGGAGTTCTGGATGTCGTGGATGATCTCCGCCACGTCACCCACCATCGGGCCGATTTCCTCCGCGAACTTCATTTGTTCATCGAGAATTTGCTGGAAATCGAGCTTCTCGACCTTGTAATAATTGGCAAGCACGAAATTGTGGTAGGCGAGCACCTCGCCGAGCTTGGCTGCGAAGCGCTCGCGATAGAGCAGGTCGTCGATGCGCAGCGCGCGCCTCGCAACCTTGTCCTCATAGGCTGGGCCGATGCCGCGACCGGTGGTGCCGATGGCCTGTGCTCCGCGTGCCTTCTCGCGTGCCTGATCGAGCGCCGCATGATAGGGCAGGATGAGGGTTGCGGCCGGACTCACCTGCATCCGCTGGCGGGCCGGGATGCCCTTGGATTCCAGCATGCGCAACTCTTCCATGAGGGCTGCCGGCGACACCACCACACCGTTGCCGATGAGGCAGCGCACGCCTTCGCGCAGTATCCCGGACGGAATCAGGTGCAGGACCGTCTTCACGCCTTCGATCACCACGGTATGCCCGGCATTGTGACCGCCTTGGAAGCGGACCACCGCGGCGACATGCTCGGTGAGCATGTCCACTACCTTGCCCTTGCCTTCATCGCCCCATTGGGCCCCGATGATCACAACCGATTTGCTCAAGTCCGTTCCCCGCGTGAATGTGTTTGATGATGGCAGGCGCGCGCGGCGCCCGCTCCTCATGCCGGCATGACCTGCCA
>VGUA01000115.1 GCA_016874535.1 Gammaproteobacteria bacterium
TTTCACTGAACTTGCTCTTGCGCATCTCGGGCCTCCCAGGGCGTAGTTTGCCCCGAATGCCCCAGTTATCCACGGACCTAAGTTACGGGAGGTCGACAGTCGACAGATCGAGTGGGTTTTGTCGGCAGATGAATTTAGTCGGCTAGTTCAATTTGTTGATCAATATGTTTATATTTCTTTTCAAAATAGCGATTGAAATCGTTGGCTGACTTATTCCAGGCTTGCGGTACAGCGACTGAGAGCCTTGCGCCGCTTCCTTCGCCCATTACAGCCAAGGACAGCAACAGACGTCGGGGAGATAGCCCCACCAGCCTTGATAATCCAGGTGGCGGACGAGTGTCGGACGCTCTGACTCGCTTTCTTGACGAGCGTCGCGTGATTTCGGGCAGGGCTGACGCTCAGCCCCGCTCCAGCAGCATGCGCAGGTCGATCACCGCCGCGTTGGCGCGCGAGATGTAGGACGCCATCACCAGCGAGTGGTTGGCGGTGAAGCCGAAGCCGCCGCCGTTCAGGATGATGGGGCTGCCGAGGCCTTCCTGGGTGCTCTCCAGCTCGCGGATGATCTGGCGCAGGCTCACTCGCGCATTCTTCTTTTCCAGCACCGATGCGCAGTCGCGCTCGATCGCGCGCAGGAGATGCAGCAAGGCCCAGCTGGCGCCACGGGCTTCGTAGAACACATCGTCCAGCTGATTCCAGGGAGTTTTCACGATCCTTACCGCAGCCGTGGCGGTGGACTGCTCTGCAGCCGTTTCTCCAGCCAGATCGGTATTGATGCGCACCTGACCCACACTCGCACTCAGGCGCTGGGACAAATCCCCCAGACGCTTCTCCACGAGGCCCAACCAGTTACGGAGATTGTCTGCGCGCGCGAAGAATTGGGCGTCCTGCTGGCCACCGTCATCCAGTCTCTGCAGATAGGCGTGCAGAGCATCCTGGGCGGAGGAATATTCGCGCTCTGCCGCCGGGAACATCCAGGAGTCGCTGTCGATGTTGAGGTGGTTGTCTGCGCGGGTGAGATCCGGATCCTCGGTGGATTGCGTCTGCGAGCGGGAGAATTCGTTGCGCAGGCTCTTGGCCATGTCCCGCAGCTGGGTGAGCACGCCCCACTCCCAGTTCGGCACGTTGTCCATCCAGGCCCCGGGCGGCATCACGTCGTTGCTGAGGTAGCCACCCCGTTTGTGGAGCAGGGTCTCGAGAATCTGCAAGGTCGCGGCGGTGGTATACACCCCGCGTACCGGCTCTCGCGCCGTGGGCGCCGACCACTGTTGTACGGCCTCTTCGAGCGAAAACTGGGCTGGCTCATGATCCAACACCAGCACGGCGCCGGCGATCGCGACCAGTGGCACGACGAGGGCCAGCACCAGCCAGCGCAACGGGCCTTTCATGCCTGTCATCATCGCCTGCCTCCTTCCGTTGCAACTGCTGAAATCATGCCACCGGGGGCTTGCACCCCGGCCTGCGCAGCATGAACGCTCAGGACGCGAAATTCACCTGCAAGACCTTGTCCACGGCGTCGATCGCGCCCAGTGCTGCAAGCGTGCTGTCACGCAACACCGAGGATACGCCAATCACGGCGATTGCACGGTCCTTGCCCTCGGCGGCGCCCACCTGCATGCGGGAAATGTTGATCCCTTCCCGGCCGAGGATTTCACCCAGCGCACCGATCACCCCTGGCTTGTCGGCGTGGCGCGTCATGACCAGCTGGCCACTCAGCTCCGCTTCGATCTCGTAGTCGTTCACGCGCACCAGACGCGGATGCCTGCCATCGAACAAAGTGCCCTCCAGGCAGACCGTGCCCTGGGCCGTACGACCCCGCACGCGCACCACCGCCAGATAGTCCTTGCTCTCGGATGACTTCACTTCGCTCACCTTGATTCCTTGGCGGCGTGCGAGCGGCAGCGCGTTCACGCGATTGATGGGAGTGTCGAGGTGATCCTGCATGAGGCCCGCCACCACTTCACACATCATGGGCTGAGCCTCGAGCTCCGCCGCCTGGCCATAAAGGCCAAGCTCCACCTCCAGTAGCGCGCCTTCGCTCATCATGGCCAGCAGCTTGCCGATATTGCGCGCCAATCGCAGTGAAGGCGCCATCTGGTTGAGCCGCTCGGGGGCAATGCTCTTGAGGTTGACCGCATTGCGCACCTCACCCTGGATCAGGAAGGCGGCAATCTGGTGCGCGATTTCCACGCCCACCGCGGTCTGGGCCTCCTGGGTGGAGGCGCCCAGGTGTGGCGTGAAGTGGATGCGCTTGTCGGCGAACAAGGGCGAGGCGCCGGGCGGCTCCTGGGCAAACACATCCAGTGCCGCCCCCGCCAGATGGCCGCTTTGCACCTGGGCCAGCAAGGCGTCTTCGTCGATCAGTCCGCCGCGCGCACAGTTGATGAGGCGCGCGCCCTTTTTCATGCTGGCAAGTCGCTCGGCGTTCAGCAGATTGCGGGTGTCATCCGTCATCGGGCAGTGCAGGGTCACGTAATCGGCACGTGCCAACAGCGCAGCAAGCTCCGCAGGCTCCACGCCATGCTGGGCGAAAGTCTCGGGTGTGACGAAGGGGTCAAAACCGAGGACCTCCATCTTGAGGCCGCGCGCCCGCTCGGCGACCAGGCGCCCGATGGTGCCGAAGCCGATGATGCCGAGCACCTTGCCCGTCACCTCCGAGCCCATGAAGCGGCTGCGCGCCCATTCGCCGCCGCGCACCGAGGCATCGGCCTCCGGCAGCTGCCGGCTCAATGAAAACAGGTGGGCGATGGCAAGCTCGGCGGTGGTGGTTGCATTCGCATCCGGCGTGTTGAGCACCACGATGCCGCGCTCGGTGGTGGCCACCAGATCGATGTTGTCCACACCGATGCCCGCACGTCCAACCACGCGCAGCTTGCCCGCCGCCTCGAGCAACTTGCCTTTTATCTTGGTCTCGGAGCGTACGATGATGGCATCGGCTTCGGCGGCGTGGGCGAGTGCGGCGTCCACATCGAGACCTGGCGTAAAATCGATCTCGAGCTGGGGATAGGTCTTGAGCGCGGCAATGCCTTCCGGGGCCAGCTTGTCAGCTACGAATACCTTGAACATGTTCTTTACCTCTGCTGGTTCGGTTCAGGCGGCTGGCTGCTGGATTTGGGCGTACGCCCACTCCAGCCATGGCAGCAGCGCTTCGAGATCGGCCGCTTCCACAGTGGCACCACCCCAGATGCGCAGGCCCGGGGGCGCACTGCGATAGCCGTTGATGTCGAAGGCCACCCCTTCGGCATCGAGCAGCTTGGCCATCTTCTCGACCGCCGCCGACTGCTGCTTGGCATCGAGCGCGGCGAACCAGGGCGCGGTGAGCTTCAGGCAGATGGAGGTGTTGGAACGCGTGTCGGCACGTTCGGCCAGGAAGTCGATCCAGTAGGTTCTTGCCACCCACGCTTCCAGCACCGCAAGGTTGCGCTGGGAGCGTGCACAGAGTGCAGAAAGCCCGCCCAACGATTCCGCCCAACGCAAGGCATCGAGGTAATCTTCCACACAGATCATGGACGGTGTGTTGATGGTCGCCCCTTCGAACAGGGCTTCATCAATCTTGCCCTTCTTCGCCATGCGGAAGATCTTGGGCAGGGGGCGATCCGGCACAAACGTCTGCAGGCGCTCCGCAGCACGGGGCCCGAGGATGATCACGCCATGCGCGCCCTCCCCGCCCAGCACCTTCTGCCAGGAGAAGGTCACCACATCGAGCTTGGACCACGGCAGGGGCATGGCGAATGCGGCAGACGTGGCGTCACAGATGGTGAGACCCGCACGATCATCGGGAATGAAATCCCCATTCGGCAGCTTCACGCCAGACGTGGTGCCGTTCCACACGAATACCACGTCATGCTGGAAATCGACCACGGAGAGATCCGGCAGGGCGCCATAGGCCGCCTCGAACACGCGTGTGCCAGGCAGGCAGAGACTCTCGGTCACGTCGCTCACCCACTCCGAACCGAAGCTTTCCCAGGCGAGCACGTCCACCGGGCGCGGGCCGAGCAGGCTCCACAGCGCCATCTCGACCGCTCCGGTATCGGATGCCGGCACGATCGCAATCCTGTAATCCGCAGGTACGCCGAGCACTGCACGCGTGCGATCGATCGCTTCTTTCAGCCGCGCCTTGCCTTCCTTGGATCGATGGGAGCGGCCCACCAGAGCACCGCCGAGAGCTGCCGGCGACCAGCCCGGCCGCTTGGGACAGGGGCCGGAAGAAAAACAGGGATTGGAGGGTCGCGCCGCGGGTTTCTGCATCTCGCCGCTCATCGATTTCACCGGGGACAGGGAGGGAAACGCATTCTACCGAGGGGGGGTATGAATGCAATCGCACCGCCGCAAAGCAAAAGCGCGCGATCCGCGGCCTGCAACACAGGGTCATCGACAACAGTATTAGACCTTCGATCCCATGCGCTTGCGCCGGATCACGTCCGGTCGTTTACACCCCCGGGTGGGCCGCCTACCCTCCTTCGAACAAGCAACAACGTCATGGACACCGTCACTATGCGTACCGCCCTCTATGTGCCCACCCACGGCGATTATGGAGACCCGCAGCGACTGCTCGCGCTGGCCGAGGCCGCCGAGACCGCCGGCTACGATGGTTTCTTCATCTGGGATCATCTGGTGCTGGTGCCGGGTGCCGCACTCCCCTTGGCTGATGCCACGGTAATGCTCGGCGCTTTGGCCAAGGCTACGCATCACATGAAGCTCGGTGCGCTCATCACGCCGCTGTCACGCCGTCGCCCCTGGAAGTTCGCAAAGGAGCTCAGCACGCTCGATCAGCTCTCGGGCGGCCGTATGGTCTGCGGAGTGGGACTCGGTGAACCGGTGGCCATGGACTTCGAACCCTTCGGGGAAGTCACTGCTGCCACTGCGCGCGCAGAACGTCTGGATGAAGGCCTGCAAATCGTGGATGGGTTGCTGCGCGGGGAGACTGTCACCCACGAGGGCAATCACTACCGCGTGCGTGACGCGCGAATCGCACCATCGTGCGTACAGAGCCCACGCCTGCCGATCTGGGTGGGCGCCACCGTGGCGTCCAGCGCAGGCATGCGCCGCGCCGCCCGCTGGGACGGCTACTTCCCCATTCGCCTCCCCGGGGGCGACGAGGCAGATCCTGTCGCTGCCACGGACTGCCGCAACTTCTGGCTGGAGACCGCCGAATTTTCGGAGGTCGTCGGCCATGTCCGCGCGCTGCGCGAGGAAGCCGAGACACCCTTCGAATTTCTCGCCAGTGGCCGCACGATTTATGGCGATCCCGAGGCGGCAACGGCCACGCTTGCCGCCTACCATCAGGCCGGCGCCACCTGGTGGCTGGAGTGGGTGAAGGAGCAGCCGGGGACTTTTGAGGAAACCCTGGCGGCGGTCAAACGGGGTGCGCCTCGCGCGTTCCCTCAGCCCGGACTGCCCACCGCCGAACTGCGTCAGGCCGTGCGCCAGCTGCACTCGGAAATCGACCACACGAGGCCTGGGGACAGGGAAAAACTTGCCGAGCTTCGCGAACTGCTTGCGCGAATCGAGCACGAACTCGCGGTCACCGCGTCGGACTCAGCCCTCGTCCAGCGGCTGGACGCGTTGAGGGCGGGCATCACCCGCCTCGAATTCGCGCATCCGCGCGCCACCGCCATCCTGAATGACATCGCGATGATGTTGGGCAACCTGGGGATTTAAAGTACGGCCAGCGTGGCGGGCGCGTGTCAAGGCACGTAGCGCACTTCGAGAATGAGATAGCGCCGAGTGCCTTCCGGGGTCGCGAGCGTGATCTCCTCATCCACCCGGCGCTTGAGCAGTGCTTGCGCGAGCGGCGCATCCACACTGATGAAGCCAGCGCTCAAAGCGGTTTCATCCGCCCCGACAATGCGGTGGCAGTGCTCGCCACCTGCCTCGTCCTCCAGCGTGACCCATGCGCCAAAGGACACCTGGTCGGACACAGGCGGTGGACGGGACACGATGTTCAGGGTCGGCATCCGGCGTTGCAGGTAACCGAGGCGCCGGTCGATCTCGCGCAATTCTTTCTTGCGGTAGATGTACTCGGCGTTCTCCGAGCGATCGCCTTCGGCAGCAGCCGCAGCGAGATGGCGCACCGTGTCGCGGCGCCGCTCATCCAGCATGCGTAGCTCAGCCTCGAGTGCCCGGTAGCCCTCCGGCGTGATGTAGGGCGAGGACTTGGGTGCGGGAGGGCGCCAACGGGTCATGAAACTTTCGGCGCAGCCTTCTGGCCTGCATGGGCCCGGGTGGCACGCGAGGCCCGGGCGGCGCTCAGTCCGAGCACCAGCCAGGTGAGAAATCCACACAGCAGAAGGGCCCAGCGCAAGGCCTCCTGCAGCTCAATGGGCGCTCCAGCCACTACGGGTGGCAATGCCGGGATGTCCATCCACGTCGGCAGCAGCACAAAGCGCAGTAGCGCCGCGGCCGCAAAGCCTGCAATGCCCCAGGCCACACCCTGGCGCCAGTTGGGAATCACGTTTTTCCACTGCCAGAGTGCAATAAGTACGGTGGCTTGCAGGATGGCAGGCGGTAGCTCGCGCAGCGCTGTCGCGCCCCAGTGCCCCAGGCCTTCCCGCGCGCCGGAGGCCTCGCCCAGCAGGTGGCCCAGCAAGGGCTCCGTGAGCAAGTAATGCAACAGGCTGGCCACCAGGCCTGTCGTGATGCCGGCGAGCACGGCCGGCAGCAGGATTCGGAGGAGAGCATTCATGGCCACGAGCATAGCGACTCCCGCCCGCGACCGTCAGTCCCGTGCTGTGGCATGATGCGGGCTGCTTCCTGAAGAGCACCGGGATTGCCCGATGATCACACTCTCCCTGCACACTCCACATGGACCTCGGGGCCTGCTCGCCCTGCGCGCACTGCGTCTGCTGATCCTCGCAGGCCTCTGCGTCTTGAGCGGCAATGCAACCTCCAAAGAGGGCACGGCCTTGTGCGGCCAATGCACCACCGTCTTCGAATGCGCCGAGGGCTTACGCTGTGTCAGCGCGCGTTGTCGCACCAACGATCAGTGCTGCTTGGATGCGGACTGCCCGGGCGGTCAGCGTTGCCTCGACAACCGCTGCAAGGTGGCGGTCGAGGGCGCCGCTCTGTGCGGCCGCTGCAATACCTCCTTCGAATGCGCGAACGATCTCAACTGCATCGGTGCGCGCTGCAAGGAAGTCGATCAATGCTGCCTCGATCAGGATTGCCCCACCGGCCAGTCCTGCCAGAACAATCGCTGCCAGTGAGCAGCCCAGTGAGTTGCAAGAGATGAGTGCAGGTGAACGACTGCCGGGTACGCCCGAGCCCATGTTCCGCTGGCCCGGCGCGCGCGGAGTGACCTTGGCCGGAGATGCCTGGGGCAATCCGGAGGGTCCGTTGGTCCTGCTCCAGCACGGTGGAGGTCAGACACGACATGCCTGGAAGGCGGCAGGCGAGGCGCTCGGCCGGGCCGGCTATCACGCCATCGCCTTCGATGCGCGCGGCCATGGTGACTCGGACTGGTCACCGGATGGAACCTATTCGCAGGACGTGATGGTGGAAGATCTTGTCTGCCTGCTGAAGGCGCTCGGAGACCGTCGCCCGGTGCTGGTCGGTGCTTCCATGGGAGGCGGCACGAGTCTCGTGGCTGCCGGCGAAGACAGGGTTGATTCCACCGCGCTGGTGCTGGTTGATATCGCGCCCCGCATCGAACCGGAAGGGGTGGAGAAGATCGGGGCGTTCATGCGGCAGCGGCCGGAAGGCTTCGATTCCTTGGAAGAAGTCGCGGCGGCGATCGCGGCCTACCAGCCTCATCGCACACCGCCGAAAGATCTGTCCGGTCTGGCCAAGAATCTGCGCAAGGCGCCCAACGGCAAGTTCCGCTGGCACTGG